>NZ_JBECOS010000007.1:0-51307 GCF_040104455.1 Pseudoalteromonas sp. BZB3 | reverse complement strand
GGAGCGCCATAATAACGACTTCACTTTTTATGTCAACACTTAATTTTAAAAAGTTTTTAAAGTTAAGTTTTATTTGACTCGACATCGTTTTGATTTGCTTTTCAGCGTCTCGCCCCGTGTCAGTGGGGTCGCATTATAGGGAGATCATTTTTTTGATCAACCCCTTTTTGCAATTAATTTTAAGAAATGTGTTCAACCGCTCAAAAAGAAATCAAAACCCTGTTTTTAGTCGCTTTTTGCTAACATTTAATACAGGTTATTTGCATTTAAAAACTAAGATCTAGTTAGATCTTAGTCTCATCACGCCTTCTTGTATGGTTGAAGCAACTAACTCACCTTGTCTATTAAAGAATTGCCCCCTAACTAAACCACGGCCACCACTCGCACTTGGACTATCGACACTATATAGCAACCATTCATCCATTCTAAATGGACGGTGGAACCACATAGCATGATCTATCGTTGCAACTTGCATATTAGGTTGTAAGAAAGAAAGCCCGTGCGGCTGCAATGCCGTTGGCAAAAACTCAAAGTCTGACGCATATGCTAATAAGTAGTTATGTATGCGTCTGTCATCAGGCATTGTGCCATTAGCCCTAAACCAAACATGTCTTTTAGCTTCAGTACTTTTTGGTTTAAAAGGGTTCTGAAAGTTTACCGGACGCATCTCGATAGGCATTTCGCAGGTAAATTTATTTCTCAGTTGTTCAGGAATTAGATCTGCATGTTCTTGGTAAAACTCAAGCGATGACTTAAGGGTTTCTGGTGCTGGCACATCAGGCATCTCTATTTGATGAGATAACCCCTCTTCATCTCCCTGAAAAGAAGCTGTCATATAAAAGATAGGTTTACCATATTGGATTGCACAAACACGGCGCGTACTGAAGCTTCTTCCATCTCTGATAGTTTCAACATCATAAACAATTGGTTTGCTGGCATCGCCCGGACGTAAAAAGTATGAGTGCAAAGAATTAACATAACGATCTGCTGGCAACGTATATTTGGCTGCTGATAGGGCTTGCCCCATTACCTGACCACCGAAGACTTGTGGAAAACCTAAATCTTGGCTTTGCCCTCGATAGATCCCTTGTTCAATTTCTTCTAATGAAAGAAGTGACAGTAAATTCTCTAATACCTGACTCATAACTCATTACCCTCAAACAACATAACGTTTTAATCATACTACACGTATCTGTTTATTGTGTATTTACCTTGCTCAGCTTTGTCATTTCATCAACAATATTAAAAAACACTATCTGAAGATTTTTATGGCTTATTGGTTATTCAAAACAGAACCCGATGCATTTTCTATTGATGATTTAAAGAATGCACAAGAGCAAAGCACTTTTTGGGAAGGTGTAAGAAACTATCAGGCACGAAACTTTCTGAGAGATGATGTCAAGCTCGGTGATCAGATCTTTATTTATCACTCCAGCTGTAAAGTGCCTGCAATTGTCGGGATCGCAGAGGTGATAGAAGAAGCACACCCTGATCCCCACCAATTCGATCCAAGCAGTGATTACTTTGATGAAAAATCTAAGCCAGACTCCCCAAAATGGTTTGGTGTCACTGTTCAATTTAGAGAAAAGTTAAGGCCCATCTCTCTGAAACAGATTAAGGCAGATCCTAGAATTATCGACTTACCCCTCAAAAAAGCTGGCCGGTTATCCATTATGCCCGTCACTGAGGAAGAGTTCTTATTATTAAAACATTACCATAATAGCGAGCAATGATAGTTGCTCGCTATTATCTACCGCAAAACAATTACTATTATTACGACTTCAAAAATACTATTTGATTTCTGACCACTTTACTTCTGACGGTAAAATACGCTCAGGTGAAATATAGTGAAGAATATCACCGCCTTTAATTTGGTAATGCAGAGGCGGATTTAAGTCCATATTAAATGCATTTAGATCGTGAGCAACTCCCAAAATGATTGCATCGTGCTTTTCTTTGAAGTAATGAAAGAAAGCCGAGAAAGGAAGTGCTGCAATATTCTCAGGTAACCGCACACTAAACTGAGTGTCGCCATGCAAAGTTGAAAGTAATTCCTCTTGCACTCGACTCGAACCAGGATCTTGCATAGCGCGCACTAAGATCTCAGCTGACTTTGTACTAGAACACTCAATATTCTTGCAATGAGTGCGAAGCAGACTGACTTTACTCTCATCGATAAAATGCGCACTAATATGTGCAGCTTCTTTTATTAACGGGCTTATCATTAATGCAGTAGTGAAGGTCTGATCGTCATCTTTGCCATCTATAATAATTTTATCAGCTTGAGAAATCGCAATACGCTCCAATTCTTTTTCATCTGTAAAACTCGTCAGATGGGCAAATTCAACTTCAGAATAGTTAGCTAGAGGGTGCTCTTCGAGATCATTAACGGCAAGAATGATTTGTCGGTCTTTTCTTTTATTGTCGGCAAGTATGTAATCAACAATCTTTTTTGTTCTCTGCTCATGCCAGCCAAAGATAACGATGTGATCAGTTAAGTGTGCTAAGTTTTTGTTTCCCGTCATTGCTCTTTTTACCCAAAATGTAACTAACTGCCCGACTTTGCCAAGCAAAACACCAAATAACGCTAAGCCAAATGGAATTTGAAATAGTGCCACGACCAAACGACCCATAGGGGTTACGGCACTCATATCGCCATATCCTACCGTTGAAGTGGTAACAACATAATAATAAAAATAGGTGTTGAGCCCTAAAAGCTCGGTTTCGTTTGCAGCTAAAAGCAGTAACCAAGTCGCAGCTATATGCAACACTGTTACCGCCATTAACAGCTGCCAACTAGCTTTGTCTATATGTGCTCTTAAGAGCATGGCTAGTTTTTTAAAATACAGAGGCATAACTAAAATAATTGAATTTAATGATTTTTGTTCACAATACGCGATATCTATTTGCTTGCAAATACCACTTTAAATAAATCTAGGATAGACTTATAGACGACCTCATTTTAGGTTTATTAGATTTCTACCTCGTGTTAGGTATACTGAATTTATCTTCTTCTAAAGGATAACGACATGGCTGGTGTTTTAGCTTCTGTAGATCAAAGAACTCAACTGGTGGGTGAAAACCGACTTGAGTTGTTGTTATTTCATTTACATAGCCGCCATCTGTTTGCTTTAAATGTCTTCAAAGTAAAAGAAGTTGTAAAGCTACCACACCTAAACATCATGCCAAACGCGCACCCGAAAGTATGTGGTGTAACTAGCATTCGTGGAGAGTCCATCCCAGTGATCGACCTTCGCAGAGCAATCAATTTGCCAGAATGTCAGCGTGATGAAGACTGCAATCTCGTTATCACTGAATACAACCGTACTATTCAAGCTTTTCTAGTCGGTAAAGTTGACCAAATCGTCAATACTACTTGGTCGGATATTATGCCTCCACCTAGTTCTGTGGGTAAAAACCATTATCTTACTGCCTTCACAAAACTAAAGCGTGACGGCCAAGAACACCTCGTTGAAATTATCGACGTAGAGAAAGTGCTGGCAGAGATTATTAGCTACGACATACAGATATCAGACGATATACTAGATGAATCAATCCTGCCTGAATTTCAAGGTAAGAAAATTCTTCATGCGGATGATTCACCAACTGCACGTCGGCAAGTATCAGACACACTAGCGCAGTTAGGAATTGAAATTATTCCTGCTACCGATGGCAAAGCCGCTTTGGACATTTTGAAAAAGTGGGCTGATGAAGGCAAAGACATTAATCAAGAAATACTTGCGGTGATCACCGATGCCGAAATGCCAGTGATGGACGGATACCGCTTAACCTATGAAATTAGGAATGATCCTCGCCTTAAAGATCTTTATGTAATTTTGAATACGTCTTTGAGTGGCAGTTTTAACCAAGCTATGGTTGAAAAAGTGGGCTGTAATGCGTTTCTATCTAAATTCCAACCTGACTTATTAGTTGAAGAAGTTCAAAATCGCTTAAAAGAATATATCGGCCAGTAAACTGGTTATTTATACAGTTTAATTTATTTTCATTCTTCATATATTTCAAAAAGTTAAGTTTTTACGCATAGTAAAAATGTGTGTCTTGCTGGGAAATAGACGCTAGCCTAGGTATACTTTGCTGCATTCTGATTTGGCAAGGTAACCTAATGGACGTTTCTGATTTAATTGACGGCTTAAACGATAAACAACGCGAAGCTGTAGCTGCTCCTTTGCAGAACATGCTGGTGCTGGCTGGCGCAGGCTCAGGTAAAACGCGAGTACTTGTTCATCGTATTGCATGGTTAATGCAGGTAGAGCACGCTTCTCCTTATAGTATTTTTGCTGTGACCTTTACCAATAAAGCCGCCAAAGAAATGCGTACCCGTGTTGAAGAAACGCTCAAATCACCTGTCGGTGGTATGTGGATCGGCACTTTCCATGGTTTATCTCACCGAATCCTTCGCGCTCATCACCGTGAAGCTAACCTACCAGAAGCATTTCAAATCTTAGACACTGACGACCAAGTACGTATGATCCGTCGTCTGTTGAAAGCCATGAATATTGATGAAAAGAAATGGCCGCCAAAGCAGATAGCCTGGTATATCAGCGCCCGTAAGGATGAAGGTCAACGTCCAAAAGATATTCAAGCTTATGATGTGAACGAGCAACTCATGTTGCGCGTTTATACGGCTTATCAAGAAGCCTGTGACAGAGCGGGTTTGGTCGACTTTGCTGAAATCTTATTACGCTGCTTTGAGTTGCTACAACAGCAGCCAACCTTGCTGCGCCATTATCAGCAGCGTTTCCGTCATATGTTGGTAGACGAATTCCAAGATACCAACAACATTCAATATCGTTGGTTAAAACTACTGGCGGGCGGTGACAGCAATATCATGATCGTAGGCGATGATGACCAAAGTATTTACGGCTGGCGTGGCGCTAAAATTGAAAATATCAAACGCTTTTTAGATGACTTTGATGCCGAGACTATTCGCCTTGAACAAAACTATCGTTCTACGGCAACCATTCTAAAAGCATCAAACGCGCTGATTGAAAACAACGCCGAGCGAATGGGAAAAAGCCTTTGGACCGATGGCAACCAAGGCGAGCCTATTTCGATTTATGCTGCCTTTAATGAGTTAGATGAAGCCCGTTTTGTGGTAGGTAAAATCAAAACTTGGCTGAATGGGGGTAATGCTTTACAAGATTGCGCCATTCTTTATCGTAACAACGCCCAGTCACGTATTCTTGAAGAGGCCATGTTACAAGAAGGCTTAAAGTATCGTATTTATGGCGGTATGCGCTTCTTCGAGCGCCAAGAGATCAAAGATGCTTTATGTTACCTACGCTTAATATGCAACCGTCAGGATGATGCCGCATTTGAGCGAGTTATTAATACCCCAGCCCGTGGTATTGGTGACAAAACCTTGAGCCATATCCGTGACTGTGCTCGAAATGAATCAATGCCATTATGGTACGCCGCAAAAGCGATTCTAGAGCAAAAGCATTTAGCTGGTAGAGCAGCAACTGCCGTCTCTAAATTCGTTGAACTTATCGAGCATCTCAGCGATAAAATTGATGAGCTAGAATTGAGCGAGCAAGCCAAACAGACCATTGAAGTATCAGGCCTAATGGCAATGTATCAAGCCGAAAAAGGTGAAAAAGGCCGCGCTCGAGTAGAAAACTTAGAAGAATTAATCAGTGCCTGTGGTCAATATGAACCGCCTATTGATGAAGACTTTAGTTCGCCACTACAAGGCTTCTTAGCCTACACGTCACTCGAAGCGGGTGAAGGCCAAGCTGATGAACATGAAGATGCTGTGCAAATGATGACTTTACACTCGGCAAAAGGTCTAGAGTTCCCACTTGTATTTATGGTTGGTGTAGAAGAAGGTATGTTCCCTTCACAACAAAGCCATGAAGAGTCGGGCCGCTTAGAAGAAGAGCGCCGCTTATGTTATGTCGGTATGACCCGCGCAATGGATAAACTTTATATTAGCCATGCCGAAAGCCGTCGTTTGTATGGACAAGAAAAACATCATAGTCCTTCGCGCTTCTTACGTGAAATCCCTGAAGACTGTGTAGAAGAAATTCGCATTAAAACGCAAGTTTCGCGCCCAGCAAGTACAGGCCGCTTCAGTAACACCATTACTTTGGCAACCTTTGAAGATAGCGGTTACAACCTTGGTCAACGAGTTTTACATGCTAAGTTTGGTGCTGGCACCGTATTAAACTACGAAGGGAATGGCGCGCAATCGCGTATTCAAGTCAACTTTGACGATGTGGGTACTAAATGGCTTGTCACCGCTTATGCAAGACTCGAAAAAATATAATTTAGAGGCGCTATTTGAGCGCCTTACTTTTAATCAGCACCGTCAGTTAGTGTTGTTTTGCGGCTCACAAATGTGGGCTGCTACTGAGTTAAATAAACTCACAAACAAAACAACTTCTTTTTTAACACTGTCAAAAGAACCGGCTTTTAATCAAGCGCAATGGCCTGAGCATCTTCATCAAATTCTCGGTCAAGAGTTCGAGGTCGCAATATACGATGGATACTCAGGGATTATCCCTAATAAACTCGCGGCACTGAGTGGCACAGTAAAGGCAGGCGGAATACTTGCGCTCGTCTTACCTGAACTTGGACAATTAAGTTTTTGGTGTGACCAAGGGATCACAACTTGGCAAAATCACCAGCAATCGCTAACAACGAGTCCATTTTTAATACGTTGGCAGCACTTATTTACTCAGTTACCTATCTCTATTATTTCTGAAACTAATGACGCAAGACTGTCTTTGCCAAGTTTAAAACCTGCTTCAGAGCTTAACCATAGATTAGGTGAGCAAGATAAAGTGATTGAAACGCTCACTACATTACTCACCAAATCTCGGCAACATATTTTGCTTACAGCCGATAGAGGCCGTGGTAAATCATCGGCTTTAGGTTTACTAGCGAGCAAAATGCCTGAGCAATCATTTGTGGTATGTGCTCGACAATATCAAGCAGTAAAAAGTAGCTTTATGCATTTGGCCAACGCCCTCGGAGTTGAATATTCAGGCAATGAGAAAACACTCGCTAATCTTCGCTTTTGTCCACCAGATAAGTTACTTCAAGAAAATATCAGCGATGACATCATTCTTATTGACGAAGCGGCAGCTTTACCCGTACCCACACTCATCAAAATAGCAGATCAATTCAAGCGCTGTGTATTTGCATCTACCTTAGTGGGCTATGAAGGTAATGGTCGAGGCTATACGCTAAGGTTCAAACGTTTCTTAGCAAAACACTCCCCCACCTATCAGCAAATAACCCTAAATGCGCCTATAAGATATGAGCAGTGTGATCCATTAGAAAGCAGCATAAACAAACTATTCGCGCTAGACGCGCAGTTTAATGCACCTAAGCAACTTGAACAGTTCGAGTTTACTCATATTACATCTGAAGATTTACTGCACGATGAGCATCTACTCAGACAAGCATTTTCATTATTGGTGCTCGCTCATTACCAAACCAGCGTTAATGACCTAAGACAATTACTCGACCAACCTGAAAACAAACTTTTTGCAATCAAACAGCAAAACCATTTACTTGGTATTTGTCTGGTCAGCATTGAAGGCGGCTTAAATGCTGATAGTATCGCAATGATTGCGCAACAGAACAGGCGACCTAAAGGGCATTTGCTACCGCAACAGCTTTACCACTTGCTACAACAAGATACATTTTTGAGTCATAAAGCCGCCAGAGTTGTCAGAATCGCTATCGCACCTGAGTTTCAAAGCCAAAAGCTGGGTCAGCAGTTATTGAATTACACTGAGCAGCAGCTACAAGATGAGGTCGATTACTTTGGCAGTAGTTTTGGCTGCACCGCACAGTTATTAAAGTTCTGGCAAGAGAACGAGTATCGAATTGTAAAGTTAGGCTTTAAACAAGATAAAGCTAGCGGTGAGTATTCTGCGATTGTTTTAAAAAGTAATAAAAACCTATCTGAAGAACAGCATCAGTTGCGAGTACGCTTTTCTCAGCAATTTACTTATCAATTGCTGACACAGTATCAAATGTTAGATGACACACTTGTCAGTCAGTTAATGAAACCAACATCTGGCAACTCACTCATCTCGGCTGAGTATAAACAGCAGTTAAAAATATTACTCGACCAACCTGCGCATATCGAACAAGGCTTAGCCTTGATTTGGCAAATAGTGTCACAGAATCCACAAATACTATACAACCTTTCGGCTATTTCCCATCGACTACTAATTAAGCTAGTACTACAAGGTAATAAAAAAGACGTAATTCAGAAAGAGTTATGCATTGACTCAAAAAAACAACTAAACCTATGTTTATCTAATCTAGTTGCAGAAATCTATGCACAAATTTAAGCCCTCAATTTTGCTTACTTCTTGCCTTCTGTGGGCAAGCCAGCTTATGGCTTCTGGATCGCAACTCGATATTAAGCTAGGTATGTCGGTTGCATTAACTGGACCTGCCAGTGAAATAGGCAAACAACTTGCCTCGGGATCTAGAATTTATTTTGAGCAACTCAACAAGCAAGGTGGAATTCATGGCGCGCTTATCGAACTCGATGTGAGAGATGATGGCTATGAGCCAAACCATACCGTCAACAACACACGCTTTTTTATTTATGATAAAAAAGTACATGCTTTATTTGGTTATATGGGTACCCCAACCACAACGGCCATAAAACCCATGCTAGAGCACACGCAAATACCTTTACTTATGCCCTATACGGGTGCTGCATTTTTAAGGGAAAAACCTACCTTCAAAGTGTTTAACCTAAGAGCCAGCTACCTTGATGAGGCAAAAGAGCAAATTAGTTACCTGGTTGATGAATTAGGCCATTCAAAAATTGCCTTACTCATTCAAGCTGATGAATTTGGTATTACATTACAAAAAAGCCTCACAGCGGCACTAAGAATGAGGGGGTTAAAGCCTCAGGTAGTTGGTCGATTTCGCAGAAATACCAATGAAGTCGAGAAAGCACTTAAACTAATTGGCAACAGTGAAGCCACCGCCGTTGCTATGGTAGGCACTTATGAGCCGTTATCACACTTCATTCTGTTATCACAAAAGCAAAACAAGAAACTTGCATTCACAACTGTATCATTCGCCTCCAGCGAAGGCCTATTAAGTAAGCTTACTCAACCAAGCCAATTAATGGTCACAGAAGTGGTGCCAAACCCAGCCTCTTGTAAGGGTAAAATTTGTGAGCAGTTCAGAGCAACGTTAAACACGCATTCTTTACCTATTACACACGCAATATTTGAAGGGTATCTCAACGCATTAGTGTTTAGTCGAGCCGCAAAAATGTGTCCTTTACCATTTAACTCTAGCTGTGTACTCAATGCCTTAAGCAATGTGATCAACCAAGATGATGAATTACGTCATTTATTTAAGATCAAACCAAAGCAAAAGAAATTACCAATTTTCCGTTCATATCATTCGTAATTGATCTATCATTAGTCATACTTATAAGCATGATGAGGCAGACATGGATTTAATTAACTTTCGTGTTGGGCAAAAAACAATTTCTTTAAAGATCTTAGACATATTGCTGACCGAGCGCTATGAAGGAAACCTAACCTCATTGCCAAACGGCAACCCAAGCTTCTTAGGGGTCAAAGATTACATGGGCACCCCAACACCTATTTTTGATCTTGGCTTAATCTTAAATAACCAATCTTCCTCAGAAGTAAATCAAGCACTCGTAAAACTACTACATGATCGTGAACAAGATCATAAAGCTTGGTTAGTCGCACTTGAACACAGCATTCATGAAGGTGTCGCTTTTACCAAAGCACGAGATCCTCGACAGAGTGAATTTGGTAAGTGGTTTTATAGTTTCAAAACTGATAATGAAGATTTAAAAGCTTTACTTGCCCGCTTTGAAGAACCACATACAAAATTACACAATCTTTCAAGCACCTTATTAGATATGTGTGCCAAAGGCGAAAAAGAACAAGCAGTAAGAATGCTCGAAAAAGAGCGCACTACGACTTATCAAAAACTGATCCGATTATTTGAGTCAGCAAGAGATCAAATCACGCTCGATCATAAACCTATTATTGTTTTCACAACCTTAGATGGTCAAAAACCACATATTGGTTTGTTGGTCGATCAAGTACAAGACAATATTCATTGCGATGAGAGTGAGATCAAACCACTCAATGAGATCACCAATATCGGTTTTGATATCGATCCACAAACTAAGCAAATGATGAAAGGTTTAATTAAACGTGATGATACACATAGCGTATTAATCGATCCTAGTGCGATTTTTAGACCCGAACATTTACAAAGCTATGACCCTGAAGAAACCGAAAGCTATGGTTTGTTTTAATTCAAAGCCAAAAAGTAATACTTCTAAATAGTTTGCTTTATTTAGCTACAAAAAAACCGCTCAGTTGAGCGGTTTTTTTACATCTCGTAAGAGATTATTTCTTAGCTTCACGGCTCGCGCGCTTACGCTCGCTTTCAGTAAGTAGCTTCTTACGGATACGGATGCTTTCAGGTGTTACTTCTACTAGCTCATCATCATCGATGAACTCAAGTGCTTGCTCTAGTGTCATAACGATTGGTGGCACAAGGTTTTGCGCTTCGTCAGTACCCGATGCACGTACGTTAGTAAGCTGCTTACCTTTAAGGGCGTTTACAGTTAGGTCGTTATCACGCGCGTGAATACCGATGATCATACCTTCGTATACTTCAACACCATGACCGATGAATAGCTTACCACGGTCTTGAAGGTTGAATAGTGCGTTAGTTAGTGCTTTACCAGCAGCATTTGCGATAAGTACACCGTTCTTACGTTGACCAATGTTACCGCCTTTGTGTGGACCGTAGTGATCAAACGTGTGGTACATTAGACCAGAACCAGACGTCAGCGTCATAAAGTCAGTTTGGAAACCGATAAGACCACGTGAAGGCATCATGAAGTCCATACGGATACGACCTTTGCCATCTGGTGCCATGTCAGTCATTTCTGCTTTACGAAGACCAAGTTGCTCCATGATAGAACCTTGGTGCTCTTCTTCAACGTCAACTGTTACTGTTTCGTACGGTTCTTCTAACTGACCATCTACTTCGCGAAGAATTACTTCTGGACGAGATACAGCTAGTTCGTAACCTTCACGACGCATGTTTTCGATTAGGATACCTAGGTGAAGTTCACCACGACCTGACACGCGGAAGCTATCTGGGTTATCTGTTTCTTCAACACGTAGTGCTACGTTGTGAACAAGCTCAGCTTGAAGACGTTCAAGGATATTACGTGAAGTTACGAATTTACCTTCTTGGCCAGAGAACGGAGACGTATTTACAGAGAACGTCATTGTTACTGTCGGTTCATCAACAGAAAGCGCTGGAAGTGCTTCAACTGCGTTTACATCACATACAGTATCAGAGATCTTAAGTTCACCTAGACCGGTAATTGCAATGATGTCGCCCGCTTGCGCTTCTTGTGCTTCGTGACGGTCAAGACCTAAGTAAGTCAGTACTTGGCCAACTTTACCGTTGCGAGTAGAACCGTCAGCACCAACAATTGTTACTTGTTGGTTTACTTTAACAGTACCACGCTTGATACGACCAACACCGATTACACCGATGTATGAGTTGTAGTCTAGCTGTGAAATCTGCATTTGGAATGCGCCTGCAGGATCTGCATCTGGCTTTTCTACTTGCTCAACGATCGCTTCAAACATTGGTTGCATGTTGTCTGAAGGCTCGTCTAGGTCAAGCGTTGCCCAACCGTTAATTGCTGAAGCGTAGATAACTTGGAAATCAAGCTGCTCGTCAGTTGCACCTAGGTTATCGAATAGATCGAATACTTGGTCCATTACCCAATCAGGGCGTGCACCTGGCTTGTCGATTTTGTTGATAACAACGATTGGCTTAAGACCTAGTGCGAATGCTTTTTGCGTTACGAAACGCGTTTGCGGCATTGGACCTTCTTGCGCATCAACTAGAAGTAATACTGAGTCAACCATTGAAAGAACACGTTCTACTTCACCACCGAAGTCAGCGTGTCCCGGAGTGTCTACGATGTTGATGTGGTAATCGTTCCACTCAATCGCGGTGTTTTTAGCTAGGATGGTAATACCACGCTCTTTTTCGATGTCGTTGGAATCCATCACGCGTTCTTCATTACCGCCACGTGTTTCTAACGTGCCCGATTGCTCTAGTAGCTTGTCTACTAGGGTCGTTTTACCGTGGTCAACGTGCGCGATAATCGCGATATTACGTAATTTTTCAATGCTCATGTTTATAACTCAGATAATTACTCGAAAGAGTGGGTTAATCCTATACACCAAATCGTGTAGCACAGCCCAAAATAGGCCGCTAGAATTTAAAAGGGACGTATTATCCCCTAATAACGCCATAGATGAAAGTTTATGCAGCATTATTTTTTCAACTGACGTCACTATTCGACGAATAAAGGGTCAATTCAGTATAGAAGCTGAAATAAACCACGCCATAAAAGCGCCTGCTTTAATACAATAATCTCAACAAAATACCTTTTATAAATGTGATTTAAATGACAATACAGCCATCCTGCTGCTTAATACAGCATGGAAATGAAATTAAAGCGTGTATTTTTGCAACTAAAAACTGGGCAAAAAAGCATCATGCACTATACTGGAGCTGCACCACAAGCGTGCATTTGCGGATCATGTTGGTGCACCACTAAGGTGCAACACAAATCAAATAACACAAAAAACCTTTAAATTCATTTAGATAAAAAACTGGCACAATACCCGCTTATAGCTGCGCAGTAATAACGAAAGTTATAGCAAAATAACTAACCCAACGAGTTTTGGAGGACACACATGTCTCATACAGTTTTACAATTTATCAAGGAAAACGACGTTAAGTTTGTTGACCTACGTTTCACTGACACTAAAGGTAAAGAACAACACGTTTCTATTCCTCATCACCAAGCTGACGAAGATTTTTTTGAAGATGGTAAAATGTTTGATGGTTCTTCAATCGCTGGTTGGAAAGGCATCAACGAATCAGACATGGTGCTAATGCCTGATGCTGACTCTGCAAAGTTAGACCCATTTGCAGAAGAAACAACACTCATCGTACGTTGTGATGTTGTTGAGCCATCAACACTTCAAGGTTACGAGCGCGACCCACGTTCTGTTGCTAAGCGCGCAGAAGAGTACATGCGTTCAACTGGTATCGCAGACACTGTTTTATTTGGTCCAGAACCAGAATTCTTCCTATTTGACGATGTTAAGTACAAAACTGACATGTCTGGTTCTATGTACAAAATTGATGCTCAAGAAGCATGTTGGAACTCTGACAAAGATTACGAAGGTGGTAACACGGGTCACCGTCCAGGCGTAAAAGGCGGTTACTTCCCAGTAGCA
Source organism: Pseudoalteromonas sp. BZB3 (assembly GCF_040104455.1). Classification (NCBI taxonomy): domain Bacteria; kingdom Pseudomonadati; phylum Pseudomonadota; class Gammaproteobacteria; order Alteromonadales; family Pseudoalteromonadaceae; genus Pseudoalteromonas; species Pseudoalteromonas sp. BZB3. Next base: position 37,961 of record NZ_JBECOS010000007.1, on the reverse strand, counting down.
CCGGTTGATTCTTCACAAGATTGGCGCTCTGCAACGTGTTTAGTTCTAGAAGAATTAGGCCAAGTTGTTGAAGCACACCACCACGAAGTAGCTACAGCGGGTCAAAACGAAATCGCAACTCGCTTTAATACCATGGTATTGAAGGCAGACGAAATTCAAGAAATGAAATACGTTATCCACAACATGGCGCACCTATATGGTAAAACGGCAACTTTCATGCCTAAGCCAATCGTAGGCGATAATGGTTCAGGCATGCACTGTCACCAATCACTAGGTAAAGATGGCCAGAACATCTTCGCTGGTGACAAGTACGGCGGTCTTTCTGAAGAAGCACTATACTACATCGGTGGTATCATTAAGCACGCTAAAGCAATCAACGCATTCGCTAACGCGTCTACTAACTCATACAAACGTTTAGTACCAGGCTTCGAAGCACCAGTAATGCTTGCATACTCTGCACGTAACCGCTCTGCTTCAATCCGTATTCCAGTTGTTCCTTCTGAGAAAGCACGTCGTATCGAAGTACGTTTCCCAGATCCAACAGCAAACCCTTACCTAGCGTTCTCAGCAATGCTTATGGCTGGTCTTGACGGTATCAAGAACAAGATCCACCCTGGCGATGCAATGGACAAAGATTTATATGACCTACCTGCAGAAGAAGCGGCTGAAATCCCAACAGTTGCAGCTTCACTAGAAGAAGCGCTTTCAGCACTTGATGCTGACCGTGAATTCCTTATCCAAGGTGGCGTATTCACTGATGACTTAATTGATGCATACATCAAACTTAAGTCACAAGAAGTGGAAAAACTGAACATGACGACTCACCCAGTTGAGTTCGAAATGTACTACAGCGTTTAATTGCTTAATTAGCAGTTAAATTCTAGAGGACATGACAACTCACACTACAAGTGACGAGTTTAAAATGCACTCAAGCGTGTAACTGACACGCACCTAAATCATATGTGTTCTCAAGCCCGCGAAAGCGGGCTTTTTTATGGTAAAGCAGTTCATAAACAACTAAAGTATTTATTGCATTGTGTGATAAGAGTTAGGGCAAAAAAATGAAATGGACGGTAAAAGGGTTATGTATTTTAATGACACTGATTTCGCTGCCAAGTGACGCTAAAATTTATCGTTGGAAAGATAAAAATGGCAATTGGGTCTACTCAGACACCCCCAGAAAAGGCGCGCAAGAAGTAAAGTTAAATAAGCCATTGGTCATGCCAAGTACCAGTACCAATACCAATACCAATACCAATACCAATGTTCTGCAATCATCAAACACCCAAAAGCAAATCTCTTATCAAGCAAATATCACTTCACCAAACCATGAGCAAACCATTAGAGAAAACACCGGTACCGTTTATGTCAGTGGACAAGTGCTGCCTAGGTTTCATAAAGGCTTTACCGTCCAGCTCTTCCATAACGGCAGTACTGTAGGTGCAAAGCAGTCTTCCACTTCATTTGTACTTAAATCACTCTCACGAGGTGAACATAAGATAAAAATGGCTGTTTTCAACCCTCAAGGCACACAAATTGTGACAAGCAAAGAGCACACATTTTACCTTCATAAAGCCAGTGTCAGTAATCGTTGATGCAAGTCAAATGTAGGCGTATGATAAAACGCACCAAATTGGTGCATAACAATGAAAGCTGATCCATCATGGTACACTCCTTAACGTCTTTTGCCGAAAACGTTTGGCAAAATCTATCAACTTGCATCTTAGTCATTGATGATGCTTACACTATTCAATTTGCCAACAATTCTTGTAGTGAACTGTTTGGCTTGGGCCTAAAACGCCTACTCAATCAACCCCTACTCAGTATTTTTAATCATCATAGTATCGACCTAGAAAAGCTCTCTCAATACGTGCTAGATGAAGGCGTTGATTGCCAGCAACACAGAGTAGACGTGGTGTTCATCGATAATCGCTCCGCCACACTGAACATTTATAGTCGCAAAATTGTGCATCAGCACCAAGCTTACATCTTGCTTGAATGTCGCAAAATTGATGACGAAGTAAAATTTGATCAAGCCTCTAAGCAAATGCACCAATATCATGCCGCACGCACACTGATCCGCGGTCTTGCCCATGAAATAAAAAATCCATTAGGTGGAATTCGTGGAGCGGCGCAATTATTGCAGTATGAGACTTGCCAGCAAGAGCGCGAGCAATGTGCACAACTGATCATAGAGCAAGCAGATAGACTGACTGAATTGGTAGATAAATTATTAGGCCCTAACCAGCTCCCTAATAAAACATCGTGCAATATCCACCAACTGTTAGAGTCTGTGATCAAACTATGTAGCTTTGAACAGGGTCAACACATCAGCTTAAAGAAAGATTACGATCCGAGTATTCCTGATGCGGTTATTGACCAAGCTAAGATCCAACAAGTGATCTTAAACATCGTGCGTAACGCACAGCAAGCGCTCAAACAAGGTGGAGAGATAACCTTAAAAACCCGATTCAGACATCGTGTTCGTCAAGGGGATCATGTCGTTAAAAAAGCACTGCTTATTCAAATCAGCGACAATGGACCAGGTATAGACGAACAATTAAAAGACACCTTATTTTACCCTATGGTAACCAATAAAGAGGGTGGCTCTGGTCTCGGGCTCTCTATTGCACAAACACTGATAGAACAACACGGTGGCAGTATTGAATGTGATAGCTGGCCGGGTCATACCGAGTTCAATATATATTTGCCATTTACATCACAACCATCGGGGAATCACGAATGAAATCAGTCTGGTTAGTTGACGATGATGCATCTATTCGATTCGTTTTAGATAAGGCTTTGTCTCGTGCAGGTTTTGCCACAGAAAGCTTTACAAATGGCCAAGATGTACTGACTGCGCTTGAATACAACCAACCTGCAGTGCTTGTGTCTGATGTGCGTATGCCGGGTATCGATGGCATGGCACTACTCGAACAGATTAATAGCCAGTATCCGAATCTGCCTGTGATCATTATGACAGCACACTCAGACCTAGATTCAGCGGTCAATGCATTTCAAAAAGGGGCATTTGAATATCTGGCAAAGCCCTTTGATCTGAACGAAGCAACTCAACTAGTTGAACGTGCTTACGAGACTCAGCAACAAAACCGTAAAACCAAAGCGCAACCGAGCACACCACAAAACAGCCCTGATATCATAGGCGAAGCCCCTGCAATGCAGGAAGTATTTCGCGCTATCGGAAAACTATCGGCTTCAAGTATGAGTGTTTTGATCAATGGCGAATCAGGTACTGGTAAAGAGCTTGTTGCAGGCGCATTACATAATCACAGCCCGCGTAAAGCCAATACTTTCATCGCACTCAACATGGCGGCTATTCCAAAAGATCTTGTAGAGTCAGAGTTGTTTGGTCATGAAAAAGGCGCCTTCACTGGCGCTGATAGCATACGTCGCGGCCGCTTTGAGCAGGCAGACGGTGGTACGTTATTTTTAGATGAAATCGGTGATATGCCACTCGACGTGCAAACTCGTTTATTGCGCGTGTTAGCCGATGGAGAGTTCTATCGTGTTGGTGGGCATCAAAGCATTAAGGTTGATGTAAGAATTATCGCGGCTACACACCAAGATCTCGAAACCTTAGTGCAAAAAGGTAAATTCCGTGAAGACTTATTCCATCGCCTCAATGTAGTGCGTTTGAAGATCCCTGCCTTACGAGAGCGCCCAGAAGACATTGAACGTTTAGCCGTTCACTTTTTAGCAAAGAGCGCGAAAGAATTACAGGTCGAAAGTAAAACGCTTTCTGCTGAAGCGATCAAGACCATGCAGTTGTATCACTGGCCGGGGAATGTACGTCAATTAGAAAACACCTGCCGCTGGTTAACTGTTATGGCACCTGGCGAACTAGTTGGTGATATCGACTTACCCGACGAGTTACAACACACGCAAGTACAACCAGAAGCGCAAGGCGATTGGCTCGATGCCTTTCAAGTTTGGCTTAACCAAGAGCTTAAAAACGGCAAAGAGAATATTTGGCCGGCAGTTCAAGCGCAACTTGAAACCCGTCTGATCAAAACCGCTTTAAATGCCTGCCACGGTCATAAACAAGATGCTGCACTTCGTATAGGTTGGGGCCGCAATACATTGACCCGAAAACTAAAAGAGCGCAATATTCAGGATAGTTAAAACTATTCTGAATATTATCTATGAAGTTACTAGAACATGTACCGCTGATTAAACAGCTAGAAATAATCAATCGCCTGCCTTTTTTTAGTGACTTCACTTTAGCTGAAAGACAAGTATTGCTTGAGTCTTTCAGCCATTTATATCTCGTGCAAAAAGACAAGCATGCCTTCAAACGCTTCGATCAAGATAACCGTTTATTTATTATCCTAAGCGGTGAACTCGCTATATTTAAAAAAGAAGAACTCAGTCAGCTCGGCAAGGTAGGTCCGGGTGAATTCATAGGTGAAGGCGCATTTATTTGTAAACGTGAACACAGTACCAATGCCAAAGCACTCAGCGACAGTATTTTACTGACCATTACACCTGAAGCATTAACTCGCTTACCAAGTGTGATCAGAGAAAAAATCAAAGATAAAATTATTGAAGGAATGGGCCAGCGAATCGCAAAGCTAAATAATTATATTGAAGAAAATATTTAGCTTATTTTTCGTACATTAATATATTTCATTTTACTTCAAGTGTAATTGCAGCGATTATTTTTTACTCAAGCGAGCCGACTTTAATTAAGGAAAATAATATGAAGTTGCAATTAAACAAAAAGAAAATGAAAAGCCTGTCAAAAAACAGCAGCGATTTACCACAAGCTGTTACCCCAAAAGTAGCCGGAGGTTGGGATCCTAATTGGACACAGCCTGCTTGGCGTTGTATGAGCTACTTAGGTTGCGTTAGCAATAAAGATTACTGCTAAGACTACCGTTAGAAATAAAAAAGGCGCTTAATAGCGCCTTTTTTACTCAAGTAAAATTAGCGATTCAGTAACGCTTCAAACGCACTGAATAACTTTTCTAGCTCTTCAATGGTGTTGTAGTGCATACAACCAATACGAACAACACCACCTTTATCCATTACACCAAGCTGCTCACATAAACCTTGCGCATAGAAGTTACCATCCCATACACACATGTGTTGTTTGCCTAAGAACTCAGACACTTCTCGCGGTGCAAAGCCTTCAAATGTTAAAGCAAAAGTTGGTGTACGCTCAGCAAGACGAGATTCATCTTCGATACCATATAAACGGATCTGAGGAAAATCAGCAAGGCGCTTTAAGAAATAAGCACTTAATGCCATTTCATGTTCTTTGGTGTTAGCAAATGCTTGTGCTAAACGCTCACGACGTGGCGTGCTTTCTGGTAGGTCACTTAGACTAGCTATGTAATCAATGGCAGCAATCACACCCGCTAAACCTTCAAAGCTCTGCGTACCTGTTTCCCAACGACCTGGGATCACATCTTTTGCAGGCTCCACTTTATATGGTGTAAAACCTTCTAAATGTTCACGCTTACCATAAACAATCCCTACGTGCGGGCCAAAGAACTTGTAAGCCGAACACGCTAAGAAGTCACAGTTAAGTGCCTGAACATCAATAAGCTCATGGGGTGCGTAGTGAACCGCATCCACATACACCAACGCACCAACTTGGTGCGCAAGCTCAACGATCTGTTTAATATCGTTAATAGAACCCGTGGTGTTCGACGCATAAGTCACTGCAACTAGCTTAGTTTTGTCATTTAACAGTGACTTGTAGTGTGCTAAATCTAGAGTGCAATCCGTTTCATTGATTTTTACAGCGTGTACAAGTGCGCCTTTATCTTCAGTAGCCTGACGCCAAGAAGATACATTTGAGAAGTGATCGGCATTGGTCACAATCACCTCATCACCCGCTTGCCAGTCACGTGATATCGCACGGCTAAAGCTAAATGTTAGACTCGTCATGTTCGCGCCAAACACGATTTGCTCTTTGCTAGGCGCATTTAATAAATCAGCAACTGCTTGACGTGCATTGTCCATTAAACTGACCGTTTTATCGCTTGAGAAGAATGCCCCACCTAAATTTGAGTTGTAGTAACCCAAATAAGCCGACATCGCACTCAACACTGACTGAGGTACTTGCGAGCCACCCGGACCATCAAGGAAGATAGGAGATTGACCATTGACCTGCTGCATAAGTGCAGGGAACTGACGACGCAATTTTTGTAGTTCCATTATGGCCTCTTACGCTGTAAACACGAAGCAATCTAAATAACCAACTTCATCGGCATTTAGTTTATTCATCGGTGTGGCGTTGTGCCAAACTTCACGGTCATTCACAAGTGCAAACAAACCGTCTTTGATTTCCATCTTGAAGCAAGGCTCAGCTTCTTTGTGCTCGTATACCAGCAGTTCACCGCCTGCGATATTTTCATGAGAGACGCCACATACACATACATGATCAAAACCATCTTGGTGAACACCTTCTGGTGCCGGTGGTGTGTCACTTTCAATCGCTAACATTCTGAACTGATGAACTTCGATGTCACGGCTCTCTTCAATGCCAGTCATCGCTCTGAATTCAGTCAGTAAGTGCTTAAATGCATCGCTATTAATTAAATCGGTTTCTAAATTCTCATAAACACGCTCAATGTTACCCTGAAAGTTGTTAATTGAGTCGTCTTGAACAAACGCTTTAGTTGGCTGAAGGCTTACTTCATTATCAACAAACTTCAATACCGAATAACGACGTTTACGGAAAGCACCGTCTGCATATGGGTTATCAGGTAGATGATCAAAGAATGGTTTTACACCATCAATATGAGGCTGTTGAATAAAACGTAATTGAAGCAAATTCTGGTTGTTTACTGCTGTCATGTTGCTCTCGTTTATGATTATAGAATTAGCGCAGATCTTAATCTATTTCGAGCAGTTAATTGATTTAAATTGCATGATAAAACATAAAAAATTACATTTTCAATGCAACTTTTTACTATAAAAGGCTAAATATTCTAATTTTAAACAGGTTAAAAATTTCACGCCCAAACTGGTCGGTCCAGAATAAAAATAATTCAATTAAAGCGATAAGCGATAAGCGATAAGCGATAAGCGATAAGCGATAAGCGATAAGCGATAAGCGATAAGCGATAAGCGATAAGCGATAAGCGAAATTAACGATTAATCACTTTGGTAGTCAATTAAGGGTTAATATAAGCGAGCCCGACAAAACTGGCGAAAGTTAAAAATTATGTTTGGGCCAAAAACTAATTTAATAAGGAGATTTTATAAAAAGATTTTAAGGTAAGAATGTTGGTTGCGGGAGCCGGGTTTGAACCGACGACCTTTGTGAATAATAAGAGAGAGCTCGACAAAACTGACAAAAGTTAAAAATTATGTTTGAACCAAGAAACTAATTTAATAAGGAGATTTTATAAAAAGATTTTAAGGTAAGAAAGTTGGTTGCGGAGCCGGATTTGAACCGATGACCTTTGTGAATAATAAGAGAGAGCCCGACAAAACTGACGAAAGTTAAAAATTATGTTTTAACCAAAAAGCTAATTTAATAAGGAGAATTTATAAAAAATTTTTAAGGTATGAAAGTTGGTTGCGGGAGCCGGATTTGAACCGACGACCTTCGGGTTATGAGCCCGACGAGCTACCAGGCTGCTCCATCCCGCGTCAGATGGTTTGCATAAGCAAACGAGCCCTAAAGTTATGAATTCACTTTAGAAGAATTGGTTGCGGGAGCCGGATTTGAACCGACGACCTTCGGGTTATGAGCCCGACGAGCTACCAGGCTGCTCCATCCCGCGTCCGAATGGTTTGCATAAGCAAACAAGCCTTAGAGGTTTTAATTCTCTCTAAAAGAATTGGTTGCGGGAGCCGGATTTGAACCGACGACCTTCGGGTTATGAGCCCGACGAGCTACCAGGCTGCTCCATCCCGCGCCTGTAACATTAAAATAAATTGAATTATTTTAATGAGTTTTGAAAGGTCTCCCTTTCAAGAGGTCGCTATAATAATGGATTAAATTTTTATTGCAAGGCATAAAACACGAAATCGCGTTCAAATGGATAAAAATAAAACAAAAGTCTAGCAAAGTACCGAAAAAGCTAGCATTACCTGCTAGCTTTTTAACATTTACTCAACAATACGCTGGTGAGGCGTGATCAGCTTTTGGAATTGCCAATCAGGATGACCCATAACGATAAAATCAGGATTTTCTGTGGTTTCTCTTTGATTATAAGTTAAGGGGTTAAACTCAGAATCAGTGATACAGCCACCGGCTTCTTCTACAATTACCTGTGAAGCGCCCGTGTCCCACTCGCCTGTTGGGCCAATTCGTAAAAAACAATCGGCTTTGCCTTCTGCGATGATACACGCTTTGAGTGAACATGAACCAAGCGCAACGGTATCAAATTGGCTATTCAAGTACTGACTTACTGCTTCGAGTTTTTGTCTGCGACTCACTGCTAAAGTTAAGTTATCAGGTGAGGCAACGCTAATTTGCTGCTGTTCTTCACCCACACGTTTGAATGCACCTAAACCTGCATAAGCAAAGTATGTGGTATTTTTAGCCGGCCAGAAAATGACCCCCAAAACAGGCTTATTGTTTTCTATTAATGCAATATTTACCGCAAAGTCACCACTTTGCAGAATAAATTCGCCTGTACCATCCATAGGATCTAGCAACCAATAACGCTGCCACTCGCGACGTTTTTCAAGGGCTGGAATAGGCGTTTCTTCAGACATAATCGGAATATCGGGTGCCATAGCCTGCAAACCTGCCATCAACACTTCGTTAGAGGCCAAATCAGCTTTGGTGACCGGTGTATGATCTGACTTTTCTTGCTGGCCAATGTCATCTTGTTTATAGATATCCATAATAGCTTGGCCTGCTTTTTGGGCAAGCTCAATACAAGGCTCTAATAATGACTGCATATGCTACTCCTTTGCTGCTAGGAAGGTTTGTAACAACATAAGCGCTGCCACACTACGCGCTTCAGTGAAGTCTTCTTGTTCAAGTAAGGATTGCCATTCATCTAATGGCCATTTTACAACCACCAGCGGTTCAGGCTCATCACCTTCTAAACTTTCTGGGTAAAGGTTTTGCGCAACCAAAATGTGCATACGAGCATTAAAATAACTAGGTGCTAGTGACAGCGTTTTTAGCTCATCAAACTGCTCTGCGCCCATGCCTACTTCTTCTTTTAGCTCGCGGTTGCCAGCTTGCTTTGCCGTTTCTCCGGGGTCAATTAAACCTTTAGGAAAGCCGAGTTGATAATTATGCGTGCCCGCACAATATTCTCTGACTAATAAAAGCTCGTTGTCTGCGGTGATTGGTAACACCATCACAGCACCTCGGCCACCGCCTCGAATTCGTTCATATTGACGCTGTTCACCATTTGAAAAGGTCAAATCTAAGGCTTCAACGGTAAAAAGTTTACTTTTGGCCACTACATCGCAGTGGATAATTTCGGGTGGGTTTGGATGCTTTTTCTGTGACATAGGCGTTTATTTGCTAATATGGCAGTTAACTTAATCATAAAGCCTTTAACGACAAATGCCTATGTTAAATTGGTCAAAAATCGATACCGTTTTATTAGATATGGACGGCACCCTGCTCGATCTGCATTTTGATAACCATTTTTGGTTAAATGTGATCCCCGAGCAGCTCGCAAAAAAGCACAATATCAGTGTCTCAGAAGCTTTTGCAGATATAGAGAAACGCTACCAAGCTGTAGAAGGAAAAATACAGTGGTACTGCTTAGACTATTGGCAAAAAGAACTCGACCTCCCCATTATGGAACTGAAACGAGAGGTACAGCACCTGATCACTGTGCGTGACGATGTACCTGAGTTTTTAAAGGCGCTAAAGGCCGCAGGCAAAGAGTTAATTCTACTCACCAATGCACACCCTGATAGTTTGAGCTTAAAAGTCGAACGCACGCAGTTTGATCAATACCTCGATAAGCTGATTTCAACCCATGAGTATGGTGTGAGTAAAGAAAGCCAAAGCTTATGGCAGCAAGTTCAAGCTGATTTGGGTTTTGATAAAAGCAGAACTCTGTTTGTCGATGACAGTTTAAGCGTATTAGCTTCAGCTAAACAATTTGGCATTGAACACTTATTAGCTGTTGCTAACCCAGATAGCAAACAGCCAGTGAAAGACATCACTGACTATTTATCAATTACTGACTATCGCACTTTATTGCCAATAGCTTAGAACAAATATTATGCAGGGTAACGCGCTTCTAACCCTGCATAAACTTGCTTAGCAAAATCAGCATGCTCTGTGTCTAAACTTTTCACAACTTCAACTAGATGCTCATTGTCTTCTTGCCCGTTCCATACTTTGATATAAGAACCGTCTTTATAACCATGATCTTGACGAAAGAAGTTCAGCGTATTCTTGCCAACATAACCACGATATAAATCATCAATGCTCATACCGATTTGCTGCATGCAACCAGCGAATGCTTGTGCGTTGAAAGACTTATCAGCCACCGCACTTGCCGCTAGCTGCTCAAGAGTTTGTTTAAAGTCTTCAGCAAGTTGCGGCTCGCTTAACTCTTTTTCCAGTTCAGTTGCTAGCTGCTCATAACTTTTAACGCCATCAATACGTAGCGATAGGCCGAAGTGAAAAATATCCACCAGCTCTAAAATCACTTGCTCAGTATCTGGCGTTTGCTTTTTCCACCACTTCCAACCGTAGTGGTCTAGCATTTCAGCACACTCAACCCAAATAGCGCGATACCATTCAAACCCTTGGTTAAACCATTGATCATGAACCTTAGTGTTCATGGCATTTTGCATTTCTAGCATAACGACTAGCTTTGTTGTGTTCGCAGACATGGTGCGCTTCCTAATTTCGTTTTTATTGTCGGTTATGATACCCAATTTCTTGGGCTTTTATCTATATTACAAGGTGAATAAGGTCATCGATTCTCAAGTCGATTGTAATCGAACACCCCATATTCGATGCCCTTGTACTGCTTAGCAATCTCATGCAACAGGTCGCTGTATTGCCAAAATTGCGGATGGCTTCGACGTATTGCGAATTGCTCTTTTAGAGCTCTGTAGTCGGTCTCACTTTGCATGCTATGCAAATTTTCAACAAAGCTATGAACATGCTCCTCATTCGGCAAATACCATATAGCTGCAGGATAATCTCCAATAAACCCAGGAACTAGGGTCGCAGTATCTTCATCGTAAGCACGCTGACCTTCTTCGTTTAATAAACTAGAAATATTGTAGTGCGCGTTATGATGAATAAGCGTATACGCTTTATGCTGCTCGCCGTGTTTGACCAAAATAAATGACACTTGAGGCAGTAAATTAATGGCTTTGCTCGGTAACAAATTTAATTTTGCCAATGGCTTAGGTACCAAGTTATAGGCATAACGCTCACTTAAAATAGGCTGCAAATGCTGTTTAAACTTGCTGTATAGCTCTAACTTAGGCTCAGAGGTGGTAAATTGCATCCCCGTTGGGGCAGCTAAAATGGTCTTACGATTAATAAACTCACTTAAGCTTAAATGCGACTTACGGTACCAGTGATTTTTGACTTTTTGCCTTTCATCTTGCGGCAGTAAATTAATGAAGTTTTGCTCGCCCTCAAGACGTAAAAAGTCCATATATAAACGGGTAATGAGTTGATGCCCTACATTGCCATACACGTCAAAGCCGGCCACCAGCAAGTAATGAATACGCTCAAACAACGCATAGTCTAATAGCCACATGGTTTTTGGTGGCTGGCCAACAAAACCTTTTACCACAGTGGCACTGTCGAAGTGGCGAAATACTGTGAGTGCTGCATTACGGTTATGCCCTTCACCTTGCCAAATTAAGTCTGTGGTTAAATTGCTGCCATCGGCAAACACTTGGTTCGCTAATTTCGTTTTAGCATTTAAATACTCATGCTGGCGTTTGGCATATTTAGCCCAACTTGAAAAAGGTAAGGCATTGCTTTGCTCTTCAGCAGGCAGCGCGAGTTCATCGTCATTGTGAATTAAGAACTCGGCCATTTTTGGTGAGCTATTTTTTTCTGGATCGACAAAGGCGACCCAAAAGTGATCATTAATCACATTCAATGCAATTTGACCACGGCAAACCGGCCCTTTGATAAAGCCACTGATGATCAAATGTGCTTCATCTAGCATAAACTGATATTTAGACTTAACAGGTAGCTGCGCAAAGCTCTTAAACGGATTCGAAGCGACCTCAGGCTCATAGCCTGGCAGGCTCGAAACCTGATAACCCGCTTCGATAAACTGTGCTTTTAAACGCGCTAACTTTCGATCATTAATTGCCAAAGGCATATGGGTTTTCGACAATACTGTGCTGCGCTGATGTTGAAAACGGTAATATACGCGCTCAACGTTTGGCTCATCAAAAGGTCGGCGCGTCGCGATAATTTCAATCGTCTGCCCCGGTGGCGTTTTTGAGCGCACTAATTTAAAAAAGCTCGGCGAGTCTGATTTATTGGCATCATCAAAGTAAATGTTCGCCAAATACCAATGCTCATAAATATAACGCGCTGACAAACGCGCTTTGAGGTTATCTTGATTTAGAAACGCTTCCCAGATTTCAATTTGTGCAAGCTCAGTTAGGGTCGGTGGCGCAATCTGAGCCATTTTAGCACCGCTTTTTAACCAGTCGTGCAATACAACAAATTCACTTTGCTCTAGCGCTGGCAAACCATACGGCATGCCAGCATGAGGCTGATTTTGCGCATAACTGTCGAACTCTTCAATGCTCGGGCAAGTGGCCGTTCGGTCTAGACTAAAATCAAATTCATCACCTAGCACTTGCTGTGCGGGCAATTCAGTATTTTGTTTTAATAATAATGAACGATAAATCACAGAAGCTGCTAAGTTTGCATCTGCACTTTGCTGATGTTCGTTAAGCACCGCAGTAAAGCCTTTATCGCGCCATTGTTGTGTAGATGTGGCATCTATTAGTAAACGTGACGGTGTTTGCGCCAATAAACGAGTGCCATCATACACAGGCTCCTTACTCAAGCCTCGATCAATGCCTTCAGGAGAAGAGAGCTTTAGCTGGCAAGGTGCATCGTAGCAACCGTGACACACCACACAGCGCTGCTCAATAATCGGCTTTACTTCATTCAGATAGTGCGTCGCATGAGGTGTATTTGCAACGACTTCACGTTGCTGTGTTTGTGCTGGCCCAAACAGGGTTTCGTAGTGGTTGGCAGCCAGTGCAACACAACCACTTAGAAAAAGTAGGCAAGTAAGAACAAATCCTTTTTTAAAAGGCATTACGCCTCCTCTTCTTCGTCGCCTAGATCAAATGTCGGCATCATTTCTACTGGAGGAGAAATAAAGACTTGCTCACCACTGCTGACGACAGCGCTTAACACTGGTCCTCGGTTAAGTAATAACTGAGCTTGATGTGCTTCACTGATCACAGGTTTGAAATCGCTGTTATCGGCAAATAGCTGGTAAGTTTCTAAATTAATACTGATGCTTTGATCTTCTGTCGGATTTTGACAGAGGTTAGCTAGTAAGGTTTCGTCTAAGATCACACTGAGTGTTAAATCAGAGGCTTCTAGGTCGCGCTGCTCAATGTGCTCATCAAGTAAAAAAAGCGGCAGTGTGAGTGGTGTGTTTTGTTCTAATTCCATGATAATTGTTCAGGATAAGTGATCATTGCCACAAGTTTAGCAAACCTAACCTGAACACGCGACGAACAGAAAGCATTACCAGCTATCTGCTCGTAATTCATTTTCTCTATTTTACCAAGGTAAAATGTCACCGTTTGAGTGCCAGAAGCTACCTGTATTATCTAAGTTCAGCTCTTCGATGCGTTGTATTAATCGCTCTGCAGCAACTTGAGGTGGGATATCTCCGGCGAAGTTAACCATCTGAGTTTGCACAAAACCCGGGTGTAATAAGGCAACTGTGACACCTTTAGGTTTTAGTTCATGCGCTAAACTTACGCCAGCTGCATTGAGTGCCGCCTTTGACATACGATAGCCTATATAAGCACCTGAGCCATTATCAGCGATTGAGCCCATACGACTGGTGATCATCGCCACTTTACTGCCACTGTCTAAGTTAGCTTGCAAAGCGTGTGTGACTCGCACAGGCGCAACTGCATTGATCTGAAGCTGCGCATTAATGGCCTCAAAGTCCATATTGGCGAGGCTTTCGTTTTCAAAAATACCTGCGTTGTTAATAAGCACATCAATAGACTTACCGCTAAGCGCTGATGCTAATCGAGCAACATCATTACTTTTGCTCACATCAATACCTTCGATGATGTTAACCGATAATTCTTGTAGCTCAGTTGATGGCTTACGAACAACTGCGGTTACTTCATAACCTTGCACTAAATACTGCTTTGCGAATTCAAGGCCGATACCGCGATTTGCCCCTGTAATCACCACATGTTTTGTCATTGTATTCTCCTAGCATCTTTTAATGCTTACTAAACTTGGGGCAAATACTTTTAATATCAAGCATCCAAATCAACATCGTCATTACAAGACTGCATAATTGAGAATACTGCGCCTTGAGGATCTGTGATGACGGCAAAACGCCCTATATTTGGAATATCGGTGGGTGGTACGCAAACCTGGCCACCTAGAGACGCCGCTTTATCTGACATCGCATCACAATCAGCCACAGCAAAATAGATCATCCAATGAGGTGGAATGCCCTCCCACTCTTCGGTCATTTCGAGCATTCCTGCAACGGGCCCCTGCTCATTGCAAAACAAGGTGTAGTCCATGTGTTCCATTTTTTCGACTTGGACTTGCCAACCTAACAGCTCGCTATAAAACTGGCCGACTTTTTCACTGCCTCGACAAGCCAACTCATGCCAATAAGGGGTATTCTTCTCTAATATGCGTTGTGTGCCAATATGCTCATTCGCTTGCCAAAATGCCACAAATGCTCCACCTGGATCGCTTATCATCACCATACGACCGGCACTCATAACATCACAAGGACCATGAATGACCGTTGCACCTAGCTGCTTTGCTTTACCGGCGATGGCATCAACATTTTCGACTGCAATATAGCCTAACCAATGACTGGGAATATTTGCCTCTTTTTGCTCAGGCATCATTTGATACATGGCCGCGACATCATCGGCTTGCTTCTTTAACATAGTGTAATAACAATCCTCACCGATGGGTTGATCGTCAAACTGCCAGTCAAAGAGTTGCGTATAGAATTGCTTTCCGCCCGCCCAATCCGATGAGCATAATTCTGCCCAGCAAAAAGCTGAAATGGGTGGTGAAGTGACTTTGGCCATAGTTAATTCCTTCTTGTTATTTGCATTTACTTATTAGTTGAACAGTGCTTAATTAGCAAGCAACAGAAATAAAAAAGGCCCGCAATGGGCCTTTTCAATAATTAAAAACAGTAATTAGTTCGGAGGACTAAAGAATAGAGGGATATGATCTTGTGTTGTACAGGTATTCCCTTTTAGATACTTACACAAGGTTAAGCCATCTTTATTGTTACTGCCCGGGACTAGTTCAATAATGGTATCTTGTCCGTCCATCAACTGCATTTGTCCATTTTCAAACGTGAATTGCACCGCTTCAGCATCGCCGATTTGTAATGTGTAAATGTCTTCTCCCATATCATCTGTTGCTGTAGTCGAATACCAAGCCACTTGCCCATCATCTACTGCCTGATAAAGATAGAAGAAGCTGACATGGTACTCTTCAAGCTTTTCAATATCCGTTGATTCGTTTCGCTCACCAACGAATATGACGCCAGAATTAGGGTACTCTTTTCCGTCAGCATCAAAGTTACTAAATTCTCTTGCCCAGAAGTAGCGCCCCTCATACTCTGCCACCATTTGATAGCGCATTTCAGCTTCGAGCACACAGGTTGGTGACGCTTCACAGAAGCGGGTTCTCTCTTTTGTCTCAGGATTTACATAGCGTGCTCGGACAACTTGGCCATCCTGATAACGGCCTTGATAAGAGCTTTTGCCTGTACCAAATACGAATGTCAGATAAGAATCATCTTCATCTTCTGGGTAAATTTCAGTACCATTTTGACCGCTGACTTGATCTGCACCATCAAAGTAAACCCAGCGTCCTTGGTAGTCTTCTTTACTGAGTTCAGGTGACATTTCTTTGATAAGTATGCCTGAAACAATCTGGCTTGAATAAACATCTGCTAAATCATCAAAGTTATCAACAAACTGGTAGCCCACCGATAAGTCTTTAGTCATATGCAAGTTATCAAACTCAGTATCCTCAAAGTTTAATCGTAATGCTCGTCCCATCACCGACCATGTAAAGTCACCATTTTCATCTAGTTCATCGAATGTCGATTTCACAGTACCTGTACCATCAGCCATAAATTCGACATGACTGATTTGGTGGCCGTCAACTCTATCATAAGCGACCCACTTACCAACAAAGTCGACCTCTGATAAATCTATGAAGTCTCTTTCATAGTAAAGCTTACCCATAAAGTCATGATTGACGTCGCCGGTCATATAACCATCAGTGTAAACATCAACTCGTTCGGTGACCGCTACTTTCATACCATCCATAGCGTCGAGCTGTACTGTATAACCATTGAGTTTATGTTCAGTCATCATACTGTTATCGGTATTACTATAGATAACAGGTGGGTAAGCTAAATTAAGCTCAATCATACCTTCAGATGCGACATACCAGTTTACATCGTACTCACCCATTGCGGTTTTAACTTTACCATTACCCCATCTATCTAAACTTAGACCCAGTGTTTCACCGAGGTAGAGATCTGAGTTATTGATAATAGAGCTGCCCATTAATGGCATCTGCTTCCAAACCTTCGCCATAGAATCATCAGTGCAGCCAGATGGTAAAGAATAATTAAAGGTGATACCTGAACACGTGCTATCGGCAGATGCGTCACATACTAGAGCTTCGCCATCATTATTTTGCAGCGTATCAAATGTTATTTGCGTCTCAGTTGTTTGGTAGTTACCGCGCTCAAAGCCAATGTAGCCATTTTCTTCTTCCCACTGAATAGCAAAGTAGCGGCTTTCAGGTAACAGCATAAGTAAAGCCGCATCGTCTAATAGCCCCCATGTGCCCTCAACACCTTCAGCAGCAAAACTTACTTTACTAAAAGAGATTGCTCCCTCATCAGTGCCACCCAAGACAAATTCGGAGTCAGATACGCTGTATTCAAAAGAAACACCTGAGCAACCTTGCCCTGCAGGTGCATCACACACTAAAGCTTCGCCATCATGATTTTGCTCAGTTTCAAATGTAATGCTGGTACCGTCAGTTGTATAAGCCCCTCTTTCAAAACCTACAAAGCCATTTTCTTCTGCCCATTGAATGGCAAAGTATCTGCTGTCAGGTAAGAACATGAAAATAACATTATCATTTGCCAGCTCCCAAACACCTTCTAAACCAGAAGTCGCAAAGCCAACTTTGTGGAATCCAACAGACCCCTCATCCTCAATCTCGAATGACAGCCCCGATGAAGGGTATAAACAGGCCTGAATGTACTCTTGAGAACTGTCTATTATCTCTAGGGTATATTTAGCACCATCAACAAAGTAAACAATATTGCCATCTTCAAAGTTAAAGTTATAACTTTGCTCTCCAAAGGTAATGACACCGTCAAATTCTTCACTATCACGATTGATCTTCACCATCATCAAGTTACCCATGGCATCTTGTACCCAGACATAGGTATCGCCATAATTTGGTAATGTTTGGTCAAAGGCTGTGATACTTAAATCACTGTCATATTCAAAGATAAACAGTGCAGATTCGCTGACCTCCATCATGCCTTGCTCATTCATCCATAAGAACGTACGTTTTAGGTAATAACGGTCATTCACCATTGCGAGAATTTCATGATTCGTAATGCCAATCAAAGCACAATCGTCACGCGCTTCTAGGCAACTTTCAACGCGATTACCATTTTGCATATAGACTTTACGCACCATTGTATTGCCATCAATATCCCATACATAATCACTGCGCTCTAAACCAAAATAAATAGACCCGTCAGGATATAAATCCATGTAATAACTTTGGTTCAAGCCATAAAAACCATGCCAACGACCAGACATTGTGCTTTCGTTTACCGTGACATCTGAAGGCTTGATAAATAAACCATACTCAGTATTTGGCCACTCATCGTCAGTCGTATCTAGCGTAACGACTTGATATCCCGCATCCAGTACTTTGGTTAGCCAAATTGAAGCCGAACCTTCATATTCAAGCGTTTGTTTGGTGTCATCAGTAAAGTCTTTATAGTCAACAACAATAGCGCGCCCTTCAATGCGCCATGTCACTTCTTCATCAGAGAATTCAGTGGTGATTGTGCCATCTGCATTAAAGATAAGTTTTGACACTTGCTCTTCAGGTTCGTCATTAAGTGTGAAATCTCTATCATGTAAATCCAAATACCAGATACCACCGTCTGAGGTGAGTATCTCAGTAGTGGGGGCAGAGGTTTGGCTTTTACTAGTCAGGTTACTGATATAGGTGACTGTCTCAGAATCTTGAGCTGCACCATCCAGTATTTGGAAAACCGTTTCTGTAACTTCAACGGTTCTAAATACCTCATTCTCTCCGAGTACCAACATACTCATGCCACTGACGAACGTTTCAACTCGCTGCTTAGTTTCATCTTCAAGGGTATTTTCAGACACTGACTTCTTCAAAGGCTCTGCAAATGTCAGAGCTAACTTATTGTCATCAAGCGTCCAACTACTTATCGCTTGCTGATCTATGCCATGAATAACCCCGGTGTTATCTTCTTTTAAACTGACATGGTAAGCGATGTTGTTATAGTAACGAGGTGACTGAAGTATGTACTCACCCACTAAGCTACCCGAAGGGCCCGTTACCAGATCTGTATCTTCTTTAATCTCGGTCTTCGTTTTTTCGATGATGGTCGGATCTTTCTCATTCACCTCAGCCTCAAACGCTTCTACCGTTTCTGGCGATGAGACGAGCTCAAGGGTATTCTCTACCCCCTCTGGCAACTCAAAGTCTGGGTTATCAACAACCACTTTGATTAAGGTCGCGAGCTGAAGTTTTTCATCAGCATCCACGTTTAAGAGTGCTGATTTAAGTGCTTCATCGTCTTGCGGTGTTTCGCCATCACGCGTAATGATGGCGTATTCTGCGGTAGTGACGTTAGTGACATTCACTGAGAAGTTTTCGTCCTTTTGCAGTACACCGTCTTCACCCGCTTGCTCGATTACTGTCTCTACTGAATTAAGTAGTGACCAGAATTCAACATTGCTTTGTTCACCAGTGCCCCGAGCTTTAATTTGCACGAGATCTTTAACCTCAGACTCATCCACAATCAATTCAAGTGAATAACTGCCATCGCTGCCAGCTTGCACTTGCGCTGATGAGCCACCAGCAGAAATGGTGACATTGGCATTTGGTATAGGTTCGTCTGTGACAATACCGGTAATTGAAACTGATGATACCTTGCGCTTTATCATAACAGTATGTTGCGCTTGCGCAGTTTTGGCCGTCGAGCCGTTATCAGTCACGGTGATAGTAAAAGTCACCTCAATGTCTTCAGAGATATCAGGGCTCGTTACAGTTAGCGTGCTTGTATCTTGCCCACTAAGCGTTAAATCAAGGTTGGAAGTGGTTGTCCAAGCATAGGTACTAATTTCACCATCTTCATCAGCAGCGGTTGCTGTGAGCGAAAATTCAGTTTGCTCTTTAGCTTCAGCGACTGCATCAACAGATACGGTTGGTGCTTTATTCTCTGGCGTTGGGGTTGGATCTGGTGTTGGTGTCGGTGCAGGATCATCTGATCCCCCACCACATGCAGTTAAGACCAGACTAAAAGCTAGCGGCGCAAGTACCGAGCGCCAATCTTTGTATAATCCTGTTTTCATGACTTATCCTGTGCAGTCTTTATCGCGCTAAAGCCTCAGCAAAAGCACTTTATCCAAATTTACGGCACGATAAGCGTAGGTTAATTTTTAGCCGAACTGTTGGTTATTTCTGTCTATAGAATAAAAAAGTCTAACGAACAGAGTTTAATATCCATTTTATTAATTAAAAGGGTTATTTGGGCATGAAAAAACGCGCCTCGAAAGGCGCGTTTTAGATACTTAATGAAAGTATTGTGGTTATGAAAGCACTGCTTATTACTGCGCTACAAACTCAACCTTAATTTCACAGATATCAGTTACAGGTCCAACTGTAAGTGTCGTGCCATCTAAAGAGAACTCGCCACGACAGCCTGTTACACTCTCCACAACGGAGTTGTTATTAGTGTATAAGTTGACCATTTTACTGCTATCAGGACCTAAGAAAAACTCAGTGTCATATACGTATCCATCGCCTGTTGTAGCAATAACCACAGGATAAGCTTTGTGATAGTATAGATTATAATAACCTAACTCATTTTTAAGCCTTTCAAACTCTCCAGCGGTCTCATCAGATATAGGTGTTGGGTCAAAGTTTAGACTTACCCCCTTGTCTTCAATTGAATCAATACCTGTTACAGTTGATATGTGTGTCCAAGATGCGTTAACGTAATTCAACTTAGTGTTAGCTTCTAGAGCCAGACTCTTGATTGGGTTATTTTGAATTTGCAGCTCTGTCAGCGCAATATTTTTGCTCACATCTACAGCTGAAAGTTGGTTTTCTTCTGCCAACAACTTTTGAAGCAATAGGTTAGAAGTAAGTAATAGTTCACTTAGGCTATTACCATTCACTTCAAGTATTTCAAGCTGTGAGAATGACTCGGCATTAAACTTAGTTAAGTCGTTATTACTTAAAACTAGCTCTTTTAAGCCCGTAAATTGCGCAAGGTTTAATTGCGCTAATTCAGTATCATCAAGTTGATTCTCTGATAGAGATAAACGCTCAAGCTGCTCAGGGATCGCTAAAGTTAATTCAATTAGTGGCTGATCTGTATTACGACCATTTAAAGTTAGCTCTTTCAAAGAGGCAACCGATGATAGGTCTACTTTCTGCGTGGTTAAATAGTTCAATTCCAAGTTAGTCAGATTAGTAAAAGCACTTAATTCATTGAAACTTTGAATGTCATAGCCCCAACAATTTAGCGCTTTAACTTGCTCTGTCTTAATAAAGTTAGAATAATTCACACAATCCATAAGAGGCTGATTATCTGACGTGATACCGGCTTTATCAGCGAGCGCTACTTTATCTACAAACTTGATATCTAACGTACATGCTTGAGTGATAGGTTTGACAATCAAATGGTTTGCATCTACTAACTCAAACTGACCATCACACCCTTCGATAGTGCCTATCTCAAGCCCATCATTCGGATAAATATATAGATCTAAGTTAGTTTCACCATCACTGTGGTACTTACCACTATCTCCCCACGCTTGGGTGGTATCAAAATTCACCATAATAGGGTAAGAGAGTGAGTAAGATATGTAATAGCCTTCACCTTTAAGTCGTTCAAACTCATCAACCATTTCTTGCGTTAATGGGTTTGAGTAGAAATTAAGACTTTGCAGCTTATCTACATCAAGAAATTCAATACCAATTACAGTGTCAATAAACGCATTGCTTGCATTAACACGCTGAAGTGCCAAGTTATTACTTACATCTAACTGACTCAACTGAGTTTCATACACTTCTAACTCTCGCAACTGAGTGTTTTCAGCAAGGTTTAGCTCAGTTAATGGGTTATTTCCTAAATGCAACGACTGCAGTTGAACGTTTGTCTTCAAATCAACCGCTGTGACTTGGTTATCTGAAATGTCTAACGCTTCAAGTTCGGTTAACACTGAAGTATCAAGCTGTGTTAACTGATTGCCGCGTAAACGCAGCTCTTTTAAAGCAATAAACCTAGAAATATTTAACGTCGCCAGAGCATCATCGTTGAGGTCCATGTACTCAATCACGAAAGATTCCAGCAATTCAGGGTTGGTTAGTTTTAACTCTGAAGGAGACTGCCCATACCTGAAATAAAGAGATCTCAGATTAGCCAAACCAGTTAAATCAAGCACTGATTGTTGGTTGTCATATAACTCTAGCGTATGTAGATTTTCAAACTTACTTAACTCTGCAAAGTTCTCCACGTTATAGACACTACAACTAAGTGACTTAACTTGTTCTGTTTTAATATAA
Organism: Pseudoalteromonas sp. BZB3; assembly: GCF_040104455.1. Classification (NCBI taxonomy): domain Bacteria; kingdom Pseudomonadati; phylum Pseudomonadota; class Gammaproteobacteria; order Alteromonadales; family Pseudoalteromonadaceae; genus Pseudoalteromonas; species Pseudoalteromonas sp. BZB3. Next base: position 15,916 of record NZ_JBECOS010000007.1, on the reverse strand, counting down.
TTTGTATTGTCCACGCACTGCGCTAATGACTCATTAGTAATGCCTGCCTTTTCTGACAATGGTGTCGCTTTTACAAACGATACGTCCAGCGTACACGCTTCTGAAATTGGCCCTACAATTAAACGGCTTGCGTCCAGTAGTTCATATTGTGACGCATCACAACCCGTAGCCGTAATTTCACCCACTTCAAAACCATCGTTCGCATTTAAGTAAACTTCTCTCGTCTTATCTTTCGGTAAGAAAACTTTACTATCATACGTATAGCCATTGTCGTCGGTATTAATAGTTACCGGGTAAGCGATTGAATAATAAATATTATGGTAGTCTTCATAGTCGCGCAGACGCTCTATTTCAGCAACCATATCCTCAGACAGTGGCGTATTATCCAAATTGATATGTACCCAGTTTTTCAAGTACTCAATACCTGAAACTGATTGCAAGCTTGACTCATAAGCATATAAGCCATCTAAACGTACATTGGCACTAACATCTAGTTCTGTTAATGCCGTTCTTTGTAGGTGCAGCTGTCTTAAGAAGGCATTGCTCGACGTATCAAGACTGACAAGTGGGTTATTGTCGGCTTTTAACTCTTCTAAAAGCGTATTACCCGTAATCACCAACTCTTTAATGTCGTTATAATACACACTTAAGTATTCAAGCTGAGTTAGAGGTGACGCATCAAATTTAACTAGCGCATTATCATTGAGCTCTAAGCGTTTTAAGTTAGTTAAAGCTGAAATACCTGAGTTATCAAGCGTCTCATTGGTTAAATTAAGACCATTTAAAATTAACTCTTCTAGTTTCTCTGATTGAGGCAATGTTAAGTTGGTTAAGTTATAACTGTTAGACACGCTCAGAGTTGAAAGGTTAGATAATTTAGATAAATCTAATGCATCTGATTGAACATCATACACTTCAAAACTTGTCAGTGTAGTGACATTAGCTAATTCAGAGAAATCTAGAATTTCACCACCGTAGCAACCTAAGCTTTTTACTTGCTCTTTCCAGATGTAGTTTGAGTTATTTACACACGAATATAAGCCTGCATCCTGAATATCTAGTTCTTTTGCCAGATCGATTGCTGGACCAAATTCAATTGTGAGATCACAACTTTGAGTATTTTCATCAAATACCAAAGTGTCGGCTTGCAATTTAAGTTGACTTGCATTGAACAGAATGTTCGCTTGGCTTGCTCTGTCTTCTGCAATACCACAGCCTGACAGGCTAGCTACTTGGAAACCGTTATTTGCATAAACTGACGTATAGTAGTGCTCGCCTTCACCTAAAATAACTTGCAGCTCATGTACATCACCGTCATTACCAGGTTTTAAGTTAACCGTATAAATACGTGAATAATACAAGTTGAAATAGATGTCAGAAAGGTATTCAAGATCTGCCACGGCTTCGTTCGTGAATGGATTTCTCTCAAAGTATAACCCCGCCCATTTATCACTGATATTCTCAATACCAGTGACTACTGTGAGCTGATTCGAATTTGCATTCACATGATGTAGCTGCGTATTGTTACTGAGGTCCAAGCTGGTTAGCGCATTGTCATATACTTCTAACTCTTTTAACTCAGTGTTACTACTAATATCCACTTCAGTTAGTTGGTTATATGACGCGTTCAAATACATCAACTTAGTATTACCTGATATATTTAACTCAGATAACTGATTGTTTCTCAATGACAAACGCTCTAGTTGCTGCAATTGAGACACATCAAGCTCAGTCAATTGATTGTCATTTAGCTCTAACTCTTTTAGTTTCTTAAACTGAGCCAGATTCAAGCTTTCAAGCGCAATATCATCAAGTGTGCCGTATCGTATAACTAACCTAGTCAACTGCTCTGCGTTGTTAAGCGTGATCGAGTTTAATGGCATTTGATAATTATTACTTATCTCAAGCGATGTTAAATGCTCTAAAGCAGATAAGTCTAAGGCTTCAACTGTAAGGTTTTGCAATTCCAATGAGTGAAGTGCAGGTAACTTTGATAGTGGACTAAAGTCTTGAATACCTTGCCAGCAGTTCAAGTGCTTCACTTGCTCTTTCCAGATATAGTTCGAATTATTCAAACACTCTGTGAGTGCAACATTGTCTTCAGGAATTTCAAGTTTAGTCGCAAGCGGCACCGCCTCAGTAAACTCAACATTGATAGTACATGCCTGTGTCACTGAGGTGATTTCTAAGTGTTTCGCATTCAGAAGTGTTACTTGGTCATTTTCTGCATCACAACCTGAAATACTTGCTACTTCATACCCTTCATCTGGCTGGATATACACACTTACCGGCTCCTGACCTACAAGTACTTCAGTGTCATTCACCTGTCCATTTTCACCTGCGCTGATAGTAACTAATTGCGCACGAGAGTAATGGATATTGTTAAACCCTTCTTCTTGTTTTAAGCGCTCTAGCTCATCGACCGTTTCATCTGAAAGCGGGTTGTTATGGAACTCAAAATAACCCCATTTACGTTCGCTATTCTCTAAACCAGTAACAGTTACTAGACCTGTGCTATCTGCATAAATATTGTCAATCAATGTGTTATTGCTGACATCTAGACTTTCAATATCGTTAAACGAGATACCAAGTTTTTCTAGCATTGTATTATTGCTAACATCAATCTGCGTTAATTCATTGTCAACAACCCAAAGAGAAATTAAGTCTAGGTTATTAGACAAATCAATTGATGTCAGCTCATTGTGAGAGACAGAAAGATACTGCAATTGCTCAAAGACAGATGGATCAAGCTTAGTGATAACATTGGCATCTAAGTCAAGATGTTGTAGATTGATATATTCATTCAGCCTCAAGCCTTCAAGTTGAGCATCACTCAGTCTATTACCACGCAATGACAGTGCAATAATATTTTCTGGGGCAGCCACGGTTAAGCTGTTGAATCTTTCATTGTAGCTGTAGTCGATGCTCACACTGGTTAACGCTGTTAACGCAGATAGATCGACATCAGCAATATCAATGTTATGTAAATCAATACTCTCTAAGTTAGGGAATACTGCAAGTTCAGCTAAGTTATTTATGCCATTATATTGATGATCACATTGTAGCGCTGTGACTTCATCTAAAGCCCAGAAACGTCGTTCATGTGACTGCTTATCAACACAAATCGCCAGTTTTTCATCAGTGATCGAAGCCTGCTCTGACAGTGGCGTAAACTCTTCGAAGCTTGCTGTGATCGTACAATCGCTGGTCAGGGCATCGATAACATAATCGCCACCATCTCTGTAACCATTACACCCTTCGATTGCTTTTGGTGCAAAGCCATAGTCAGGTCTGATTTCGAATCTAACTGTGTCGCCATGACGGTATATATGGTCACTGTCATACATATCCGTTAACTTGCCATTCACGTCAGACTCAATAGTCACTTCGTAGGCTGGTTTTTCTTTTACCAGTGTTACTTTATCGTCTTCTTGACAAGCAAAGCCCTGCTCATAACGACAAACTACAATTCCATTTTGATCGTTATCAACCAACTCGATTACATAGTCGCTGTCTTCTAGCGGCTCGTAGTAGTTAAGTTTGCCGCCAGCAAGTTCAAGATGACGAGTTTCTTCCTCATCCAAACTTAAGAAGAATTGTGACTCCTCTTGCTCAGCGTCATATTCACTATAGAATCGCCATTCTACTGCTGAATCTGGCAGTATCTCAAACAAACGACCATATAGATTATTTTCATTAAACTCAGTGACTTTTGTTGAACCTGTAAATTCAACCGTCCAGAGCAAAGAAGCTGCACTAACTAATTCACCTGTACCTTGATAATTATAACGATTCCACACCCTTTCAATGAAGTAACGATTTTCATCTTGCGCAATTAAACGATAATCTACTTGAGTATTTAAAGCGCATGATGGAGATGCCTGTTCACAATGTGCTTGATGCGTATTAAAATCTCGATATAGATATCTAGTGTAACCGTTATCATCAAAGACACCTTGTGGGCCAAAACTCGACATCAAACTGCCAATATGACCATCTTCATAGATGATATACCCGCTGCTAGTTGCATCTTCTAATTCACCATAAGTCTGATAATGCGCACCAACAAAGTTATCTTTGGTAATTGTAATGTCACCACGCTCTACCATCAGCGCTGCACCCGACGCAATTAAACGCCCTTCACTGTCAAACTCTTTGGCGATAGCTTGTAAGCCAACACTGATGTCTTTAGTATTAACAAGCTGAACTTGATTACCATCTTCTAAGTTAAAGGTCAGAACATCATTCTCATCAATTGACCAAGTGGCCATTTCAGTTTCAGATTCTTCAATACTGCGAACTTCTGCACTACCGCCTTCAGCAAATTTAATCGCAACAACATCATCAAATACCGATAAGCTCCACTCTTTACCCGCAAGTTCAGGGAAAGGTACACCTAACTCACTGGTATTAAATGCAAACGTGTTAAAGCTATTTGGGCGAGACTCTTTATCGGTTGGTTGACCATCTTGAGAGTTATAACGAGTTATATTGGCAGTAAACTCATACTCTTGCTCTTTTGCATCAACAATTTCGAACTCAATGCTCTCAAGTACATCTTTCCAGCCTTGAAAGTAACCTAAATAATCATTATTCCAAGTGATAAGCTCTTCAATTGGTGTGACCTTGATTACACCTTCTTCGTCGCTCCATAGCGCATCGACCGAATAGTTTGAACTTGACAAAGTCGCCGTGCCATCATTCTTCAGAGTCACTTGATAAACGCTGCTACGATAGTAGTCTGGGTTGTAGAAGGTTAATTCACTGATCACGCCATCACTCGATGCGTCAGCCTCTTTAAAGCTAACGTCAACTTGACAGTTTTCGGTGAGTTCACCAATTAGGTATTGTCTGCCCTGCAGCGTTCCATTACAGCCTGTGACCTGATCAATGGCAAAACCAAAATCAGGTAAAATTGACAATGCTATATGCTCGTCATAAAGCAGCTTAGCCTGCTCTGGCGTCACTTTACCGTTTTCACCTACATTGGTTTCAACTGTAAAGCTCGGTTTAGCAGTGTTGAGTGTTAACAGGTTTGTGTCTGAATCACAGCCTTTAGACTTATCGAAAAGGCACACAGATAATGAACCGGCTTCATACCCTTCTAATGAAATGCGATATGTAACGCCATCGGTATAGGTGTACTCAAGCGCACCTTCAACAAGTTGTGCGACATAAGTTACGCCATCAATGGTCACGCTATAGCTATTGTCAGCGTTTGGCGAGATAGATAACTCTGCGTATTTTTCTCCATCGAAGTAATTTAATGTGGCATCAAATGCCAACATTTCAGCTTCGAATTCATCATATGCAAGATCTGTCTTTTCATATATATACAGCCCTGCATCTGACAACTCTAATTCGCCTAGGCTGTTTGCACGCCACTCTTGGTGATAACCAAACCAGATTTCGTCATCCGTATTCAGAATTTCTAGTTCGCTTCTGTAGTAGGCCGTACAGTTTTCTTCGCTGGTATCACAGAAATCTACGTTTTCACCATCAAGACTATAAATACCACGATGAATGATACCATCTTCAACCCTTGCCACTATTGGTGTACGGCTTAAACCCGCTTCCACACTTAGATCTGGTAGAATATTGACATCATAGTCGTCCATTGTATGGCCTAAACCAACGCGCCAACGACCAACAATATTTTCCTCATTGATTTCGACGTCATCTAGCTTAACAAAAAGACCATAGAAGGTTTCTTTCTTACCGCTGTTATCTAAACCAACGGCTTGATAAACTGCATCTTCTTTCCACTCTTTCGTGAGCCAGAAAGTAATAACCTGTTCAGTGCCTTCATCGTTGTAGGTAATGGTTAATTGGCCATTTGCATCAAGCGTCCAACCTAAAGTAGAGCCATCGTCGTCAGAAATATTACCTTCAGAGTCAATCGTAAAAACGAATACTTCATCGTCTTGCTGGTTGTCATTGAAGCTTTGAATTGCCCATGTGCCTTGCCATGCCTGCGCATCAAGCGCAAAGGTCTCTGATTTTTTGAATAGATTCGCTACGCCTAAAAGAGGACCGGAACTGATAACGCTTTTTTGTTCACCGTTTTCGTACTGTTCAACATCAGCCTTACTGATTTCAATAACTGTGAACGCATCTTTATCTTCTAATAACGAAAACTCGAGTGATGAGAGTCTCTTCTCGTACTTTTTATCTCCATCAGTCCAACTGTCAAGCAGCAGATTGTCTTCAGTTAAGTCAACCTTTACGACACCGTCGATGACTTGCCATGTGGTCTTTACAGCTTGGCTAGCTGAAATAACCGCTTCACCAGAAGTAGCACCGTCATCTGCACCGTTTAAGGTAAGGTGGATTGCTCGGTTGTTATACGCACGCGGCTTATTAATAATAAAGTCACCAAGTAAGCTTCCTGACACGGCTTCAAGTAGCTCTTCATCTTCTTTAATGTCTTTAAGTGCCTTTTCTAAAACTTCAGGTTGAGTTTTCTGAATTTCAGTTTTCGTTTTTTCTGCATTTTCTTCGCTTGTAACAAGGTCAAGCGTTGTTTTAACGTCATCAGGTAACTCAACACCATAATCAACAACCGTTTTGATCAATGCTGCTAATTCTAATTTTTCTTGCGCATCGATACCTTTAAGGCGGCTTTCTAACTCACCTTCATTTTGTGGTGCTCCACCATCACGCTGTAATAGCGCATACTCAGCTGTTGATACGTTAGTAACATTAACCGCAAAGCTTTCTTCTTTTGTTAAAACGGCATCATCACCCGCCAAACTTTGTAGTGTGTTGGTTGAAGGCAACTGAGATTTAAACTCAACAAATGATTTAGTCGAGTCTGGTTGACCCTTAGCTGTTAAAGTAACAAGCTGATCAACTTCACTTTCATCTACAATAGCAGTAATTGAATAAGCGCCTTTGTCATCCGCTTGAGCATCCATAGTGCTATTACCCGCAGTCACAGTGACTAATGCATTTTCAATTGGCCCGTCGGTTACAATACCTGTGATCGTCACACTGGAAACTTTGCGCTTGATTGTGACAGATTGCGTCGAAGAAGCTGTGCTACCGTCATCATCGGTAACAGTTACCGTAAAGCCTACTGTTATATCTTCAGATATATCAGGCACGGTGAAAGTCGCAGACTCTGAATCTGTGTTTTGAGGTTTTAAATCTAGTTGAGAATCATGAGTCCAAGAAAAAGACTCAACAGAACCATCTTCATCACTTGCAGTTGCCTTTAGTGTAAAAGCAACTTGCTCTTTGGCTTCTGTCAGTGCCTCTATAGTGACGGTCGGTTTTTTATTTTCAGGGGCCGGAGGCGGGGTACCGCCACCACCAGAATCCGGAGTATCATCACTCCCTCCTCCACAGCCAGTGAGCATTAAACTTGTCGATAACAAGCTCAGTGCGAACTTTCTTGATAGATGCATACGCATTGTGGTCTCCATTTCCAAATATGTATGCAAGGGCAAATTCCATATCAATAGAATTTGTAAGTCCCTTTGCAAATATATTTTATATTGTTATGAAATTATTGAAGTATTTTAAATTATTATAATGCTTTTTTCAGTTCATTTAATTGATCTGAAAAGCTTAAATGTCTTAAGTCTCCCAACCCAGCTTTTTGAGTTAGTTGAAATAACTGTGTTTCAAGCGCCAGAAGTTGTGCCTCTACACTTTCGCTCTTAAGTGCCTGCTCTCGAGATTTATGCTCAGAGAAAAGGCTGTTAACACGTTGTATTTGCAGCTCAGCAAGTCGCGTTTTATCTTTAATCCCGTCATAGTCTCGAACATTATTTCTTGCAAAAGCTTGGGCTGTTTCGGCAGTGTCTTTTACATCGGCATACACAGATGGCAAAACCTCTGATTTTTCTGAATTAGCTAATGACTTTAACTTTGAAAACACTTCGCCTAAATAAAACTGCTCTACAGCATCTTGTTCGAGGTTATGTAAGCGCTGACTAAATTCAGGCAGATACTCCTCAACTTTGGCTTGTTCACCTTCAATTAAAAGCGCTTTCAATTCATCATGGCGCTCAACTAATTGTGTATATTGTTTAGAAAAGTTCTTTTGCGTTTCAATATTGTCCAAAACTAAAAAGTGCGCCCTTATCGGTTCAAGAACAGCAACGATGGCATTTTTTGAATTCTCAGCACTTGTGATCAGCGCAATGATATTTTGTGACTGCTCCATGACTTCATCAGCAACCGTATTCGAAGAAAATAAAGATGCTTTATCTAAGGCCCTTTCAGGCTTAGCCTGAAGCTCAGCAAACTCTTCTTGTAAATCACTCCAAATTTTATTGGCATCTTTAACGCGCTCAGGATCATAGTCACTTAATGACTGAGACGAGGCATTTTGCATCACTGTTTGAGCCGATGTGTAAGCCTCTTGAGCTTTGCTATAGGCTGCTTGAACTTGTGCTTGATCGACTTGTTTACTGCCGACTAAATCACCTAACCCTCCAGGAACAGCGTCGAGTGTTTTACAACCAGACAGGGACAAAGCGGTTATGGCTACAACAATCGCTGTTCTTCTCATTTTTAATAGCTCCATTGTACACCCGCTGAAATTGATACATTTTCAAATTTAATATTAGGTACTGTTCTACGACGACCATCTACTTCTTCTGAAATTTTATCGCGCTCTTTATATTGCGCATCTACGCCAACCATCAATGCAATATGGTCCATAAGTTGATAACGTACACCCGCTCTGCCCATTACTCCCCAACCATTGAAGCTATCTGTTAGTGTCACAGATTCAATACTGGTATTTTGAGTTCGAGAGTAAAATGGCGTGCTTATTTCTGTTTCTGCATACCAACTCACATTATTGAAAGTGTCGGCCAAACGGCTATCGTAACGAATACCTACTGCGCCTAAAATACCCATCTGGTCTTCGGTAATAGAAATAACCGGGGTTAAATAACTCGGGTTGTTAGCAAGAATATCAGTCGCCTCTTTGCGCTGTCCTGGTAAATCGAACCTTGGTAAATCCTCTCCCTCACCTAGCGCTTTTAAAGCTTCATCAAAACTGTTTGCACCAGCCCCTAGTTTAAAGCTTGAACGAGTAAAGCTAGACGTATGAATGCGTGTTCCAAAAGTTAGCTGCACTGATTTGCTTAAGTTATAGGCCATAGACAAAGCAATTTCATTCGCTTTAATTTTAAAGTCATTTTGCTGAACATCACCAAACTCCTCAGCCGTCCATACTTCAGTGTCAATAGACGTTGCAATAGTTGCGGCACTGGCAATATAAAACCCCCAGTCGTCATCAATACCAGTATAAGAAAGCTGACGAATAGCAGGGTTAGTAACAGAAGCCTTTTGTTTTAAATCCGTAATACCTGCGACATTGTTTAATTGCTCGTTATAGTCAATGGACTCGAAACCTAAACGCACTTCACTAAAAGATGGATTCGGAGCAGCAACGGCAGAAGTTGAAAGTAGAATACTAGAAAGGAGAAAAGCCTTTTTCATAATTAAACCTTGAGCTAAAAGTGAGTAATTCAAGGTTAAGTGTAGCCCAATCCCTGATTACAACTTATTACATTTGTTGAATAATTTTAATACACCCAAGCACTTAGTCAAGAAAGATTATTAACAGAAGCTTAATAAAGTAAGACAGCCCGGATACGCTTACATCAATAATTAAGTCATTAATGGAATTGTTAACTTCTTACTTAAACAAGTTGCTTATTAAGAGTTTTTAACTTAAACAACCTGAAAATATTGTACAAAAAAGCCAGCATAAGCTGGCTTTAGTATTTATCAGCGCTCTTTATTTTAGCGCTTCACTTTTACACGTTTAACCGAAATCAATTTCGCTTCTACACGTCTATTTTGTGCATGTGCTTCTTCAGTATTAGCTGTGTTCTTTAAGCGCTCCTCACCGTAACCGATTGCGCTCACTCGACTCGCGTCAATACCTTCTTCGATTAGCTGCTTCGCAACTGAATCTGCACGCTTTTGAGATAGCCATTTATTATATTCTGCCTTACCAACTGCAGATGTGTGCCCTTCTAAACGTACGGTCGTCTCAGGGAATTCATTTAAGAAATTCACTACAGCATCAATGTCATTTAAATATTGCTGAGAAACAGCTGAGTTATTATTCGGGAAGCGTACTAATAGGCTCACTGCCACTTCTTCATCCTTATAAAGCGTGCAACCACTCGCATCTACTGCATCTGTCATAGGCGTATTAGCACAGCGATCTTCAGCATCAATAATGCCATCTTTGTCTGCATCTTTAGGAGCTTGAACAACAGGCTTTGGTTCAGGCTTAGCAATTGGTGCTGGTGCAGGAGTTGCTTTAACAGGCTTTGAAGAAGTAGCGCCAAACGCATAGTTAATACCTAATTTTGCACCTACATCTGTATAACCGCGATCTAAACCTTGGTAGAGTGCTGTTTCAGCATTTACAAATAAGTTATCAGTTAAATGATGACGATAGCCTGCACCTACATTAGCAAATGTATTTGATGTAAAAGCATCGATTGATTTCAGGCCAAACAATGCATAGAAAGGACCACCATCAAAGTGATAAAGTCCGTCAACACCAAAACGATCGCCACTTAAAGAACCTGTTTTTGAACCGGACAAATCAAAATCCATATCAGCGTACTCTAAACGTGCACTCCAATAGTCGTTAAAACGATAACCTAGCTCTGCACCCCATGATGTTGAGTCGTCAACATTTACACCCGCTGCATCTCGCATTTGTTGCCACTTAGCTTTGTAGTAATCGCCGAATACACCAAGGTATACACCTTCCTTTTGCTCTTTAGCATTAACTGCCGATGTAGCTAGAATAGCTACTGCAAGGCTTAGCATTTTAAATTTCATTATCATTCCCCATTTATAATCAAGATAAGCAACTCAGTTCGTCGCTTGTGTGTGATTATAGTAGAAGAGCCAAGCTTAATCTTTACTTAATACTTTAATATTAAATTGTTCATTCAACATTCACATTACAACTGATGAGAAAATAGCGTCTGATATAAACCTTCTTGCCTTATCAGTGTGTTATGCTCACCGAACGCTGATACTTCACCATCATCTAATACATAGATCAAATCAGCTTGAGAAATTGCGCTTAGCCTATGAGCAATAATCAGAGTTGTTCTATTTTTTAAAAACTGAGTTAAGTTACGATGAATTTTTGCTTCTGTCTCTATATCTAATGCCGATGTTGCTTCATCTAGAATAACCACTTTAGGATCTGCTAATACCATTCTAGCGATTGCTAAGCGCTGTTTTTGACCACCTGATAAACGCACTCCATTACGGCCAATTAAAGCATCTAGTTGTTCATCTAGTTTTTCTATGGTTTCAGTTAGTTCAGCAGTGGCCAAAGCTTGCCACAGTTGCTCATCAGTAAACTGACCGCCCATTGATAGGTTTTCTCTCACTGAGGCATTCAGCATAACGGGTTGCTGCAGTACGGTCGCAACATGCTCTCTGACTTGTAGATAACCAATTTGCTCTATTTGCTTATCATCAATAAAAATGCTGCCAGATTGCTTCTCATATAAGCCTAATAGCAATTGCACTAACGTTGACTTACCGCCGCCAGAAACAGCGACAACCGCCACTTTCTTACCCGCCGGAATGTGCATGGAAACATTTTTGAGCACCGGCTGCTCGCTGTGATAACCAAAGTTAACCTGCTCAAAACGAATATCTACTTGCGGGTTGTTAAATGCTTGAATACTTGGAGCCGATGCAGGTTTCTCTGTTTCAAAGGCAAAGACTTGGTTCAGTCGCTGTAATGCAGCGGATGCACCATAGTAGGCATATTGCATACCTAATAGCTCTTGTACTGGCCCCATCATAAACCATAGGTAACCAAACACCGCGAAAATTTGCCCAACCGTTAAATCGGCAAATACCACCATGATCATCGCAATGGCTCTAAATACCTCAAAACCGAGTAGGAAAATTGTGAAACTAAGACGACTAACTGCATCAGTCTTCCATTGAGATTGAACAGAATAATGCTTTAGATCTTTTGCTGTTGCTTTTACTTGCTCGAAATATTTGCCTTCACGACGAATCGCTTTTAACTGGGCAATCGCATCTAAAGTTTCTACCAGTGAAGATTGAAAGGCCTCAAATGCGCCATTTTCTTTTTTCTTTAGATCTTTAACACGTTTGCCAAACTGTCTTGAGAAATAAATAACAGCAGGGTTCAACAGAAGAATAATGGCTCCTAATGTTAAGTCTATCCAAAGCAAAATAACTGCGGTGCCAATAATAGTTAACAAGCTAATTAGAAACCGTGACAAGGTTTGGCTAATAAAGTTATCAAGTGTTTCAACATCTGTAATACAGCGAGAACTGATCGCGCCACCGCCTTGTATTTCATATTCTTTGAGTTGTACTAATGGCAAATGATTTAACAGCAAACTGCGAACTTGAAAACTGATGTCTTTTCCAATAATTGTAAATTGTCGAGATTGTAAAACACCCAATACCAATGCCGATAATCGCATCAGCACAACACTCAATAAAACAAAGAGAATATAGCCAACTGCATTGTGTACAGAATCAGGCAAAAGCGTATTCATAAACTCAATGGCTGCGCCTGGCTTTTCGAGTAGAACTTCATCTACTAATAAGGGCATCATTAAGGGTATAGGCACACTGACCAGTGCGGCCAATAGTGCAATGATATGGGCATAAATAAGCGACTTACGATGTGCAAGCACACCCTGTTTAATTGTTTGCCAAGTTAGCGGTTCACCAGAACTGATTTGCATTATGTACCACAGAAAGTTTGATAGGTTTCAGGTTTCGAATGACGCGCAGTAAATACTTGGTCATATTCTTGATAATCATATGGGTTATTTAACATAGGTAACCACTTTTCAAGTAAAGGGCTGTGTCCTTTTTCATAAAATTCCTCTATGACTTTTTCGACTAATTCATTACGCGGCACAATGGCTGGGTTTGCCTTTGACATCAAAGTAGCCACCTCGGCAACATCATATACTGAGATCCTTGTTTGCCATTTTGCTACCCATTCATGCAATTCTACAGGGAGCGTAAACAATACTTCTTTGTTTACTGCCAAGGAAGTCAATCCAGCAAAAGTATTGGTGTAATCTAGTTGGTGATTCTTCATTAACACCAACAATTCCGAGAGTAGGTCGCTATCTGAATCACGCCAATCTGGTAACCCTAATTTCTGTGCCCACATAGTATGATAGGCTGCGTTGAAAGACTTAGAAAAATCACTCAGCACACCGGTCAGCTTTTCGAGCGCCTGCTCTTCATCACACGCCATAATTAACATCAGAGATTCTGCTAAACGTGCACAATTCCAGTGGGCGATATTTGGTTGCTGACCAAATGCGTAGCGACCTTGTTTATCTATAGAGCTGAATACAGCATTGAAATCGAAAGCCTCAAGCATGGCGCACGGCCCAAAGTCGATGGTCTCGCCAGACACCAAACAATTATCGGTATTCATAACTCCGTGAATAAAGCCCACTCTTAACCAATCAATAATCAATGAGATTTGGTTGTTACAAACATGCTTTAAGAAATCACATACTCTATCATCACCTTCAAATTGAATTTGTGGGTAATGCCGCTTAATCGCAAGTTCTAATAAACGTTCCATACCCGATTTATCTTGCTGTAACGCTAAATATTGAAAAGAACCAACCCTTATATGGCTAGATGCCACACGGCAAACTACCGCACCTGGCACATAGCCCTGCCTATAAACATCATTACCTGTTGTGATTACAGACAAACATTCTGTCGTTTTAACCCCAAGTGACTGAATAGCTTGGCTCATCACAAACTCTCGAACTGCCGGGCCAAGCGCACAAAGGCCATCACCGCCACGAGAAAATGGTGTTGCCCCAGAACCTTTTAACTGTAAGTCAAAGGGGCTATTACTCTGAGTCGTTCCTAGGTAATGCGCTCTTCCATCACCAAGTGTTGGATTGAAATGACCAAATTGATGACCTGAATAGGCTAATGCAGATGCTGGAATGCCCTCAATGCTTCTTGTGCCAGAGAGATAAGAAAGCACTTCTTCTTCTTTCCAATTTAGCTCTAGTCTTTCAAATAGATCTTCGTTAAATAAAACAAGCTTGGCTGAACTTGGTTGAGCCATCGGATAATCAACAGCAAAACCTTCTGTAATTGCAGCATAATCATTTTGCATTATTCATTACCTTCTACATTCACGTAATTATCACCAACACTATAAGCAATAAGCTGGCTCAGCGCAGTTAAAGACCAACCACTTTCTTCTACTAGTTTATTAAAAAAAGATTGAATTGCAGTGAGAGATTTTTTTGTTTGCAAACCTCCATCAATGATTTTATGAGCTCTAAGGTAAGACTCTACATCTCGTGACAAAATGAAAGTATCTTTGCCCATCGCACGTAATGCGTAAGGTCCTGTATTGCCGCCTAATCGTGCACCCTGTTTCTTTAGTTCTGCCCAAAGGCCAATAATATTATCTTCAGGCCAGTCGGCGATAAACTTAGCAAATGAGCCGTGCTTTTGTGCAATTTCATAAATCATGTAGCAATTATGTGGAATCGTCTGTACTTTTTTAAAATTACGGATGATACGCTCATCTTGTGACTTTTCTTCTAGTTGTTCAGGCGACATCATCAATAGCGCATCAATATCAAACTGCCAAAAAACCTCTCTAAAACCCGGCCATTTCGCATTGATTACTGACCAATAAAAACCACTTTGAAATACTTTCTTAGTAAACGCTTCAAGCCAAAGCGAATCTGAGTGTGACAACAACTCTTGCTTCGTCAGTGGGGTAGATATCAACAACTTTAAATTTTGCTCACCTAACTTTCTTTCACATGCTCTTTCATAAATCTCTTTGAAGGATTCCAAACCCAATACCTTTCAATTAATTAAAACGCTTAATACGCTGAAGATCTCTAATGTGTTTAATGATAAAGGAATTAAGTGCAAAGTGTTAACCACAATGAGCGAAGCGAATACGTTTGCTTTGCGCAAGTATAGTGCAAAAGGTTTATGACAAGCGCGCAGCGCTAACATTCTTTTCGCACAAGGTGAGATAAACCAGTTTAGCTGGAGTTAAGGTTTTAGTTATTTACGCGTGTGAAAAGTGTTTCAGAATGAAGAGAGTAACTACTGTGAAAGCTGCTCACTTCGCCTTGTGCTTATGGTGCAAAATTAGCGACTGCGAACGAAGTGAACCCGCTCTTTTTACGCAAGGTGAGATAAACCAGTTTAGCCGGAATAGAGGGTTTAGTTATTTAGGCGTTTGAAAAGTGTTTCAGAATGAAGAGAGTAACTACTGTGAAAGTTGCTCATTCCACCTTGCGCTTATGGTGCAAAATTAGCGACTGCGAACGCAGTGAGAGCGCTTCATTTGCGCAAGTATAGTGCAAAAGGTTTATGACAAGCGCGCAGCGCTTACATTCTTTTCGCGCAAGGTGAGATAAACTAGTTTAGCTGGAGTTAAGGCCGTCTAGATTAAACGCGGTGAAGGTCGCTCATTTCACCTTGCGCTAATTCGTCTTTTTATCACCGAGCTTTGCCTCATCATCGTGCAGGACGATTTAGCACCCTAAACGCAAAAAACCCGCTGCATTGCTGCAACGGGTTTCTTTAATTGTCCGGGGCAACCTTTGCTGGCGATGTTCTACTTTCACATAGGAAGCCAGGCTGGCCGCGCCCACACTATCATCGACGCTATCGTGCAAAATTAGCGACTGCGAACGCAGTGAGAGCGCTTCTTTTGCGCAAGGTGCAGTTAGCTATTTTAGCAATTGCTGAGAGACTTAAAGAAAAAAAGCCCGACTCTTTCGAATCGGGCTTTCTCTAAATAGGTGCTTGGCAATGTTCTACTTTCACATGGGAGACCCACACTATCATCGACGCTGTTTCGTTTCACTTCTGAGTTCGGCATGGAGTC
>NZ_JBECOS010000006.1:0-54115 GCF_040104455.1 Pseudoalteromonas sp. BZB3 | reverse complement strand
ATTCTGTATAAATTGACTATATAGTCACTCATAAGAAATTGAGACTCTAAATTTTTTTGCTCCTGAATCAAGAGCTGTTAGAACTCAATCTGTACGAGTGCCCACACAGATGATTGCTTCATATTTTTAAAGAACATTTCCGGTTACCCGGTGTAACTAACGCTTGGCTAGTTACCGCAGCCTTGCTGCAAAGTGGAGCGCCATAATAACGACTTCACTTTTTATGTCAACACTTAATTTTAAAAAGTTTTTAAAGTTAAGTTTTATTTGACTCGACATCGTTTTGATTTGCTTTTTAGCGTCTCGCCCCGTGTCAGTGGGGTCGCATTATAGGGAGAGCAGAAAATTACGCAACCCCTTTTTTAAAGAAAAATGCAAAAAACTGACTGTTCGCGTGTATTTTGAACGAAACTGTATAATTTCGATGTTTTAAGTAGAATTTATGAGCTGTTTTAGCTACTAAACTGCCAATTTAACTTTGATTGATACACACTTTCTTGCTCAAGCTCACTTTTCATAAGTGGGTGTTGAGCTAACCAGTCTTCAGAAAAGCTAATATTAAGTCTATTTTTATCTGCTTTTACTTCAAAGGTAGGTAAAACATCATCTTTACGGCGCATAGATAAGATAACGGCTAGTCTAATTATGCGTACTAACTTTTCGGACAGTGCTTTATTAGCACCAAGATGTGAAAACAGTGCATCATTTAAATCGGCACGGTGACCTTTTAAAAGACTCGCAATTACTTTCTTTTCTGCTGGCGAGTAACCCGGCATGTCGGTGTTACTTAGTATATAGGCACTGTGTTGATGATATTGCTTGTAATCTATAAGCAAACCAATTTCATGCAAGTGCGCTGTTGCGCAAAGCAATACATTTACTTGCTGTAAATCTAGCTGCCAGGCATGTTGAAGTTGTTTTGCTATTAATAAGGCAACATCTGAAACGCGTTTAGCTTGCTCTTTGTCGGTATGAAAACGCAGCGCAAAGCTTTCAAGCGTTCTTTCACGAATATTAGAGTGGTGTAGATCTGAGATCATACTGTAAAGCACACCTTCACGAAGTGCGCCACCTGCCAGTCCCATCTGCTGAATATTCAGCGCTTCAAATAATGCAATGAGAATTGCTAATCCAGATACAAACACCAAACGACGTTCTTCACTAAGACCTGGTAGAGAAAGTGTTGATACATTCTTATGCTTTATCGCTTCGGCTTTTATATGCTGTAACTTTTC
The DNA here is from genome assembly GCF_040104455.1 of Pseudoalteromonas sp. BZB3. NCBI lineage: Bacteria > Pseudomonadati > Pseudomonadota > Gammaproteobacteria > Alteromonadales > Pseudoalteromonadaceae > Pseudoalteromonas > Pseudoalteromonas sp. BZB3. The sequence goes on along the minus strand of NZ_JBECOS010000006.1, from coordinate 52,880 downwards.
TAAAGAAAGCAGATCGGTTTGACCTGTCGCTGCTAAGATTTCTTGAATTGCTTGCACAGTGCCTGATGCGCCGATGGCAAGTTCCCAACCAGTCTCAATATATTGAGACTTAATCGGCGCAATCACAGTATGTGCTGCAGCAATTGCTTGCTCAAAATTCTTCTCAGACAGTAAGCCATTTTGAAAATAACGTTCTAAGTAAGTCACACAACCCATGTCTAAGCTTTTATAGAGCAGCGCTTCAAATCCTTTACCTATGACAACCTCGGTACTTGCACCACCAATATCGATCACCAATTGTTTACCTTGGCATGCAGAAGTATGTGCTACACCTTTATATATAGTACGTGCCTCTAATTCGCCACTGATGATATTGATTTTGTGACTGAGGATTTTTTCGGCTTGGTTTTTGAACTCTTGGGCATTGGTAGCAAGTCTCAGCGTTGCCGTTGCGACAATGCTGATATTTTGCTTCGGTATATCTTGCAATCTTTCGGCAAATAGCGCCAAACACTCCCAACCTCGTTGCATTGCATCAGAAGATAACGTGTTGTTTTCGTCTAAGCCTGCTGCTAGTCGAACTTTACGTTTAACCCGACCTATGGTGTGGACACCACCGGCAATGTGTTTTGCAATCAACATATGAAAGCTATTAGAGCCTAAATCAATAACGGCAAAAACGTTATTATTATCTATATTTTTGGCCACTTTGTACCTCTAGCTGCAAGATCCCGCAATTACAACTTCTTAAGTGTTCGCTTTCGATTTATTGTAATTTGATTGACGTCGATTGTTTCCCTTTCTTGGGCCAGAGTGATGACGTCTTCTCTGCGTATTCGGTTTAGGTAAATCTTCAATTAATGCTGTTTTATCATAATGAGACAGAGGAATCGAATGTTCTATATATTCTTCAATCTCATGTAAGTTGTATGCATACTGCTCACATGCAAAACTAATTGCGTGACCTGATGCACCAGCTCGACCTGTACGACCAATTCTGTGAACGTAGTCTTCACAGTCATCCGGTAAATCAAAGTTGAACACATGGCTTACTTCAGGGATATGCAAACCACGTGCAGCCACATCGGTTGCCACAAGAATATCTAAATCGCCTTTAGTAAATTGTGCCAAAATTGACTGACGTTTCTTTTGATTTACATCACCTGTTAACAGACCAACACGATGTTTATCTGCTTTTAGCCACGCATACACGTTTTCACAACTTTGCTTAGTATTTGCGAATACGATTGCTTTATCAGGCCACTCCTCTTCTATTAATGTAAGAAGTAACGGTATTTTGTCGTCATGAGATGAATGGAATAATTCTTCTTGAATACGTTTACCGGTTTTTACATCTGGCTCAATTTGTACATGCTCTGGATTAGTCATGTGTTCAAAAGCCAATTCTTGTACACGGTAAGATAAAGTTGCAGAGAAAAGTAGATTTAATCTTTCTGCTGTCGGAGGCATACGGTTAAACAGATAACGTATATCTTTAATGAAGCCCAAATCAAACATACGATCTGCTTCATCAAGTACAACAACTTCGATTTCATTAAGGTTATAAGCACCTTGCTTATAGAAGTCGATTAAGCGGCCCGTAGTACCAATTAAAATATCGACACCTTTTTCGAGTTGCGCCCGTTGTTTTTCGTAATCTTCGCCACCATATACTAAACCTAAGTTTAGACCACAGTGTGGCGCAATAATTTTTGCATCTTTATGGATCTGAATCGCAAGCTCTCTCGTAGGAGCCATGATCAGCGCTCTTGGGTGCTTTCTGGATTGACCTTCTGTTTGCATTAAACGGTGGCAAGTGGCAGTTAAGAACGCCAACGTTTTGCCAGTACCGGTTTGTGCTTGACCAGCGATATCTCGCCCGTCACAGACAAAAGGTAAACACTTTGCTTGGATTGGCGTGCAATATTCAAAGCCATTCGCAGCTAAACCGGCGACCACTTCCGGTGCAATAGCAAAGTCAGAAAATTTTTTATTGGTCAAATGTGTCTTAGTCATAGCAATTAAGCATAACGTTTAAACTTGCAATAAGAAACAAGAGTGTTTAAATACGCAGTAAATAATTCGCCAATTTCTAACGGAGAACGCAATGAGCGACAAAATTATCCAGCTTACTGACGACAGCTTTGAAGCTGATGTAATTAAATCAGATCTACCAGTACTGGTAGACTTTTGGGCAGAATGGTGTGGCCCTTGTAAAATGATCGCGCCAATCTTAGACGAAGTTGCTGAAGAATTTGCTGGTAAAGCAGTTATCGGTAAATTAAACATTGACCAAAACGCAGGTACACCACCTAAGTTCGGTATTCGTGGTATTCCTACACTACTACTTTTCAAAGATGGTGCTGTAGCTGCGACTAAAGTTGGCGCGTTATCAAAGACTCAACTTGTTGAGTTCTTAAACGACAACATCTAAGTCTGTATATATACGCCTCGCCTTTGCTAGGCGTATATCCCACCTACCTGCCCATAGTTTTTTCGACTAAATTTGTTTAAAGACTGGACGACTAGCAAGCTAACTGCTAATTTATAAAGCCACTAACCTTTAGCTTTATCAAATCAACCTCTCATCACTGAGATGACAATTGTTATAAAGAACCCACCAATATGCATTTACGCGAATTAAAAGACAAGTCAATCAACGAACTTGTAAAACTAGCTGAGTCCATGGGACTTGAAAACGTAGCCCGTCTAAGAAAACAAGACATTATTTTTGCCATTCTAAAAGCACACGCTAAAAGCGGTGAAAACATTTATGGCGGCGGCGTTTTAGAAATTCTACAAGATGGCTTCGGCTTTTTACGTTCATCAGAAGCATCTTACCTAGCTGGTCCTGATGATATTTATGTTTCACCAAGTCAAATTCGACGCTTCAGCATGCGTACTGGTGACACAATTAGCGGTCTTATCCGTCCACCTAAAGATGGTGAGCGTTACTTCGCACTACTTAAAGTTAATGAAGTTAACTTCGATAGACCTGAAAACTCTCGTACTAAGATCTTATTTGAAAACTTAACGCCTATTCATGCGAATGAGCGTTTTGTGATGGAACGTGGTAACGGTAGTACAGAAGATATTACTGCTCGTGTTCTTGATTTAGCATCACCAATTGGTAAAGGTCAGCGTGCACTAATTGTAGCTCCGCCGAAAGCGGGTAAAACAATGCTACTACAAAATATCGCGCAATCGATTACCTACAACAACCCAGATGCAACACTGATGGTGTTACTGATCGATGAGCGTCCGGAAGAAGTAACTGAGATGCAGCGCCTAGTAAAAGGTGAAGTTGTTGCTTCAACGTTCGATGAGCCGGCAAGCCGTCACGTACAAGTTGCCGAAATGGTTATTGAAAAGGCAAAACGCCTAGTTGAGCACAAGAAAGACGTTATCATTCTACTTGATTCAATCACACGTTTAGCACGAGCTTACAACACCGTTATTCCATCATCTGGTAAGGTACTAACGGGTGGTGTTGATGCGAATGCACTACACAAACCTAAGCGTTTCTTCGGTGCTGCACGTAACGTTGAAGAAGGCGGTAGCTTAACGATTATCGCAACGGCCCTTATCGATACTGGCTCTAAGATGGATGAAGTTATCTACGAAGAGTTTAAAGGTACGGGTAACATGGAATTACACTTAAACCGTAAGATTGCTGAAAAGCGTGTATTCCCTGCAATAGACTTTAACCGCTCTGGTACGCGTCGCGAAGAATTACTGACTAAAGCGGATGAGCTACAGAAGATGTGGATCTTGCGTAAGATTGTTCATGAAATGAGTGAAATCGACGCAATGGAATTCCTCATCGACAAACTCTCGATGAGTAAAACAAACGACGAGTTCTTCGAGCTCATGCGTCGTAAGTAAATATCCTAAAAAAGCCTGCTTATGCAGGCTTTTTTGATCTTAATTACTATCGCATTGCCCCCAATTTTTTACTATTCTAGTTATAGACTTACGTGCTTAGACAGGGAGCTGTTCAGTTTATGAAGCCCTTTCAATTAATTCGAAACTTTCTAATCCTCAACACCATAGTATTAATGGTCATGTTGCCATTACTCTCTGTATCTTGGTCAACAACGGCCATTATTATCAGTATGCAAATCATCTTAGGTGCAGCTTTACTTTGGTATTCGAGCCAAAAAACATCACAAGCAGAATATTTACAGACTTTAGTCAATTCTATAAACCATGATGGACAAATTGATCTCACTTATCGCTTTGATGATAGTAAAGCCTCTACGCCACCAGCATGTTTAGCGATTAATGCTAGCCTTGCCACCATAGAGCATATTATTGCTGAGGTGTATGTTTCTTCATCTCGCCTTTCACCTATGGCTGATGGACTCAGGGATACTTATGCATCAATGACACAAAAGGCGACGATTCAGCACGCCCATGGTGAAGATTTAGCAGACTCAATTAACCGTATGCTCGCTGTATCTCGAGAGCTTGATGATAACTTAGAAAAGATTTACACCTCAGTGGAAGCCGCAACAGAAGCAGTTAAGAAAACGCGTGTAGATACAGATAAGAGCCAGGCAAGCTTAATGAGCTTAGCGAAAAACATAGAAGAAACCAGTGCGCAAATTGAAACATTAAAAGTTGACTCTGATGCGATTAGCTCTGTGATTGACGTCATTAACTCAATTGCAGAGCAAACAAACCTACTAGCACTGAATGCAGCAATTGAAGCCGCGCGAGCAGGCGAACAAGGTAGAGGTTTTGCGGTTGTTGCTGATGAAGTAAGGAGTTTAGCTGCAAGAACCAGCCAATCGACCCAGCAGGTACGTGAAGTTGTGAGTAAAATCCAGGCTGGGACAGACAGTGCACACCAGCTCATGCTCAACGCACTCGAAGAAACAAAACAAACTGTGACGCTATCAGAAGCGTCTACTCGAGAAGTAGATCAAATCGAATCAGCTATGCTCAACATAAATTCTATGTCTCACAGTATTCATGAACAGGTAAAAGACCAAAAAGCCGTATCCGATGAGGCGCAAACAAGTATTGAGTCTATGGTTGAACTTAATTCAGATGCGCTTTCAAGTTCTAAGATACAAGCTGTGTCTAGCAACGACCTCATCAGTCTTGCCCACAGTATTCACGATAAATTAGCGATTTTTAAAGTGGATGAAGCCGCTTTTGAGCATGATCCCAGAACAGATAAGTCTCGACTAAATACTGACACGAAAGCGGCCAGCACTAAGGCAGAATTTCAGCAAGACTCAGGAGACATTGAGTTGTTCTGATAACTGAACTTGCTGTAGCTCATCACACAAGATTAAATACCAATGCTGCAACCCATGAGAGTCAACTTCTTGTGGTTTTTTTAATGCCTGTTCTATGTGTTTTGCCGTTTTGGCAATATCTTCAAAGCCAAATGTTGAGGCAGCGCCTGTGAGACGGTGACACAAAGCTCTCAACTCTAACCAATCTTGCTTTTGCCATAAATCGATAACTGTAGAACGCTCTTGCTCTAGGCTTAATGCAAAGCTTTCTATCAAATCACTGATATCAACTTGCATACCTTGATCGACTCCAGCGCTCGCTTCTGCTAGAAAATCACTTAAAGCAAGATGGAGTTTATCTCTATCAAGTGGTTTTCCGAGATGACCTGCAAACCCAAGTTCAAGATAAGACTTAATTTCATGCTGCATGACATTCGCAGTAAGTGCAAAAATAGGCCCATCAAAACCTGCTTGCTGAAGTAACTTGAATGCTTCAAGACCATCAAGTAATGGCATTTGAATATCCATCAAGATTAGATCTGGGTATTCACATAATGCTTTTTCTACCGCGACCTGACCATTTTCGGCTGTGATAACCTCAACACCAACCTGAGAGAGAATACGTTCAAATAACGCTCGATTATCATCATGATCTTCTGCAATCAATACCGTACCGCTTAACTTAGATAATTGCGTAATCGGCCGAGCAGCTTTATGTACTAAAATTGAGTCAGATGCTGAGTCTAAACGTGCACAAGGGATCACAATGTAAAATTGGCTGCCTTGTTCAGGAATACTACTCACCTGAATGCTTCCCCCCATCATGGTCGATAATTGCTGAGATAAGCATAAACCCAATCCTGAGCCGCCAAAACGACGTGTTATGCTGTTATCCCCTTGCTGGAAGCTGTCAAAGATATGCTGTAATTGCGTAGCATCCATCCCGATCCCCGTATCATTTACCGAAAATCTAACCCCGTTATTTTCTTGGCTTACAACCAACTCAACATGACCATATTCTGTAAACTTAACTGCATTACCCAGTAAGTTAATGAGTACCTGTTTAAGCCTTACATAATCTAAACGCACCACATATGGTGAAGGAAGCTGATTCACCACAATGAAGTTTAACCCCTTTGCCTCACAGACATGTTGAAACATCTCGGTGACATCATCGAGCAGCTGCTCTAAGGCAAATTCAGTAAACTCTAACTCAAAACGCTGTGCTTCGATTTTACTCAGGTCTAATACATCACTCACAAGGTCTTTTAGGTGCTCCCCTTGCCTTTGAATGACTTGCAAAGGTTCCTGAATATGTTTGTCATGTTGGTATTCTTGTAACAGCGCTTCACTATTCCCAATAATTGAAGTGAGAGGAGTTCGGATTTCATGGCTAATGTTAGCTAAAAACTGGCTTTTAACTGTGTTAGCTTCACTTAGCTCATCTGCTAACTTTTGTAGTTCTGCTGTACGCTTAGCAACCTGTTGACTCAACTCAATATTGGCAGCACGCTCCATGTGTTTTCTATACATACTCACAACAGCCACTATACCTGTGATCAACAGCAAAATTGCAAGCCAAGTCAGTTGTTCACGCTGCTCGCTCTGTAACTTTTGTACAGCCTGTTGCTGTTTGAGAAGTGCAATCTCTTGGTTTAACTCATTAGCTTCAATTTGACTTTGATACTCATTTAAACGAGCTATTAGACTATCGTTAACTAGTTTACGTTGTAGCTTTCTATGCTCATGAAAGCTATTTAGTGACGCTTTGGTATATCCTAAGTTTGCTAAAATAATAGATTTTATTGCTAGGTTTTCGCTAACGCGTAACTGTTCGCCTTGTGACTTTGCAATCTCTATCGACTCATTAATACTCTCAAGTGCTGATTTGAAATCACCTTCATGAATTTGTACCCTAGCCAAAGAAGGCAACGCCTCCATTCGCCCAGCTCTCAAATTTAATTTCTCGGCATGATAAAGCGCATTTTGTACTTCTTGGCGAGCACTTTCCATATCACCCAAAGACACACTTAACTTCGCTAAATTGCTATATTCAAATGTAAGATGTCTTGAAGAATCTATTTTCTCGTAATAGTCTATCGCTGCCTTAAAACTAGCACGCGCAAGCTCATTTTCATTAGTATCAACATAGATAACCCCTAAGTTTGCCTGTGCTAGCGCAACACCATACTCGTCATTTAACAAATTAAACGCGCTAATTGCTCGAAATAACATATCTTTCGCTGTCTCGAACCTAAACTGACGAACATATACCCCAGACAAATTAAGTAAAATATCAGCTTTATCTTGATCACTGCCATGTAGTTCATACAGTTTATGGGCTTCAACATAATGGCGAACTGAGCTTTCTAAATCATGCGCTTTTAGAAAAGCCAACCCGAGATTATTATGCATATTCGCAAGCTCTAATGGCTTATGTCGTAACTTTGCGATATTGAGTGCAGTTTGATAGTTTTTGATTGCCTCAGCGTACTCACCTTGATAGTAAGCACTGATCCCTAACATTTTGAATGCAAGGAAGTGCGCATCATTCACTTTATCATGTGATGTTGCTTCTGCTAGCTGATTGAAATAGATGTCAGCATCGCGCAATTTTTCGCGCTTGATTGCCTCTCTTCCCAGCTCTCTTAAAAGTCCACTGTACGCATCCACATCATCCGCATTCAGCTTCACTAATTTATTTGCTTCTAATGTAAAGGCCGACCAATCATTTATTTCTTTCAGCTTTTCTATTTCTGCAGAAAGTGTAGGAGGAACTGTCGCAGATGATGCTAGGAAAGGTGTACTCAACACACTAGCGACAAATAATGTGGAGGCGAGTATTTTCCGCAATGGCTGGTTTAACATCCTTGCCCTCATTGCCTAAAAAAAAATAATCATGGTATTGTGAAGATACACCAACAAACCTTGAGGAACAATGTTGCGCCCGATTCTAGATGAAATTTTTTCGTTATTGAGTAATGGTGAACATTACAAGGTGCATACGCTGGCAGCACATTTGCAAGCTGTTGAATTACTTAAGCAACTAGACGACGATCCCAGTCAAGATTTATTCAAGCGTAACTTTGTGTTGATGAATAGCTTGTATACTTTGCAATCGGAGCTCATTGAAGACGATATCTACTTACATATAGATAGCATGGATATTTACCTTGCTGACAAAGGCCAAGCACCTGAATTAAACACACCTCTCAGCACTTATTATTTAGATTGGCAGAACTACCAAATAGATAATGAAGAAATAGCAGCATTGCTAGATTCTTTTTGGCAACGTTATGCTCAAAGTTTTCATCATCCGCAGAATACATTGAGCAAAGCCAATCTCGATGAGCTTTGTCTGCACTGGCAATTAACACAACCGCTTGAAGAAAAAACCATTCGACGACGTTGGCGGCAACTGGCCATTCAGTACCACCCAGATAAAGGCAATCATGACGATACACGATTCAAGCAGTTACAGAATGAGTATCAACAACTGCTTGGGCACATTAAATTAAATTAATTGACGCGGCGTACTTGGTATTTCTTACCTTTGATTTTGTTATCGCGAAGTTTTCTAAAAGCCGGTTTACTTGCTTCGCGCTTCACAGCAACAAACGATTGGTTTTCAAACACAGTGATCTTACCGATTTGCGAAAAGCCAATGCCCTCTTCGCCCGTTAAACAACCGACTATGTCACCAGCGCGTAGCTTTTGCTTTTTGCCACCGTCAATATAGAGGGTTTGCATTTCTGGTTTATAAGGGGGTTTATCTAATAAGCTCAGCGAAGGTAAAACCGCAGGTTCAAATTCACGATCATATAGCTGTTCTATTTGCTTAACTCTGAACGCCTCTTTCTCACCAAAGATAGAACACGCCAGGCCTTTTTTATCACCACGACCTGTTCGGCCCACACGGTGAACATGGGTTTTAGGGTCGAGTGCGAGATGATAGTTAATCACCATGTCCATATCATCAATATCCAAGCCTCGCGCCGCAACATCAGTCGCCACTAAAATAGAAGCGCTCTTATTGGCAAAACGCATCAACATCATGGCACGCTCTTGCTGAGCTAAATCGCCATGCAGTGCCGAAGCATAAAAACCGGCCTCTTTTAATTCTTCAAATAAGCGCTTAGCTTCCACCTTGGTATTACAAAACACCACACAACTTTTTGGTTGATGCTTCATCAGAAGTAGTCGCAATGTATTAAAACGAAGCTTGTTATTGCTGAGTTTATAGAAGGTTTGTTTGATGCTTTTATTGATCCCCACCTCTTCAACTTTGACTTGCTGCGGGTTGCGCATCAATTGCGCAGAAAGTGACTCAATATTTTTGGGGTAGGTTGCACTAAATAAAAGGCTTTGACGCTCAGGTGGTAAATAAGCAACGATGTTTTCTATCGCATCAGTAAAACCCATATCGAGCATTTGGTCGGCTTCATCAAGCACTAAGGTATTTACTTGCGTTAAGTCGAGCGTGCCCTTAAACAAATGTTCTTCTATGCGCCCTGGCGTACCAACAATAATATGTGCACCATGTTCAAGAGAGCTTATTTGCGGCCTAATTGGCACACCACCACACAAGGTAAGAATTTTAACGTTTGCTGTGCCACTGGCTAGCTTTCTAATTTCTGTCGCTACTTGATCTGCCAACTCGCGTGTTGGACAAAGCACTAAGCCTTGTACATGCATACTCGCTACGTCGAGTTTAGATAATACACCAAGCGCAAACGCCAGCGTTTTACCTGATCCTGTTTTCGCTTGTGCAATCACATCTTGTTGGTCAAGGATCAGTGGCAAGCTTTGTGCCTGAACCTCTGTCATCTGTTTAAACCCTAATTGCGAAATGGTCTCAAGAAATACGGGTGATAAAGCCAGTGTATTAAATTGCATGATGCTTTTCGTCTCTCTAACAAAGCTAGTTTAATGGCTTAGTTTACCAGCAAATACACTCGACCACACAATTACAGCATGGTTATTAAGCTTCAAAATTAAACCGCTCAGAGTTTAAGCACATGACTCAATCACGAACTTATGGCAGACTGAAGTTTTAATCGGTACAGGGAAGCAGTTATGCAAAGCATTTTTCAAAAGTCTCTTTTTTACTTTCACGACCAAACTGACAAACTCTACAAACATCACCATCTCACTTTGTTTGTTATTTTACTGATTGTGATTACTTACTTTTCTTACAGCATATTCGAAAACAAACAACAACAGGCTGAGTTTTTATCAGCCCCCAAAGTCGATGATGTACTTATCTTAGATATGGGCCACTTAATCACAGACCGTAAATACCAAACCCAATATCGTATTGCGCAGGTACTCTCTGTAGAAGAAGACTCTATCACTCTAAAACAAGGCAGTTACACTTACCGTAAAAAGCGTGGCGCAGAACGTGCCATTAAACTAGACAGCTTAATGCTCAGTAACTATTTTCGCCCTGCATTAATTAGCTTTAAAAAATCAGAACTTGCAGCGCTTCATGAACAGGGAGCAATCGACGAAATATTCCGTCCAACAGACATCTATGTGATGGGTGGCATAGTCAGACACAGAGCGGCTCCTGAACATGTACCACATAAACTTAAAGTCTCATTTAATCAATTTAACCAAGAAGGCGTGCGAGCTTATTTAGCTAGAGACTTTGAGGAAGCAAAAAAACTGTTTACACAGGCTGCAGAACAGGGGTATGACTTTGGCCAATATAATCTCGCAGATATGCTTGAGTACGGAGAAGGCGGTGATGTTGATTTAGCAGGTGCGTATAAATGGTACAAAAGTGCAGCAGAACAAAACAACTTCAAAGCTAAAGCTGCACTTGAGTCCTTTTGTGAAAAACACAAAGCTATATGTCGGTAAGTCGACTTTAACCTGAACTCAGATTATTTTACCTGAGCATACTCAAGTAAGAAGCTTTCGAATGCCGCTGCCTGCAGCGGTTTACTATGCAAGTAGCCTTGTGTAAAGTCACAGCCTAATTCATTCAATAGCCACAGCTGTTCATCTGTCTCTACACCCTCAGCAACCACTTTAAGGTTTAGGTTGCTTGCCATCGAGATAATCGCTTTAACCATTTCATGGTCATCCTGATCATCTGGTAGGTCTCGTACAAACTCTCTATCAATCTTAAGCTTCGAAAGCGGGAAGCGTTTTAAGTAGCTCAAAGAAGAATAACCCGTTCCAAAATCATCAATGGCTAGCTCAACCCCCATCGCTCTGAGCGCCTTAAGCTGTAATAAGATACTTTCTGAATTATCTACCAGCACGGTTTCAGTGATCTCAATAGATAGATACTTCGCCTCCAATCCTGTTTGCGCTAAGACCCTTTTAACCAACTCCACCACACTTTGACGTTTAAACTGGGTGCTAGAAACATTCACTGTTATAAAAAAAGGTTTATCACATTGCTGCTGCCATGCTTTGGCTTGTGAACAAGCTTGATACATTACCCATTCGCCAATAGAGATAATCAAACCAAGTTCTTCACAAATAGGGATAAAGTCTGCGGGCGATACTGAACCAAGGACTTTGTTTTCCCAACGTAACAAAGCTTCACAACCCACCCTATCATCATCTCGAGAGAGAATCGGTTGATAAGCGAGATGAAGCTCATTGTTTACAAGCGCCTTATGCAAAGCACCTTCTAACTGGCTGCGAGCTTTAGCATGCTCATGCATGGCCGAAGTGTAAAATTGAAAACAGTTTCTACCCAGCTCTTTTGCTTTATACATGGCATTATCTGCATTACGAAGTAGTACTTTGGTATCGTCGCCATCTTCAGGGTAGAAGGTAATCCCCATACTCCCCGAAGCAAATACTTCATGACCTTCAAGTTCATAAGGCTCGTGTAGTTTCTCAAGAATTTGTGTCGCGATTTGCTCAACTTTAGTGATTGAATCAACATCAGGCAGCAACAATGCAAACTCGTCTCCCCCTAAACGAGCTACGGTGTCAGAGTTTCTGGTGCACTCTTCTAAGCGCTTTGCCGCTTCTATTAACATTAAATCACCAATATGATGACCGAGCGTGTCGTTTACTGCCTTGAACCTATCTAAATCAATGAAACACACAGCCAAACGGCTTTTATCTTTTTTGGCCTTTTGCAGCGCATTTTCAAACTTTTCTCGGTAATTTCTGCGATTCGCCAAACTGGTTAAGGTATCAAAGTTGGCTTGTTGCCACATCATATGTTCGTGGTGCTTACGCGAGGTAATGTCATTAAACAAAGCGACATGCATTTCGATTTCGCCTTGTTGATCGAATACCGCGGAGACCTGTAGCCAACAAGGGAACACCTCACCACTTTTACGACGATTCCAGACCTCTCCTTCCCAATGACCTCGTTGGCTTAAAGTGTTGTACATTTGCGAGAAAAAGGCTGGCCCATGATGCCCTGAATTTAAAATCGCAGGCGACTGCCCTAGTACTTGTTCTTGAGTAAATCCAGTAATCTCCGTAAATGCCCTATTTACCATTTGGATCTGGTTATGTTTATCAGAAACCAACACCCCTTCACTGGTTGTTGCAAATACTGTACTAGCTAAGCGCTGCTCACGCTCAATGGCTAGTTGCACGGTAATATCTTGCAACATATATAAATCACCAAGCGATTTATCAGCGTTATTCACCGCTTGCTTATCAACTGTAAAAAAGCGCCATTCACCTTTGACTTTCAAACGGTGCTCAGAACTACCATAGGGCTGCTCTGCCCAATCTACATTACTAAAGAAAACTTCACCTAACGCTCTACCAACAATAGAGTCACGACTCTCAATATCTTGAAAAACCTGCTGGTTAGCATCAAGTACTGTGCCTGAACGAGACGTGAAAAGTAAGTAGCCCTCTATGGCATCAAAAATAGATGATAGACGCGCCCCTTGAGACTCTGCTTTACGCTTGGCATTTTTAAGCTTAATAAAAAAGCGCCCCAAAATGAGCAAAGAGCCAATGAGTAACACGATAACGACAAAAGACAGCAGCAATTGCATTCGACTTGCTTGCTGAATGGCGTCGGTTTGTATTTCAACTTGCTGCTCAAGATTGGCTTGATAATGCCAAAGCGATTTTTGTAAGGCACGCTGTTCACTGATATCGGTGATCACAGATAATAATTGCTGCCTGCCATACTCATCGATAAAAGGCGCAGAGTGAACACTCACAGTACGGATCTCACCATTAGCCAGTTGATGTCTAAAGATAAAGTAATTGCGCCCTTCAGCTGCTGCGTTAGCACGCTCGTTAGCAACTTGTTCTGGCGTGAGTTGGTTGATGTTCTGAATAAATTGCTGCTCAAGCTCACCCGCTTGATAGCCATAAAATTGATCTGCGGCAGCATTCGCTGCAATGATGGCGCCTGTAGAAGGTGTGATAACAAGCATCACTGCACTATGCTGTTCAAATACCGCTTCTGGTAAGTGATCAGCGCCAACATGCAGACTCAAGCTGAGTAAGGCACACAACAATATCGCTTTAAGTCGCTTCAAAACTTCCACTCGTAAATCACACAACACATTTGAATATAATCTAATCCGTAGTAGTTGAACATAGCTCAAGTTACTACATTTTTGCAAAATCAAACAAAATGACGTTTACCTTCGTATACCTTACAAACCTCATGTGGTGGTGCCATTTTCGCCACATCTTGATATACTCCGAGACAATAAAAAGTGCCCTATGCCAACGATGAAATACAAAGACTTAAGAGACTTTATTAAGCGCTTAGAAGAACAAGGTGAACTTGTTCGGGTTAAGCAACCTATCTCCACTAAGCTAGAGATGACCGAAATAGCCGATCGCACTCTGCGTGCTGGCGGCCCTGCGATTTTATTTGAAAACCCTGATGGGTTTGATATTCCTGTTTTAGCCAACTTATTTGGTACACCGAAGCGTGTTGCGATGGGCATGGGTCAAACCGATGTCAGCGAGCTGCGAGAAGTAGGTAAGTTATTGGCTTTCTTAAAAGAGCCAGAGCCACCAAAGGGCATTAAAGAAGCCTTAGGACAAATTCCCGTGTTCAAGCAAGTGCTAAATATGCCAGCCAAAGAAGTGCGCAAGGCACCTTGTCAGCAGGTTGTATTAAGTGGTGATGATGTTGATTTGACTAAATTGCCGATTCAACATTGTTGGCCTGGTGATGCGGCACCGCTGATCACATGGGGATTAACTGTTACTAAAGGACCATTTAAAAAGCGCCAGAACTTAGGCATCTATCGCCAACAATTGTTAGGTAAGAATAAGATCATCATGCGCTGGTTATCACACCGCGGTGGTGCACTTGATTATCAAGAGTGGTGTAAAGAACACCCTGGCGAACCATACCCGGTCTCAGTTGCGCTAGGCGCTGATCCTGCGACGATTTTAGGTGCTGTAACCCCTGTGCCAGATACTTTAAGTGAATATGCATTTGCAGGGTTGCTGCGCGGTTCAAAAACTGAAGTTGTAAAGTCTGTGTCTAACGACCTACAAGTACCTGCCAGTGCCGAGATTGTACTTGAAGGCTATATTGAACAAGGCGAGTTAGCACCTGAAGGCCCTTATGGTGACCACACGGGTTATTACAACGAAGTGGATGACTTCCCAGTGATGACCGTCACACATATTACCCATCGTGAAAACCCGATTTATCACAGCACTTATACAGGTCGTCCGCCTGATGAGCCAGCCATTTTAGGCGTGGCACTGAACGAAGTATTTGTGCCTATTTTACAAAAGCAATTCCCAGAAATTGTCGACTTTTATTTACCACCTGAAGGCTGCTCATATCGTATGGCCGTGGTCACCATGAAGAAACAGTATCCGGGTCATGCGAAACGTGTGATGATGGGCGTTTGGTCATTCTTACGTCAATTCATGTACACCAAGTTTGTTATTGTCTGTGACGATGACGTCAACGCGCGAGATTGGAATGATGTCATTTGGGCCATTACTACGCGTATGGACCCTGCTCGTGACACCACCATGATCGAAAATACCCCGATTGATTACCTCGACTTTGCCTCTCCGGTGTCAGGTCTTGGCTCAAAAATGGGAATGGATGCCACCAATAAATGGCCAGGTGAAACCGATCGCGAGTGGGGTGAACCCATTGTAATGGATGAATCAATCAAGCAACGAGTAGATGAAATTTGGGACTCGTTAAACATTATGTCTCTTAATAAATAAACGCTGCACGCGTCGTGAAAGGTTTAATAATGCAAGTGTTAAATGCAGAAGTAGTAAGTATTACCCCCCTAACAGAATTTGTTTACAAGGTAGAGCTAAAACCAAGCGAGCCTGCAGAGTTTAAAGCAGGTCATTACCTTCAATTAGTACTTGGCGAAAAAGACAAACGTGCTTTTTCAATTGCCAGTCGCCCGAGCCAAAAAGAGCTGCTTGAGCTACACATTGGTGCCTCTGAAGAAAACAGCTATGCCATGCAAGCGCTTGATCATTTACGTGAGCACCACGCAAATGGCACTAAGGCTTCAGTTGAAGTGGGCTTAGGCATTTCTGAGTTACGTACCGAGTCACAATTACCAATCGTGTTATTAGCGGGTGGTACAGGTTTTAGCTATGTAAAATCAATGGCTGACCATTTAGCTGAAATTGACTCAGACCGTCAGGTACACTTTTATTGGGGTGTGCGTGATGAATCAGCACTTTATGCGGCAGAAGAAATGCAAGCTTGGGCTGCGAAAAAACCAAACTTCACGTTCGTGCCTGTCGTTGATAATGCCAGCGATAATTGGGAAGGCCACACAGGTTTTGTACACAAAGCGGTATTAAAAGATTTCGATTCACTTGCAGCTTTCGAAATCTATATGGCTGGCCGTTTCGATATGATTGGTCCTGTTCGCGATGACTTTATTGCTCATGGCGCAATTCGTGAGAATATGTACGCAGATGCATTTGCGTATATCAAGTAAGTAACTTCATCATAAAAAACGCCAGCATATTTGCGGGCGTTTTTTGCTTGTATCAATCCACTTAACCAAGTGGTCTATTTTAAGGCAAGAAAACTCTGTCGGTAGCACCGCTCATGCGTCCTGCTAACGCTGAGGTACCTACATTCATATAGGCAAGGCAAAGATTTCGTTATTTAGTTGTTCTGAATGAGAAATCTTTAACGCAGCTATCTTTAGTTTTAATTACTCAAAATGATTAAGTGCTCTTCCGGATTAGCATTAATCTAGGCTAATAACACCCTACTGACACTCCCTGACATGGCGCTGTGGTTTACTGATTTACGTCAACCAACAACAGCCAATACGGAGATAATTATGTCTAATAATGCCATTGAAATCGTTCAATTCAAGTTGCAAGAAAACGCAGATCTTGCTCAGTTCGAAGCTGCAAACACCGCTTTCCAAAGCTTCATTGATCAACAACCAGGTGTGCTCTACCGCTCACTTGCAAAATTAGCAGATGCACATAGCTATGTTGATGTGGTGTATTTTGAAACCATGGCTGATGCCAAGCGCATTGGTGATGCATTTATGGAAAACCCAATTTGTCAGCAGTTCGCGCACCTGATTGAGAAAGACACTGTGAAATTAGAGCGCTACAATGCAGTGAGTCAGACACCTTGTGAACAAAGTGCCTAAACATTTAATCACTCTAATCATCAAATAAAACAGAAAGGACAATGGTGTGCATAAATCTGAGCGGCTATTTCAACTGGTCAACATTCTAAAGAGTCGTCGACTCGCAACCCGAGCTTGTGACTTGGCAACGCGTTTGAATGTGTCAGAGCGCACCATTTATCGTGACATCCAACATCTTCAAAGCTCTGGTGTGCCCATTGAAGGCGAAGCTGGCATTGGTTATCTCATTAGTGACTATGATTTGCCACCTATGATGTTCACCATGGATGAGCTGCAAGCGCTGTTACTTGGCAGTAAAATGGTCAGCGCATGGACCGATCCTGACTTAGCCGAAAAAGCACAAAGCGCCATCACCAAAATAGAAGCCGTGCTGCCCGCCCAGTTAAAACAACAAACAACCGATCAGCCTTATTTAGTCTCAGGCTGGAGCCATAACGCCGAGCATCAATCGTTTACTTATACCCTGCGCCAAGGTATCGAACAAAAAAGTTGTGTAGATTTACATTACAGTGATGCCAAACAAGCGCTCACTTCACGCACTGTCGAACCGCTGGGGTTAGTCTATTGGGGTGGTAAATGGACACTGGTTGCTTATTGCCAGCTCAGAGCTGATTATCGTGAGTTTAGGCTCGACAGAATTCAAGGTGCAACTCTATTAGGCGAAGGTTTTAACCTGTATGAAACAAAGAGTCTTGACCACTATGTGGCACTTATCAGGGAGAAATATGAGCAACATTGATATCTGATTTAGATTTCTTCAATTTACAAATTTAAAAAAAATGACAACATAAAACTTCAAATTAATACTAAAAGGAAGTTATTTTGAAGCTAAAGCTTAAGAAAAGTCACCTCAAAACTTTAAGCAAAGATTTCGAGTCATTGCCAGTTGAACAAACTCCAAACGTTGCTGGGGGTACTTGGACAACAATAACCATCACCACAACTGTTGCTTCTCATCCCGTTATCTCATGCGGTGGAGGTTGCGGCGGTGGCGGTGATACTGGTGGTGGTGGTGGCGATGATGGCAGCGGCGGTCCAACGTATGTTTGGGTTTGCACCTACGTACCAGACAAAAATATTGTTTAACAAATAACTTGAGCGCTTTATAATCTAAAGCGCTAAATTATGAATATTTATATAAAAATTTTTATTCCATTACTCTTCATTTCCACTCTATTTCTTTGCGTTTTGCATCTATTGGATATTCCTAAAGAAAAGACAGAAATAGCCATCCACAATATTGAAAAGACGTTAATTTTTGCTATAAATGCAAACGAAATAAACACCTTAATGCTAGATAATATTTCGAAAAATAAAAAAGTTTTAATCTACAACCACGGAACTGTTAATCCTAGAAAACTCAACTCATGCAGCAAATATGTCCCCAGCTCCATTACAGACAACGCTTTTAGAGATTTTTTTATAATTATTTTATGTTCAAACTCAATTGAAAAGCCCTACCCAAAAGCTACTGGTAACTATACATTTTCTAGAGCAAATGAAATAAAAAGATTAGTGGATAAAGTTTTAGAGGATGGATTTTCTTCAAATGACATTTTTTTGGCTGGGCATTCTGCTGGAGCATGGTCATCTATGCTTTTTGCATCTATGAATCCTGAAAAATATAACTCTATTATTGCATTTGCACCTGCATTCGCTGGTACTAGACAAAGCCAAATACAATACCCTAATTGGAGATTAGCTAATAACTATCAGATGCAGAAGTTAAAGAGTGGCGCTCCTATTCGAGGGTTACTTTTCACATATGAAAAAGATCCTTTCATGCAACCTAATGATTTTTTTGACCTCATTGCACTATTTTCCGGGTCTTTAAGACTCATCTCGTACGATTGCCATGATTCAGAGCACGCGCACATGACACATTCATTAGATTGCATGTCTCATCAAACAAAAAGTTTGATAGAAAGCCTATTATCTAATGGAGAAACTTTTCCATAATTATTGAAAATGAGCCATTCAACAAAAACAATCAAACCAATCTAAACAACCCATTTTACCAATCGAAATTTATTGCTGATACTAATCTCAACCAACAGGAGAACCGTATTATGCAAGCAATTAAAGACATTATGACTAGCCAATTTCCGGCTATTTACGCACACACAGAATTAACGGACATTATTGAACAACTGCAAAGCCATGGACTATTTGGCGCGCCCGTAGTCGATGCACAAAAGCAGTTAATTGGTTTTATTTCTGAACAACAACTACTTAATCCACTGTTACAAAACAGCTATTTTTGTGACGGTCAGATCACCGCACAAGACTTGATGAGCAAAGACGTTTTAGCAGTAAAAAGCAACATGTTGGTGGTCGATCTAGCCACGCAAATGCAGGGCGATAAACCAAAAATTTATCCAGTACTAGAAGACAATAAAGTGATTGGATTAGTGACTCGCTCACGCGTTATCAATGCGCTTAAGCAAGCTTATTTAAGCTGCGCAAAAGCTTCATAAGTTAACATGAGCTCTGAATAAACTAGAATAGACGATAACCATCAGGGTGTTACCGTCTATTAGTTTTATAGAGATAGCAGCAGATTAACCCGCTTTTTTCGCTAGTAAAGCTTGCTTGTCTGAATCACTTAAAAATGCGATTTCAAGGGCATTTTCTTGGGCTTTTTTCACATCATCAGCGGTTAAACCCGCTACTTTAGCCGCTTCGATAAACTCATGTTGTAGCTCAATCCCTTGTACTGCTGGATCATCGGTATTAATACATGCCGCAATGCCGTGATCTAAGAACTGTTTAAGAGGGTGTTTGGTTAAATCAGCCACGGTACTTGTTTGAATGTTGCTAGTTAAGCAAGATTCAATACCAATACGGTTATCACGTAAGTAATCCATCAGTTTTGGATCTTCAATTGATTTCACACCATGGCCAATACGCGTTGCGCCTAGCTCTTGAATCGCCTGCCACACACTTGAAGCACCTTCAGCTTCACCAGCATGGATGGTTACACCTAAATACGCATCGCGAACTTGTTTAAAATGATCAACAAATAATTCACCCGGGAAGCCAAGTTCATCACCCGCTAAGTCAACGGCTGCCATATCATTTTTAAATGCTAAGATTGCATCTAGTTCGTACTGGCATTTTTCTACACCGAAAGTACGCGACATAATACCGATCAGGTTAACCTTGATATCACGGTTAGCAGTTGCCGACTTAATGCCATCAACTACGGCTTCTACGACTCCTTGCGGATGTAAGTTATGACTTTGTGCCATATAATATGGGCTGAATCTTAATTCTGTGTAATCGATGTTTTGTGCAATGGCATCTTCTACGTTTTCTATCGCAATACGACGACACGCATCGTAGTCACCCAATACCTTCACCCCCCAGTCTAGCTTTTGTAAAAACGCCACAAGGTTGGGTTCAGTGCTCTGCACTTGAACATGTGGTAATAAGCCTTCTAGGTCATTGGCCGGAAGCGGTAAATTAAATTGCCTACCTAACTCCAAAATAGTGTTAGCACGCACATTGCCATCTAAGTGGCGGTGTAAGTCTAATAGCGGATATTGGTTACTAAACATAATTTACTCTTCTGTTTTGCGGATAAAATTTTTCAGATCATACGCATGTAGCGATTATGATCAAGGACAGGTGTCCTCTGGAGCGAGCTCATTCGACCACTTTCAATAAAAAAGCCCCAGCTACATAACTATAGCTGGGGCTCTATCTGTGTCTAATTTTCTAAATAGCTACTATTCTTTTTCGGCCAATAATAAATAAGCTTTTTGAAACTGCTGAGTTTGCTCATAACTGTTTAGAACCGGTTTTAAATGGGCTTTATCGAGCTCTGTTAGCTGACAATTGTCGAATACTTTCGCCGCCAACTCATACTCACCCGCCGCGTTAGCTAGACAACCCATAGCAAACAACAATTGTGGTTGCTCTGGGTGTTTCTTCAACGCATCTTGCAGTGATGAACGCAATTTAATATCAGGGTTCTTGGCATACACGACCACATCAGCAAATGCTTGATACTGGCCTTTCTTTAACCATTTTTGTAATGTCGGCAGTAAGTTTTGCCATTGACCGGCTCTGGCTTGCGATTGCATGTAAAGCGCTTCACTTTGCACTTTTAGCGCTTTTGGTAGTTGCTCAAATTGGCCAATGGCCAGCTCCACGTTCGCATTAAACCAGCGTGCCAGAAATGCCTGCCACTGTGCTTGCGACCAATCTAAACGCTTGTAATGCTGATTTATCGCCGCCGCTAATTCAGCGTGTTTTTCAGCCTGTAGTAACCCGGCCAAATAACTACTCACCGCAGCCTGCGTTGGTTTTTTCTCTGCCATTGGCGCATCTAACAAAGCCAAAGCCTGCTCATTCTGATTGGCATCAAGCCAAAGTTTAGGCACCTTGCTCTGTGCAGCATCACTGATGTTTTGTAAATGCGCCAGTGCTTGTGCTTTATCGCCTTGCTGTAATGCAGCTTTTGCCAGTAAAGCTTGCTGTGCGTCTTGCCACTCTTCAGGCGCTTGTCCTTTATTAAACGTACTTTGCACCACTGCCGAATCATCATTGATGCTTGCCCATAAACCTTGCTGCCATACTTGCTGTGCTTTAAGTGCTTTTTTACCACGCCAAAAACCCGTGGTTTTGCCGTACATGCGAAGTAGTGCACGTAACGTAATAAATGCAAAATAAAGTACCGTGAAACAAATTCCTGCCCATACAAGGAACGAAATGATTGTCCCTTCAACGGTTGTATTGCCGACAGAAACCAGTACATAGCCCTTTTCATCAATTAGAAAATGGCTAGCTGCTAGAGAGATAGCAACGATGATAAAAGCGAGGATCCACCTAATCATTCAACCACTCCTTTAGTGCTTGCTCAGAAGATAGCTCCACTTTTCTGCTAAAAACCAGAGGCTGTTGCTCTAGTTCAATAAGCTTCGCTTTAGCTGCTTTTACTGCTGACGACTCGGCATTAAAATATTTATCTAAATGCATTCGAGCTTGCGTTAACGCAGTAAAAAAGACGCTTGCCTGTTTATCCATTAACGCAGTTTGCGCCTGAGAAAAATAACCTCTTAATTGAGCTGCTATTAGTTGTGTTTCTTGAGTGTTTAAAAGTACATCGATATCAATATTTTCACTGCGCTTGATTGTGAATAGCTCATCAACCAATTTATCAAAAGAACGCGCTACATTACTTTTCCAATCACTGATGTCTGAAGAAAGAGCTTCATGCATTTCTGTCGTTTTCATTTCAGAAATTTGTCTTTCAATACTTTTTATTGGCAGTGTATCAACCTGATTCAATAAGCCATGTAATTCTAAATAAATGCTTTCCACCGCAGGTTGTGGCTGCGCGTTGAGTAAAGCTATGTCATCAGCCAATGCTTTTAATACTTCCGTGTTGTTGCTCTGTGCTAACAACACATCGTGTACACGCTTTAATACGGCTGCACCGCCTTGGTAATCTTGCTCTGCGGCCACTTTAAAAACCGCTAAGCGATGTAAGTAAACCGCTTCATTGATTGCCGCGCCACTGAGCTGTTGATCCGCTTGGCGTAACTTGCTGTCTAACTGTGCTGCAAAGCTCTCTTGAAGCTGCGCTGCTTGCGATGACAAAGACTGGTTCACTGCTTGTGACACACGTGATTGCTCACTTTGCAGAGCTGCTAAATTCTGTTGTGACTGTTTGAGTTCATTTTTTAAGGCGCTATTTTCGGTTTTTAAGGCATCTAACGCCGCGTAAGTTTTGTCGCTGATCTGCTGTCCGTGGACAATTAAACCGGTTGTCATGACACCCGTTGCCGTTGCTATCAACAAGGCTAATACGCCCACTTTACTGATCTTTTGCTTCATCGGTTTGGTCTCTGGCACGCTCGGTTTTTCACTCGCAGCGGTTGGTTGTTTTTGTTCTTCACTCATGGTGCTTACCTGCTGTTTTTGAGACGACTTAATGCAACTGAACACGACATCATCACTGGCACCGTCGGCAAGGTAAATCTGCGTCTCAGCAATTTGGTACTCTTGTTGTAAATAATCACAGCTACGTTGACTGACAAGATAAAAATCTCGTTGCTTTAACCAGTCCAAATGTTGTTCTGATTGTGTGTTAAAAACAGCATCAATCGCAGCATTACTGCTCAGCACTATAGCGGTTATCTGTTGCTCACGCCAGTGGTCTAACCAGCTATTAGCGGTTTCTTCTAACGCTGCACGTTCATATACAACACATTGATTTAGAATAGCACCGCGTGATTTACAGGTTGTTGCTATTAGCGTGCGACCACCTTTTCCTTTGACAAGCACGCATTGTTTTGCGTCTAAATCTTGTAATGCTTTTAAGGCCAATAAGCCTTCGGAATCTTGTTGCTCTGGAAAGTCTGCTTTGCGAGAAAAATGTGTTTCTATGGCCTGTGCGGTTTGCTCACCCACTGCAAATAGTTTGGCATGGGCTGGTAAAGTTGGATATTGCTCAGCGAGAGACTGCACCGCATCTTGCGAAATGAAAATAATGACATCAGCATTATCGAGTGGCGCAAGCTGCTGGGCGTCCAATGTTATCGAGGTAAGCGATAACACTGGGGTATGAAGATATGCAATCTGATGCTGCTTGAGTTGCGCCTTAAGCTGCTCACCTTTACCACTTGGCCGTGTGATTGCAATCTTTGTCATATTAGATTTAACCTTATTACGCGTCTCTATATACGTCAGCTAGAATTTTGTCAGCACCTTGCGCTAATAACTGTTCGGCAAGTTGAACACCTAGCTGCTCAGCGTTCTCAACGGAACCTGACACTTCATCGCGTAAAATCTCAGAGCCATCAACTGCGCCCACTAAACCGCGAATATGAACTTGTTCACCATTTACTAGAGCATAAGCACCGATTGGCACCTGGCAACCGCCTTCTAAACGACGATTCATGGCACGCTCTGCAAGTACACGAATTCGTGTTTCAGTGTGCTCTAACGGCGCAAGCAATGCTTTTACTCGCTCGTCATCACTGCGGCATTCGATGCCTACTGCACCTTGACCATTGGCTGGTAATGATGTTTCTGGCTCGATGAAGTCAGCAATGCGCTCTGGCATTTCTAAACGAAGTAGTCCAGCAGCAGCCAATATAATCGCATCGTAATCGCCATTATCTAGCTTAGCTAAACGTGTATTTACATTACCGCGTAAGTCACGAATGTCTAAATCCGGGCGTAATGCACGGACTTGACACTGACGACGTAGACTCGAAGTACCGACTACTGCGCCTTGCGGCAGCTCATCTAAGCTTTTGTATTTGTTTGATACAAACGCATCGCGCGGATCTTCACGCTCACAAATGGTGTTAAGTTCTAACCCTTCAGGGAATTCAACCGGCACATCTTTCATTGAGTGCACCGCGATATCGGCGCGGCCATCTAACATGGCTTGTTCAAGCTCTTTTACGAATAACCCTTTTCCACCGATTTTTGCCAGTGGCGTATCTAAAATAATGTCACCCTGGGTCGACATTGGCACCAGCTCAACGGTAAGGTCTGAGTGAAAACGCTCAAGTTCGGCTTTCACAAATTCTGCCTGCCACAGTGCCAGTGCGCTTTTGCGGGTTGCGATACGTAAAATATTTGCTTGTTCTGTCATGCTTTTGCCTGTTGGACGCGATTAAAGCGCCGATGGAATAATTCGAAAAGTTTTTTGTGCCAGTAACTCGCCTTGCTCTGTTACGGCTTCAACACGCCATTGACCTGTTTGGCTTGGCATGATGTTTTTGCTTGAATAAGTACGGTAGCGGTCTGCGCTGATCGTCAATGGGATTTCTGCCATTAACTGATCTTGATGAAACCATAAATGGCTAATAGTTTGACCTTTTAGCTTGCGCACCTCTGTGAAGAAAAATAGTTTTTCTTGAAACTCGGTTTGCTCAATCGACTCTTTTAACACATCAACTGGCTCACGCTCACTGATGCCTGTAGTCAGTACAGCACGGCTAATAAATTGCACATCAATTTGTGCACCTAATGCCACTGAGGTGACTTTCGCGTTGTCTGAAAACTGTGTCGATGACGTTTCTGCATCTTGCTCAACCTCAGGTGAAGTAGTTGCCGTCTCAACAGTTTCTTTCTCAACGCTTATTTCATCAGTCACTTGCACAAGTTCAGGTTCGCTATCAAGGGTTTGCACTGTGTCTGTTTGCTCAGCTAAAACTGCGCTGGCTGTTTCCACACCAGCTTGGCCATCAACAGACGCGGCGTTTTGCTCTGGCTTTTGTTGCTCAAACTCTGCTGCAGCAGTTTGCACTGGAGCCATGGCTTCTTCGGCCATCACTTCGATAGCAGGCTCAGAGATAGCAGCAACACCATTATCTAACTCTTGCTGTGCTGTATCTGTAACAAGTTCTGGCTCTGAAATAACGACTGCGTTTGGCTCAACCATTTCAATATTTAGCACTTCATCGGCATTTACTGAATTCATTAAGCCATACACGATAGCCACAGCGGTCAGCATTAACATGCTTGCTGCCATAAAAATGCGTCGCCAATGCCACTGATAATGCACAGCTTGCGGCTGGGCAGGTGCCTTACTCACACTGGTTTTTATGACAATCTTCTGTGACATGTTTTGCTCCGTTTAATTAAGCCAGTTTTTCCAGCAACCAAGTGCGAATAGCGGTTAGCTCTTCAGCACATACCTGATGTGCCATTGGGTAATCTTGCCAAGATACCGTGTAACCTTGTGTGGTTAGCGTATCAAATGCTTGGCGACCCGCCATCATAGGCACGACTGGATCTTGTGATCCATGCGCCATGAAAATATCTAACTCGGCTTGCACAGCTTCGTCTGCCAGTTTTTGCGGCGCACACATGTAAGTCGATAACGCCATCACGCCAGCCAGCTTTTGCTTAAGACGCGGTGCTAAATGCAAGGCTATCACCCCACCTTGAGAGAAACCAGCCAAGATGATTTTATCGGCAGGTATACCTTTGTCTAACTCAGCTTGAATTAAAGCTTCAACTTGAGCTGAAGAGTCTCTCACACCTGTTTCATCGGCTCTTTTATCTAGATCAAAAGACTTGATGTCATACCAAGCGCGCATCACCATGCCACCATTTATGGTGACCGGTTGCTCTGGCGCGTGAGGAAAAATAAAACGTGCGCCAAGCTCTGCTGGTAAACCAAGCTCTGGGGCTATCGGTAAGAAGCCGTTACCTGAATCGCCAAGGCCATGTAACCAAATGATCGACGCTTTATGCGTGCTCTGTGCTGGGTATTCTACAAATTCAAGCATTAGTCGTGCTGCCACTCAATCGGTGCACCAGCTTGCTTCGTCGCCGCTTCGCTCATAAATTGCCAGAATTCTGCACCCGAGCGGTTGTCGATCCACTGTTCAGCTTGTAGCTCAAAATGGTGACCATTGAATTTAGTTGCAACCCATACTTGATGAAGCGGTGCTTGTTTGTTGATGATGATCTTACTCTTATCAGGGAAGATGATCTCTAAAATGCCCGATTGAGACTCATAGTCTAAATCAACATCACAGTCATCAATTTGCTCTTCAATGGTTAACATTAACGCGTCGGCAAGTTCGTGGTATTCATGATCGGTCATCACGGCATCCTTCATTAAGCACGGTTGTATAAGTTATGACGAAATTTCACAGCCCCAATAGCTGCATTTTCTATGAATTCTGTTACTCTGCGATTATAAAGGCACTGACATCATTAATCTAATGAAAGCGAACCCCTCATTCACAAGCTTATTATTTTTGGTCATCTTTACCAGCTTATTCGTGACTGGTTGTGGCCAAAGTGGCGTGCTCTATTTACCAGAGCAACAGCAACAAGATAACCAAACACCTGCGAGTAAACAACCAAAGCAAGACCAACAGAAACAACAGCAAGAGGAAAAGTAAGATGGATTTTTTCGAATACAAAAATAATCGGCTGTTTGCTGAAGGGGTTTCGGTGGCAGATATCGCCGAGCAATACGGCACCCCTTGTTATGTCTATTCACGCAAAACCCTAGAGCGTCACTATCATGCATTTACTGATGCCGCTGACGGTCATCCGCATTTAGTCTGCTATGCAGTTAAAGCAAACTCGAATCTGGCTGTGTTAAATGTCTTGGCCAAACAAGGTGCTGGCTTTGATATTGTCTCGCAAGGCGAACTTGCGCGGGTTCTGCAAGCCGGCGGTGATGCCAGCAAAGTGGTTTTCTCTGGTGTTGCAAAAACTGCACAAGAAATTGCTTTTGCTCTAGTACAAAACATCAAATGTTTTAACGTAGAATCTGAAGCAGAGCTTGAGCGTATCAGTCATGTTGCCAGTGAACTAAATAAAACTGCACGCGTGTCTATTCGTGTGAATCCAGATATAGATGCTAAAACCCATCCTTATATTTCTACTGGGTTAAAAGAAAACAAGTTTGGTATCGACATCAATCAGGCCTTCGATATTTATCAAAAAGCCTATGCACTACCAGGTATTGAAGTGGTCGGTGTTGATTTTCATATTGGCTCGCAACTAACTGAAGTTACGCCATTCTTAGCCGCATTAGACAAAGTCTTAGCCTTAGTCAATAAGTTGAAAACCGCAGGTATCGAACTTGAACATTTAGATATTGGTGGTGGTCTAGGCGTGCCATACGACAGTGAAAAGCCGCCTCACCCAAGTGCCTATGCCGCAGAAGTAAAAGCTAAGCTAGTAAACTACCCTCACCTAGAACTCGTCTTTGAGCCAGGGCGTGCTATTGCCGCCAATGCCGGTATTCTAGTGACCAAAGTCGAATACATTAAGCCAACTAAAGACAAACACTTCGCGATTGTTGATGCGGGTATGAACGACATGCTACGCCCGTCTTTATATCAAGCATGGCAAAACATCATAGCTGTTGCGCCGCGCGCGGATGGTATACCGACACAAAATTATGACGTAGTAGGCCCTGTGTGTGAAACCGGTGATTTCTTAGGTAAAGATAGACCGCTTGCCATTCAAGCAGGCGATTTACTTGCACAGCGCAGTGCCGGAGCCTATGGCTTTACCATGAGCTCAAACTACAACTCGCGCCCTCGTGCGGCAGAAGTCATGGTAGATGGCGACGAGAGTCATTTGGTTCGCCAACGCGAGACACTCACTTCGCTTTGGCAAGGCGAGCAATTACTGCCTTAATTAAGCGCATTCCCGCACCAAGCCCAGTTGTGATATCACTGGGCTTTTGATAATTGCCATGGCAAAGTAGTAGCAGCTTGGAGTTACATTAAGACATTATGTTTGTAAATTTTTCTAAAATGCACGGTTTGGGTAACGACTTTATGGTCGTTGATAACGTCACTCAAAATGTATTTTTATCACGCGACCAAATCAAGAAACTCGCTAATCGCAACTTCGGTGTGGGTTTTGATCAACTACTCATGGTTGAAGCGCCTTATTCACCCGATCTCGATTTTCATTATCGTATTTTTAATTCTGATGGCACCGAAGTTGAACAATGTGGCAATGGCGCTCGTTGTTTTGCACGCTTTGTGCGCATGAAGGGTCTAACCAACAAACATAAGGTCGCAGTGTCTACTAAGGGCGGCAACATTACCCTGTATACTGAAAAAGACGGCCAAATCACCGTAAACATGGGCAACCCACACTTCGCGCCGAGCAGTGTGCCATTTAAAGCAAAAAAGCCAGAGCTTACTTATATTCTTCGCGCCGGTGAAAGTACGGTTTTTTGTGGCGTAGTGTCTATGGGCAACCCCCATTGTGTATTAGAAGTCGACGACGTGAATACTGCTGAAGTCGAGACATTAGGGCCTTTACTTGAAAACCACGAACGCTTTCCTGAACGAGCCAACGTGGGTTTTATGCAGATCATCAACCCTGAACACATTAAACTGAGAGTCTGGGAGCGCGGCGCTGCCGAAACTCTAGCCTGTGGCAGTGGTGCGTGTGCAGCCGTAGCTGTGGGTATAATGCAAAAGAAATTAGCCAGCACAGTGCGCGTTGATTTACCTGGCGGTTCATTACAAATACGCTGGCAAGGCGAAGGCAACCCAGTACGTATGACAGGCCCAGCTGAGCACGTATTCGATGGGCAAATTTCTCTGTAAAGAATCAGCTATAGAGTGCGCTCAAAATAAAAAGTCGGAGTAATTAACATGAAGCAAACAGATCAAGAGCAACAAGTCTGCGACTACTTAAAACGCAACCCCGACTTTTTTCAGCATCACCCTTATGTGTTACTCGAATTAGAATTGTTCAGCAAAAGCCAAGGCTTACCGAATTTAGCCCTGCAACAGTTGCGTTTATTAAGAGAGCAAAACCAAGCATTAAAAAAGCAGCTCTCTGGAATGGCTAAAATTGCACACAGCAATGAACAGATATTCAAAACACTGAGCGATTGCCAGCGCCAGATTTGGCAGGCTAAATCCTTGAATGAAATCTCTAAAGTGATCCAAACAGCGTTTGCCAATACACCTAATATTTCAGCGACAGAGCTGCTCTTTCAGCCCAAACAAGTAACCCAAGCCCTAAACACCACACTTGAAGATAAACCTCAATACTTAGGTCGCACGCCAAAGCAATTAGATAGCGTCTGGGATAAAGCCCCGAGCACTGGCTCTGTGGCACTGTATCAACTTGACGACAGTGATGCGGTATTGGCTTTTGCCAGTGACAACCCTGCGCACTTCTGCCCTAATAACGACGACTTGTTGATGCAAGAGTTTTTAGCAGGCTTAAAACTGAGAATAGCAGCACTTGGATAGCCCGTTGTGAATAGTCAGTTCAATGCCTCTGAAAATGAACTTAAAGACGAATTTTCTCAGCCAATCGATGCATTTATGGCTTATTTACGTCATGAAAAGCAATACTCAGAACACACTTTAGGACAGTATAAACGTCAACTTATACAAGCCGCTTTAGTATTTCAGCAAGACTGCCATGATTGGCTAGGTGTATCGCCCGAGCATATTCGACGTTTTAGCATGCAACTGCGCAGCAAGCAGTACAATCCTCGTAGTATTAATTTGAAGCTTAGCTGCATTCGCAGTCTGTATAAATTTTTAAAAGCCAAACATCAACAGCATCAAACTTTAATCAACCCAGGGGAAGGCATAAAAGGCCCTAAGTTTCAAAAACCACTGCCAAAGAATCTCGATGTCGACCAAATGGCGCAGTTATTAGAATTACCTGAAGACGATGCCCTCGCTGTGCGCGACAAAGCCATGATGGAGTTGATGTATTCAAGTGGTTTGCGTGTTAGCGAGCTGGTGAATGCCAACTTAAATGATATTCGCGAAGGAGAAATTCGCGTACTGGGTAAAGGCAGTAAAGAGCGCGTTGTCCCCGTTGGCAGTAAAGCCCTCGCCGCATTAGAGGCATGGTTAAAGCTACGCCCACAATTTGCCATTGAAGGCGACCCCGCCTTATTTGTGAGTAAACAAAAGCGCCGTATCTCAACCCGTCATGTGCATGAGCGTATGAAAGATTGGGGCCTAAAACAAGGTATTAGTACCCCAGTGCACCCGCACAAACTACGCCACTCATTTGCGAGTCACATGCTGGAATCAAGTGGTGATCTGCGCGCCGTACAAGAAATGCTCGGGCACAGTAGTTTGTCAGCAACCCAAGTCTATACTCATGTCGATTTTCAACATCTCGCCAAGGTATACGACAAAGCACACCCAAGAGCGAAAAAATCCAAATAACCACTTATTTACGTATAATGCGCATAACCTCAAAGGAGCCATTTAATGCGATTCAACCGAGCTATCACGCCCGTTAAAGTTTTAAGCTTTGACTTAGACGACACCCTTTATAACAATCACCCGATAATCAAAGCGGCACTTCAAGCACAGTTTGATTACCTTGCTACTATTGAGCAGTGGCATGCTAAAGGCCCAGATTATTGGCGTGAGTGTCGCAACCATATTGGTAAAACACAGCCTGAACTTCAGAGTGATGTGACGAAATGGCGTCAGGTTGCATTAAGGTATGGCTTTGCACAATTGGGGTTTTCTGACAGACAAGCGCAAGAGTATGCAAACACGGCTTACAAAGCATTCGCCGATGCGCGCAGCAATATTGTGGTTAGTGATGAAGTACTTGAGCTGCTAGCGCAACTTCGCGAAAAATATACCCTCATCGCCATTACTAACGGCAACGTTGAAGTCGACAAATTTAACTTAAAAGGCGAATTTGATTTAGTGCTACAGGCCGGTCCTCACGGTGAAGCTAAACCGAGTCGCGCTTTGTTTGATAAAGCCTGCGCGCTGTTAGAAGTAAAGCCAAGTGACATTCTGCATATCGGCGATAGCCTTGATACCGACGTACAGGGTGCGAATAATGCAGGCTGTTATAGTGTTTGGCTCGATAACCAAGATTGTATATACAACTACAAAGGGCTTGCTGATATTGAAATAACTGACATTATGCAGCTGGCGCTTTTAACAAAATAAGAATAAAACAAACACAGGGATTATTTATGGAACAAACAGTGACACACGCCACTAAGGTTATGATCACAGGTGCGACAGGGTTACTTGGCCGTGCCTTACTTACTGAGTTAGCCCCGCATTTTAATGTCGTTGGCACTGGCTTTAGCCGCGCTGAAGGCAACATCATCAAATTAGATTTACATGACCAACAAGCAGTTGCAAACAGCTTAATTGAGCACAAACCACAAATTGTGATCCATGCTGCCGCTGAGCGCAACCCAGATATTTGCAGCAACAAGCCAGAGCAAGCCATCGCGCTGAATGTCGCTGCTTCAAAATTTTTAGCCGAGCAATGTGAAGCCATCGGCGCCAAATTGATTTTAATCAGTACCGACTATGTGTTCGACGGCCAAGATGCTCCCTATTTAGAAAATGCCGCACCGAACCCTCTAAATCTGTATGGACAAAGCAAGCAGCAAGCAGAACAGGCCGTGTTAGCGGTTGCGAAAACCCATAGCGTGATCCGTGTGCCAGTTTTATATGGTGATGTTACGCATTTAGGCGAGTCAGCAGTCACCACACTTGCACAACAACTCAGTGCCACAGTACCATCAAGTCACGACAACTGGGCGATCCGCTACCCAACTCATGTAGCCGATATCGCCATGAGTATTCGTGACTTAGTCCAGCAAGCTGACAAATTAGGTGGTATTTTTCATATTTCTGGCACTCAGAAAATGACTAAGTACCAAATGGCATGCTTAATGGCCGATGCACTTGGCTATGACCGCAGTTTATTGCAGCCATTGGGTCAACCCAACGATGGCACTCCTCGCCCATATAACTGTGATCTTGAAAATAAACGTTTAAAAGCTATGGGTATTCATTATGAACGCGGCTTTGCCAAAGCAGTTGCTGAAATTATTGTCAAACACAGTGCCTAAAAGCTGTTTTTAGGCACTGCTCTGTTGATTAATACAAGAGTACAAAGTCGCGTTGACTAGTGCGGGACGTTACGCTCGCAAAGCAGCTTTAATAAAAAGTTTGGTAGTGGATACTTCTTATAAATCTTATTTAAGTACTGCTGCCATGCCTGCGCTTTTAGCCGCTTAATGTCTTCCTCGCTAACAATCCCCGCATACAACTGTGCAAAGTCTTTCAAAAATTGTACGTCACGTCGGCGATTATTCTTTGCATATCCCTTGCCCGCAAAATGAATAAAGTCAGCGTCTAAATAACCTTCTTCCCCAAACATATCCATACGATTAAATGAAGCACTGATTGCTGTGTGTTTTAACTGCTGCTTAAAGATTTGGTAATTAAACACGGTTTGTTCGTAAAACCGAATGTGATTACACACAGATTGTAAAAGGGGTAAGTCACAATATGAAAAGAGCTCATGGGGCTGAGACAATAACATCACGCCGACATTGTAATAATCTGGCTGACCATTGACTATTGGCCAATCAACTTCGCCTAACTGTTGCTCAATTAAGCTTTTTTCTAATGAACGATCGCTGTGCGCGCCTTCATTCAACATATAAATACAGTCAGGACCCTCGTATTCTGTGAAAATATTTCGAGCATTTGGTGTAATTAGAATATCAGCATCAACATATAAAACGCGATCGTACTCTTTTAATAACTCGCCAATACGTAGCTTTTCAGCCCATGCAGGACTAGCACTGTGCTTCGGATTTTCAATATTTATTGGATAGTGCAAGCTATCAGAAATAATAAGATCGGCCCCAACCTTGTCGGCATAGTGCTGGAAACTTAAAATAGCGGCTTGATACATAGGGTTGTCGCCAATGGCGAGGGTAAAAATTGCTTTTTTCATAACCTTCCTTTTTGCTCACAGCCAGTTTATTTACAAAAACCTTTTTTGTCACTTTATGAGTAACTAATGCCTAAAACACGCCTTGCAAAATATATTGGCCATGCGGGAGTTTGCTCCCGTCGTCAGGCTTCCCGTTTAATTGATTTAGGTGAAGTGACGGTGAATGGTCGACCAGCAAACCACATCGATCACGTTGATGAACTTGATGAGGTTATTGTGAAGGGCGTGAAGCTTGAAGGCCCTGCCAAAAAAGTGCTCTACGCTTACCATAAACCTGTTGGGATAGACTGTAAGCTAAAGCTTGATGACCCAAGCAGCCTTATTCATCTCTTACCGCAAGGTGAGCGTGTTTACCCAATTGGCCGCTTAGATAAAGACTCTAGAGGTTTGTTATTACTGACAAACGATGGCAAATTATGCCACCAGTTAATCCATCCAGATCATCATCAAGAGAAAGAATACCTAGTCGAAGTCGATAAGCCCCTTGATGCCGATTTCTGTACAAAAATGGCAGCGGGCGTGCCTGTTGATGGTCAAATCACTCTGCCCTGTGAGGTTTCTCTGGTGGGTGATTGTCACTTTAAAATCATTCTCAAGCAAGGGCTAAATCGACAGATCAGGAAAATGGCCAAATATTGTGGTTATAAAGTGATTGATTTATATCGAGTACGCATTGCCAACTATGTGTTAAGCCCAAATGAAGTCAGCGAAAACAATTACCTAGCTATCACCCTAGATGAGTTACTCTAGTGTTTTTCAAAAGCACACCACGACCATTGCCAAGGCACTGACTAACCCCACTAGCCATACTGATGAACGAGCAATATGCCAGTCAAGGTAATAACAGATGCAATAGGCAACACGGGCAATAATGTGGATGACAGCCAAAGTTTGTGTGGTCTCGTTTATGGTATTCGTGCCCAACACCACTGCTAATGCGACGGCAAATACCGTTAATGCTTCAAAGCTATTTTGATGGGCAGCTAAAGCACGAGCTCCAAAGCCGGTAAGCTGCGTTTGTTGTGCTCTTGGGTGTCGATTATCGTAACCGCCTAATCGATTCATCTCGATAACAACAGGCGCTTTTGCTAAATAAGGCAGTAACATGGCGATAAAAGCGCAAATCAGTAGCGTGGTCATTTAAATTATCCATTTTGAATATATTCAATACGCTAACACAAAACTGCAGACAAAAAAAAGCCACCTAAAAAGCAGGTGGCGAATTATTTTGTAGCATCTGATATCGAGTATACGCACAAAAATAAAAAACACACTGCGACAGATTGTCGCAGCTTAGGTGGTTGCCATTGTAGCTTCAAAAGCCTCTATTAAATTTTGCCCTTTCTAAGCTTTATATTTTCAGATGATGCTTTAGATAATAAAAATAAATGCCTAAAACCAGCAATTCGTGATCAATGATTATGATAAATATTCATACCACTCATATACTTGCAAGACAAAAAGAGTATTTCAATATAATGTTGTCGAGTATGAGCAGTTTTAGACGACGTGAGTGGGCAGGCTAGCTCACTAGATAAATTATTTAACAATAACAAATTGGTATCCTATGACCTGGATCGCTTTCACACTGTTAGCCGCCTTTTCACAAGCATGGCGCAATGCCCTTCAAAGTAAACTAAGTAATCACGCGAGTATTGCAGGAGTCACTCTCGCCCGATTTTTACTTGCCAGCCCACTTGCGGCACTCTATTTGTTTGGCCTTTACCAATGGCAACCTGCTGAGGTTCTATCACCTAATAGCAGCTTTTTATTTTACGTTTTTGCAGCCAGTGTTATGCAAATTGCCGCCACTGCGCTCATGGTAGTGCTCTTTAAACAAAATAATTACGCCGTCGGCGCAGGGCTTGCCAAAAGTGAGGCCTTAGTCGCCGCCATTTTGGGCATGTTGTTCTTTGGCTCGACGTTATCGTTATTAGGCTGGTTGGGGGTTGCAATCGGTGGTCTAGCAGTGCTTCTTCTGAGCGGTTTTACCTTAAAAAATCTCAATCCAAAAACGGCACTCATTGGCTTAGCCTCAGGCACTGCATTTGCGCTTACTTCTCTTTGGGTGCGAGAAGCGAGTATCGCATCAGGGTTGCCTTTTCCACACAGTGCCGCTTGGGTATTACTCTTTGTATTACTCACCCAAACTATTATGTTGTCGGCGTATATCAGCATTAAAGAGTCACACACTTGGCGCACTTTACTGAGCCACAAACCGCTGACTTGTGCGATCAGTTTTACTAGCTGTATTGGCTCAATTGGTTGGTTTAGTGCCATGAGCTTACAACACGTTGCTTATGTGAAAACCCTTGGGCAAGTTGAAGTGTTCTTTACCATCTTGCTGTCGATTTTCTGGTTAAAAGAACCAGTGAAAAAACGCGATGGTCTAGGGCTAGGCTTAATCGCTGTCGCGGCCATATTAGTGATGATGACCTAACCAAACTTTTATTGATAAACGTAAAAAGGCTCATCCATGATGAGCCTTTTACTTTGTTAATACACAAAAAGAGTTAGTTCTTCTTATTCATATTCCAAAGCACGCTTTGCCCTTCGCCCATCATGGTTGTTGGCATTTGGCCATTCCATTGCTGAGCACGCATATAGTCAACTAGGGTTGCGTTATTCTTAATCGCTTCTGCCTTTTTCAGTATTGCCTCAGCTTCTGCTAAACCTTTTAATTTAATGGCTTCAGCTTCGGCTTGGGCTTCTACTTTAATTGCGTATGCTTGGCCGTCCGCTTTCGCTTTGGCCGCATCACGTTGTGCCAGAGCCGTATTCACTTCACGCTGCGCTTCTAATTTTTGGCGTTCTAAACGGTGCTTTTCTGCAGCCGCAAGGTTCTTTTCTGTCTGCTTGGTTTCGATAGATTGAATGTATTTTTGCGGAAGCTCTAAGTTTTCAATTTGCGCCGAGTCTAATTTCACCGGATAGTCTTTCATTTCTTCCAGTAGTAACTCTTCGATACGAGCAATGACCTGAGAGCGATTTTGGATAAGCTCTTCGGCTTTATATCGTGCCAAAGCATCTTTCGTTGCTGAGCGAAGTTTAGGGTCGAGAATACGGTTCTCAAATTGCGTTAAACCACCATAACTTTTAAATAAGTCGAACGCTTCAGCACGGATCACCGTCCAGTTAATTGATACCTCTGCGGTTACAGGCATTTGTTCATGAGTCGCGGCGCGTAATTTCTCGACATTTTTGCGTGTACGGATCTCCAACATCTCAACACTATCGACAATAGGTACCTTAGTGTGCAGACCCGGGTTAACTTGCTCGGTCGCTTCACCAAAGCGTTTGATAATACCCACATGCCCTTCGTCAACGGTATAAAACGCACCATTAGCAACAAT
This sequence comes from Pseudoalteromonas sp. BZB3, assembly GCF_040104455.1. NCBI lineage: Bacteria > Pseudomonadati > Pseudomonadota > Gammaproteobacteria > Alteromonadales > Pseudoalteromonadaceae > Pseudoalteromonas > Pseudoalteromonas sp. BZB3. Next base: position 16,454 of record NZ_JBECOS010000006.1, on the reverse strand, counting down.
CAGCAAACCGATTGCCGCCGCTGCACCACCAAACAAGCCCTTTTTCTTAAAAAAGTTTGTGCTGATGTCAGGTAAGTTATTGTGTTCCATGCTTCACCTTTTTTAATTTTCGTCCAGTACTGTGCCTATTTATAACACAATAAAGAGATAAAAATATAACCCCTCACTGTTTATGGCTGTGGTGTGAACGTGATTTCGTGGGTTAAAACTTGTGGCAATAACGGCGTATTATCGCCTTGTGCATACTCTTCAAAGCCACTGCGATAGAAAGGTGAAAGTGGGTGACCACTTTGTCCACCAGCCACGGTCATAATAGCTTTTTCTAACTCACCGGGTTGCACAATAAAGCGCTGTGACGCACCAAATTCAGGTCTCTGGACCGCTGGCATATAGCTATCACCAAAACCATCGTACTTGGGCATATTTAAGAAGTGACTCAATATCGGCAGTTGCTTGCTAAACGGATGTTGAATTTGTAATGCATTCACTTCACCCCATGTCCATGCCGCCATATTTGGCCCAAACTCTGCTGCTAACTTTTGTTTAGCTTGTTCGTATGCTGCCAATTGCAGCGCTTGCCAGTTATCATGGCCATGCAACCAAGACTCAGGTTGGGCATTACTCAATTGCCAAAGCGCTGGCTCTAAATAATTTTTCAATGCGCTTAAACTGCTACCTGACTTTTTCATGTTACGCTCAACCGACACAAACACAGTATCAATGAGGCTATCGCGATAATAGCGCACTAAGGTGTAGCCCACTGAATCTGCGCAAGCGCACTGCTGCCAATCATCTAGCCAGCTTAAGTCGATTTGATACTTAAACTGGGTTTCGGTGTCTTGTCGTAATAGCGACGATAATTGCTTATGCCATGACGTTAAGAAACGGGCTTCGTTATCGAGCTGAATGGCATAAAAATCTTTTTCGCTAAATTGTGACTTCTCTAATAATCGATCTCTGATCTGTGCTGAACGCGCACCCAAAGCATAACCGCCATCACCAAAGCGCTGATGAGCAACAGCCGAGACCACACGAGAATTACCCGTCCAAAGTTTACCGCTTTGCGGATTCACCACTTGTGGACGCTGCACTTCATTAAATTGCCAAAGCTTGGCGTAGTGCTCACTGGATTGTGCAATGTCTGCCGGATTAGTGCGCGCTGGCACAGCCCCCATAGGTTTCCATGCAGCATTACCTTGGTCGTCTACCACCATTAAATTTTGCACTGGAATACCCACATGCGGCGCCAGTGCGACGGCTTCTTCAACTGATTTCGTGCGTTCAAACCTAAGTAACTCTAGGTTTACTGCATAAGACTGGTGTGCCACCCAGCTTAATGCATATTGCTCACCTTGAATTTCTTTTACTGGGCCGTAATTAGACATGGTCAGCTCATACACCGCATGCTCACCGTTTGGTAATGCAATACGCTCGTTTACTTGCCATGTTTTGTCTTGCGCTGTTAGGGCTATCCAATCCGCGGTATCTAAATAACCGTTAGTGAAGCCCCATGCAATATGATCATTACTACCGACAACAACCGCTGGCGTGCCCGGTAACGTTACTCCTGTCACTTGGTATTTTTCGCCTTGGTGGCGGTAATTTAATTGTGCACGATACCAAATTGATGGCACATTCAAACCCAAGTGCATGTCATCTGACAGCATGGCTTTTCCGGTTTTGGTTAATGCACCTGTTACCGCCCAGTTGTTGCTGCCGTAGTGGTCTTGCTCTTTGATATGGGTTACTTGTGATATTGCTTCACGACTGATTGGCTCTGGAATGGCAACGCGCCCTTCTGGCAGCTTTGAGCCATCGAGTGCCGCTTGATATTGGCTTGGTTGTAAAATAAACGAGCGCATTTGCTCACCGTACAGCTTATCTAAATGAATTAACGCTTCATCTCTAAAATAGGTGCCCGCTTGTAAATCGAGATACATGCTAAAGATCACCAGTAAGCTATCTTCGCTCAACCAAGGTTTTACCTGTGCACCACTTAATAGGTATTCAAAGCTAGCTATGCCTGCCTGACTCCTACCTTCATTAACCCCTTGCGTGTAAATTGCCAGTAGTTGCTTATCGGTTTCGGGTAATAATTTAAGAATTTCTTGGCTGCGAGCACGCAACTGATGAAAACGCATTTTTTTATCGAGCTCGAGCGCACCTTTACCAAATAATTCACTTAACTCTCCCGCAGCGTTGCGGCGTAATAGATCCATTTGGAAGAAGCGGTCTTGGCCATGAGCAAAACCCAACGCATAAGCGGCATCTTGCCGGGTTTTCGCGGTGATCACCGCTTGCCCTAACGTGTCTCTTGCCAGTGTAACGGGCTTTGAAACGGCATCAGAAGTGCCTTTACCGTCTAATGCCGGTAGGCTGAGCGATAACAAGCCATATAAGCCTGCGGTAAGAATTAAAATGAGGATCAACAACCCAGATAACCCTCTCTTGAGCCAACTTAACATTGCGGTGTCTCCTTGTGCTTTATTATTTTTATACTAGCCATAAATAAGTGACGCTATTGTGTCAGCGAAACTGCATTATGTTCATGTTATACCCAGCTTTTCAATCTTGTCCCTCTCTGATAGCCAACTAAATCAACTCTTTATCTATTCTTATACCAATCCTCTTAATTAAGTGATCTATTTTGAGGCAAATAAAATTGTTGATAGCGAGGCTAAAATTTTGCTATTTAGTTGTTCTAAATAAGAAATTTTTAACGAAGCTAGCGTCAGTTTTAGTACCTAAAAAATGATTAAGTATTATTGAAGCTTGGTATTGCTGGTATATTAATTTGCCTTAACATACATTTGAGAAATAGCCTAATTAAGGAGCTTGGCGATGGAACTAAATCAAATTGAACAACGTATTATTGGTGTGTTGCTAGAAAAAGAAATCACCACCCCTGACCAATACCCTCTATCCTTAAATTCTCTTACAACGGGTTGCAATCAAAAATCGAATCGCGAGCCTGTCTTAGAGTTAAGCGAAGCAGAAGTCTTAGATGCCGTTGATGGTTTAATTGCTAAAAGAATTGTGGTTCGAGATGAAGCAGTTTCGGGTCGAGTCGATAAATATCGCCATCGTTTCTGCAATACCGAATTCGGCGACTTACAGTTTAGCGAACAACAACTTGCGATAGTGTGTGTATTGTTATTACGTGGCCCACAAACACCTGGTGAGCTTCGCAGTCGCACTAACCGCCTAGCTAACTTTGCTCAAGTCAGTGAAGTGGAACAAGTATTACAAGATCTCCAGCAGCAAAGCCTTACACAGCAACTGCCAAGGCAACCGGGCAAACGCGAAAGCCGTTATCAACACCTGTTTATATCGAGCACAGAAGCAGAACTTGTAAGTGCTGGCGCTGAGCCATTGGCTGAGTCAGACTTAAACAGCTTATTAGAAGAAGTGCAGCAACTTAAGCAAGAATTAGCCAAGATAAAACAGCATTTAGGACTTTAAATGTAACAAATAGCCCTTTAAATTCAGCAAATATCACAACATAATAGAGCTTGCACTCAATAAATCAGAACTCACAGAGGAATCATCATGCGCCAAGCCATTTTAGCCGAAATGCGCGTTCAGCCTAATATCGACGTCGACTTTGAGATCACCCGTCGTGTTAACTTCATAAAACAACGTCTTGTCAGTGCACATTGTAAGTCACTGGTATTGGGTATTAGTGGTGGCGTAGATTCTTCAACTTGTGGCCGCTTATGTCAGCTTGCCGTTGACGAACTTAATAACGAGTTAAACACCACTGAGTATCAGTTTATTGCGATGCGCTTACCTTATGGCGTGCAAGCGGATGAAGACGAAGCGCAATTAGCTCTTGGGTTTATCAAGCCGAGCAAACGTCTAACTGTGAATATTAAAGGTGCGGCAGATGCACTGCATGCTCAAGCCCTACTGGCCATGTCTGATAGCGATACCGCTTTACCTAGTGACAGCCATGTGGACTTTGTAAAAGGTAATGTGAAAGCTCGTCAGCGTATGGTTGCGCAATATGAGATTGCCGGTCTTACGCAAGGTTTAGTGGTTGGGACTGATCACAGCGCTGAAAACATCACAGGCTTCTATACAAAGTTTGGTGACGGTGCCTGTGATCTTGCGCCTTTATTTGGCCTATCTAAACGCCAAGTTCGCGCATTAGCTAGCAAGCTTGGCGCACCAGCGGCTTTAGTAGAAAAAGCACCGACAGCCGATCTTGAATGTGATAAGCCAGGTCTAAAAGACGAAGATGCGTTAGGTTTAAGCTACGAGCAAATTGATGACTTCTTGGAAGGTAAAGACGTAGACGCTGAAGTGGCTGACAAGCTGATTGCGATTTACCTACGCACGCAACATAAACGCCAACCTATTCCTACGGTTTACGACGAAGTATAAGCAATAAAGAGAACTGGGTTATGAGCTAACTAGCTCATAACCTGTCATACCCGCCTCGAGCACAATTAAACTCAGCAAAAACATTACCACATAACCCACTTTTACTTTCGCACATATATATGCCCCAAGTGGCGCGCCAATTACCACCACAGGAATAGCAGCAAGTAAGTAGCTATGAATTTCTGGTGTGAGCTGCTGTAAATAAAGCACATTAATAAGACTGCCGATCACTGAGGTGAACGCCATCACTAATACCGACGATGCGGTCGCTTTTTTCACATCAGCTTTGTAGCAAAGTAATAACAACGCAAATAATGCAATATCGGCCCCTGAGCCCACCAAGCCACTGGCTAGTCCGCCAATAAAAGCCACCAGCATTAAGCGCTGTGGATGTGGCTGAATGTCATCAATACTTTGTTCATGGTGGGCTTTGCGCCACCACCTAACCAGCATGGTCACGGCAAAGCACAGCAGCAACACACTAAATACCGACTTAACCCACAACCTAGGCACAACAGGGGCAACATACAATAAACTTAAAATCACACCCAATGACGCCATTGGCAGTGCAAGCAGCAACACATTGCGGTAATAAGGAATACCGCGACAGATAATAGTTAAGCTCGCCGCGGTCATGCCAAAACTTTGTATCGCTAAAGAAAACACCTTGGCTGTGGCCGGTTCGATATCAAGTACCTTGGTCATGATCGGAAACGCCACCGCACCACCTCCCAAGGCTGTACCACCTGCCACAAAAGACCCCAACGCCATGGTTAAAGCAATCTCAAGTTCTTGATAAACCTGCATGAGCGCAGGCTTTGCGCCTTGTAACAATAACAAGGTGGCATAAACTCCGGCAGTAAACCAAAACGGCCAAACTGACTTTTGCGTAACTCTTGCTAACATCCGACCCCCGTAGACAACGCTGTCAATTATACCCAAGTTGTGTATTTTAAGTTCACATTTTTAGGAGCGTTCTTCTATGCTCCTGCAAGCGCTTGATCGATAAAAATAAAAAAAGCGTATACACTGGTTAAATAGAAAAAGTTTAACAACATAGATAGATCTTACATGACAGCACCCATACTGATTACCGGCGGCGCACAGCGCATTGGCTTAGCACTCACAGAACACTTTGTTGCTCAAGCTCAGCCCATAATAATGACTTATCGCACCCGTCACGCATGTATTAATGAACTCGAAGCCCAGGGTGTTACTTGTATTCAATGCGATTTTGATAAGCCCGATGCCGTCACCGAGTTGGTCAATCAAGTAACCTCAATCACGCCCAGCCTTCGTGCAGTGATCCACAACGCATCAAGCTGGGATTGTGAGGCCAGTTGTGACGACTATGCCAACTTATTTGACCGCATGATGCACATTCATGCAAAAGTCCCTTACTTATTGAACATGGCACTGAACCCGCTGTTACAAAACACTGATGACATTACCGATATTATTCACCTAACCGATTACGTCGTTGAGACAGGCAGCCCGAAACATATTGCCTATGCAGCAAGCAAAGCGGCTTTAGACAACTTAACTAAGTCTATCTCGGCGAAGTTTGCACCGAGTATTAAAGTAAATTCAATCGCGCCGAGTTTGATCATTTTCAACGATCATGATGACGACGCGTATAAAGTAAAAACATTGAAAAAATCCCTGATGGGCATAGAGCCAGGCTGCCGTGAGATCATCAATAGCGTTGAGCTATTATTAAGTAGTAACTACATCACAGGCCGTACCCTAGCAGTTGATGGCGGACGCCACTTAAAATAAAGAGATAGATTATGCATGACGATTTAAAGAAAAGTTATCACGAAATCTTAACTGCAGTAGGTGAAAACCCTGAGCGAGAAGGTTTATTAGACACCCCAAAACGTGCCGCCAAAGCGATGGAGTTTTTAACCAAAGGCTATCGTGAGACTCTAGATGAGATAACCAATAATGCCGTGTTTAGCTCAGATGCTGATGACATGGTGCTGATTCAAGATATCGAGCTTTATTCAATGTGTGAGCACCACTTACTCCCCTTTGTTGGTAAGTGCCATATCGCATATATCCCTAATGGCAAAGTACTCGGCCTATCTAAGTTTGCGCGCATTGTTGATATGTTCGCGCGACGCTTTCAAATTCAAGAGCAGCTTACTCACCAAATCGCCAAAGCAGTTGAAGAAGTGACGGGCGCAAAAGGTGTCGGCGTCATTGTTGAAGCAAAACACATGTGTATGATGATGCGCGGCGTTGAAAAACAAAACTCAAAAATGCGTACTTCGGTGATGCTGGGTAACTTTAGGCACGACCCCAAAACTCGTAATGAGTTTTTACAGCTAGTAAAAAACTAAGGAGCAGTGAATGCAAAACGCGATTATTAACATCACCAACTTAAGATTGCGCACTTATATTGGTTTTAACCAAGAAGAGCGTGAGAAAAAACAAGATGTGGTACTGAATATTGAAATTCATTACCCCGCTGATAGTGCGTGTATCAATGGCGATATTGTAGAACATGCACTTAACTATAAAACCATCACCAAAGCGGTAATAAGCCAAGTCGAAACTGGCCACTTTTTACTACTTGAAAAACTGGTTGCTGACATTTTAGAGATCTGTCACGAACATGAATCAGTCACTTATGCAAAAGTGCGTGTCGATAAGCCGCATGCGCTGCGCTTTGCAGATTCAGTCTCTTTGACATTAGATTGGCGTAAGAGCTAGCTGCAATATTACTTGTGATTGCGGCTATATCAGCCGCTCTATTCCCAATGCAACCGCAATAATAAAGCCATAGCGCAACGCTTTACCGATACTCACCAGTAACACAAACAGTGAAAGCCTAACTTTAAAAACACCACCCAGTAACGTGAGTGGATCGCCGACTATCGGCAGCCAAGCAAACAGCAAGCTATACACGCCGTATTTATCAAATACTTGTTGGCCTTTTGCGATTTGCTTCGCATTAATCGGGAACCAGCGCCTATCTTGAAACGCCATCATTTTTAAGCCCAGCCAGTAATTGACGCAACTACCCAATACATTACCCACAGTTGCTGATAGCCAAAGTAACCAGAGTAAACCTTGCTGCTTGACCACCAGCCCTGAAAGCACCACTTCAGACGAACCAGGTAATAGCGTGGCTGATAAAAATGCCGAGGCAAACAGACTAAGATAAATCCACATTTAATAAAGCGTTCATGTCATTGCGTATAGCGTTGCATTATCTTATCAAATAGCGGTTAATGTAAGCGTGAAAACCGAGTAACTACTTACTCGTTGCAGATAATAAAATAACAACAAGGATTTAAACCTCATGTTCCAATACTTTAAAAAAAGCGTATTAATTGCATCAATTGCGCTGACCTTAAATGGCTGCGCCGCAACACAAAACATTGAGTCTCACCCTAAGGGATATGAAACCTATGTAGTGCAAGGTGATGATTTTAAACACACCCGCTTTACCGATATTAACGGTAACTCAGTCACCTTAAACGATAAAAAGAAATTGGTTATATTATTTGCAACTTGGTGCTCAGACTCAATACGTACGTTGCGTGAGCTAAAAGCCTCACCACTTATTGCCAATCAAGATATACAAATTATTGGTATTGGCCGCGAAGAAAACACTGAATCAATGGCTAAGTTCAATCAAGAGTTTGAGTTACCTTTTGCCCTAGTAGCCGATCCAGAGCGCGGCATTTATAAGCACTACGCAAACAAAGGCATTCCACGTTTAATTTTACTTGATGAAAAAAATAAAGTAGTGAAAACATTGATTGGGGAACAAGCCAATGTGATTGAGAAAGTCATTTGGTAATGAGTTAAAAGCGTCAATAGCCAATAGTTGATTTACACGAAACGCTCTCAATAAAGAGGTTATATGTCACAAGATCCAGTTCACATTCTAACAATTGCTAAAGTTATTCAAACTGCGGTTGCGCCGGTTTTCTTGATTACAGGTATTGCCGCAACGCTTGGAGTGTTATCTAACCGTTTAGCACGTATTACCGACAGAGCAAGACTGTTAGACAGAAAACTGAATAACAGCCAAGACGACTCTCTAGCATCTTCTCTTACTCAAGAAATGCGTGCATTACTTAAACGCTCTCGCTGTATTCACATCGCTTTTAGCATGAGTGTTCTCAGCGCACTGCTCGTCTGCGCCGTGGTTATGATGATGTTTATCTCGCATCTATACACTATGCCGCTGAGTGTCACTATTTCTAGTTGTTTCATTGGTGCGATGATTTTATTGATTGGCGCTTTCTTAGCGCTGCTTGCCGAAGTATTTTTAGCGACACGCAGTATGCGCAGAGGAATGATTTTTAAAGATATTCAATAATACCAATCCTCAATAATACTCAATCATTTTGAGGGACTAAAACTGACGCTAACTTTGTTGAAAATTTCTTATTTAGAACAACTAAATAGCAAAATTTCCGCCTCGTTATCGACTCGTTTTTCTTACCTCAAAATAGACCGCTTAATTAAGAAGATTGGTATAACGAGTTGGCTAAAATAACCCCTCTCGCTGAATGGAATCACATTCGGTAGCACCGACTTTATGTCGGGTTTAGAGAATTAATGAGTTTAAAAATACAATAAAAAAACCCAGTCAAATTAAAGACTGGGTTTTTTAGTCATTAGCTGAGATTCAGGCAGCTAATCTATTTGCATTACTTCTGCTTACGGCGACGAAGTGCTGCAAATGGTGCTGCTAGTAGTGCTAACCAAGCTAGTGAACCACTTGAGCCATTAGAAACATCTACAGGCTCAACTTTGTTTACTCTAACTTCAACCGTTTCAGCATCTGAGTGATTACCTCGTGCATCAATAGCTGTTACTGTAAATGTGATTTTGCGATCATACTCATAGTCCAATGCTGAAGTCGTTAAAATACTACCTTCTGCATTTACCTCAAGTAGACCAGTACCAGAAACTTCAAATCTTACAACGTCGTTGTCGCTATCTGTAAACTGTAATTGGCCTACTTTATAACCAACGCTTACATTCTCTTGTACAGAGAACTTCTGGAATGCTTCGATTGTTGGTACATTTTCAGATTCATCTTCAATGATAACAATCTTTACATTTGTGCTTTCAGACTTATTACCATCAGCATCAACAGCAATTACTGTCAGCATCACTTCAGCGGCTTGGTCAAAATCAACTTCGCCTTTGACTACAATAGAACCATCGGCTTCGATAGCAAAAACATCAGAGCCTGATACTTCAAAGCTTTCAAGGTTGCCATCCTGGTCCATTACAGATAGTTGACCTACAACAGTATCCATTGCTGCATTTTCGTTAACTTCAAACATCTGTTCTGCTGCAATCATAGGCGTTTGCTCAGCGACTGTGTCTACAGCATTTTGAATGTTAATGTAAATTGCAGTTTCTTCTGAAACATTACCTGCCACATCAATAGCAACAACTTTCAGCTCTACCTCAGTGATACCTTGGTCATAGTCTAAGAATGCGCCATTTGCTACAACAATTTCGCCTTCTTTAGTGATATTAATACCTACGTTAGACTGGCTACGAACAAAGTACTCAGATAGCTCTAGTGCACCTTCTTGCTCAACCAGTGAAAGTTGGCCAATCACAGTACCATTTTCCGCATCTTCACTGACATCAAAAGACATCGCATCGATTACAGGAACTATTACTTTGCTTTGCTCATCAAGCACAGCTTGATCAACAACAGCAACTGCTTTTTGTAAATCAGAACGACTTAGTACAAATGGGCTATCACTTTGAATAGTTACCTTGCCACCGGCAACGATTTTACTTACATCTTCGCCTTCCATATCTTCCATTGAAACGCGAGAAGATTGATAGGTAACTGTGCCAGCTAAAGTATCAGTTGTTAATAATGGACCGCCTAAATAATAACCGTTGTCAGGACCAACCGTTGCGGTTACGCGAATATTTTGACCTACAGGACTTACAACTGTTGGCGTACCATTAACATCAACAGTTTGGTCACCAAACCCAACAAGGAAGTCACATGATGAGTAAGTAACTGTGTCTGAACCAACTTCATGATGAATATCAACATAATAACGCCAGCTGATTGAGCCATCAGGGTTTACTGCCCCTGAAACACCTCTCATACTACCAGTTACACCGGTGCCTCTGCTGTTAGAGTCAGTGAAGTTATAGAATACCCAGTCATCCATACCATCATTGTTGATGTCGAAATGGAAACCAAAATCACCTTGGCGTAAATTCTGAACAGGATCACGTAATTGCATTGTTGCTGTGATTACACGACCACCGTCAGGACAGCTATCAATACCACCGTAAACGTTCATTGATGTAGAGATAATGTCCATTTCTAATGAATGGTTAGGATCTTCTGAAGCAATTAAGTTATCAGCATTTAACTCTAGGTCTTTTGTACCGTTGTTATAAACTACTAGCTGCTTTTCACCTTCAACGAACTCATACTTCATTTCAAGCGATTCTATTGCTTTAGGCATCGCGTGGAATACTAAATGTAAATCATGATCTTCGCTAGATGAAAGGTCATTAAATACGATTGCACCATCGTACTCAACCGCAGTTAAAGCATCACGTCGTTGTTGATATTCAGCATCACGACGAGCGGCAAAATCTTCTGCAGATTCATCAAACATTCTTCTCATGGTTGTGCTTTTGAATGTCCACTCATTTAACTTAGCAGGGTCGATATTCAAAGTTGCGTCAAAAGAAATTGTTTGACCAGCTGGCACTGTAATTTCTTCAGGAAGATCCCAAGAGAATGCGCCTGTTTCACTATCATCTGCATAACGTGCTTCAGCGCGAAGGCTATAAGTTTTCGCCTCTGAAGAGAAGTTCTTCACTTGTACTGATTTTGTATAAGTTGACGCTTCAGTTACCTGTAGTAAACCAAATGAAAGTGCAGCTTGGTTGGTATCAAAATCTGCATGATGTACCCACGCAGCCACAGGAGATTCAATCGCTTTATTCACATCAACTAGACCAGCACCGATACGGCTGATTGGCGCTAATTTAGCTTCTTCATTCAGTGCTAACGCTTCTTCATAAACATTCAGGTCAGCGGTATTCATTAATACAGCTTTTACTTCTTCAGCATTCATGTATGGACGCGCATCACGTACCAGCGCTACTGCACCGGCAACGATAGGGCCTGAGAATGAAGTACCTGAGTTTTTCATTGTTGACGTGCCGATTGCGGCTGCGTCATTTTCAACTGAACCAGGTTTTGCAAGTACAATTGCTGAACCTGGCGCTGTAATTTCTGGTTTTAATAGACCATCCATTGAAGGGCCACGAGATGAGAAACCTGCAACCGCATTACCAGCAATATTTGTTTCTACAATTTCAGCTTTAAGATCAAATGATCTACCATTTGCAATCGCATCTTTAATGATTTGGCCATCTTCAAGTGACAGCATGAAAGAACGGATAGTAACCGCTTCCGAACCTGGTGATGCAGCCATACCGAATGCACCGTCATTAGCCTGGTTATTGACAATGATAACAAAACTTGCACCCGCTTTTTGAGCGTTAAGTACTTTGTCAGAGAAACCACAGTTGCCACGGTCTATTAGTACCACTTTACCTGTAAAGTCCGTACCTTCAGCGAATTCAACACATGCTTCTTGGTTTGCGTCAGGGTAGATAAACTCTTTACCTTCGCTTGAAAAGTTAAGTGAGCCTGACTCTCCAAATGATGCTGTTCCAAATGCCACAGCACTACCGTTTAACGACGCTTCACTTTTAGTTGTCACAATCTGCTCAACTGGGTGAGTCATTGCACCAACCGAAAGCGCATTTGGTGTTGTACTTGGACCACCAACGATGAAAGGGTGATCAGCATCGTTACCAGCAGAAATAACCAAGTTAGTGCCTAGTTTAACCGCTTTGTGAATTAGGTATTGCGTGCCACTTTGCGTATGCGTTGAACCATAATCACCACCTAGTGACATGTTAATTACATCAACACGGTCATTAATGTTGCCATCACCATTTGGATCCATTGCTTTTTCAAGTGCTAAGATTTGTGCTGCACCTGAACAGTTTTGCGTTCTGTCACCACACACAGTGTAAGCGTATAGTTCAACACCAGGTGCAATACCCGTCACCGAGTGCGCTACATTAGTACCATGGTTAGTCGCATTTGGCGTGCCAGTTGTTGCATCAAAACGAGGGTCATTTTCGATCGGATCTTCATCGCCACGGAATGCATCATAACCACCAACAACTTGCCCTTGCGGCCATGTTACTGAACTCTGATCTTCAGCAGCTGCTATATAGGCATCAAGCGTACCTTCACCGCCTAAAATTTTGTGAGTGTAATCAATACCTGTATCTAGTACAGCCACAGATTGTGAACTACCTGTAAAACCTTTTTCGTTATTAACGACGTCTGCCGAAATGTACTTATTTACATCTGCAACCTGAAGCTCGTTATCTGGTACAGGTAAAATTCTGTCAACTAACGGATGACTTTTTAACGACTCTAAAGCAACTTCATCAGCATCAACAATCAGGGTAGCAGCCAAGATCTTCGTTTTGGCAATCACTTTTGCACCAGGGTCAAAACTTGAAAGTGATGATAAGACTTGCGCTTGCACTTCTTCAATCGAAATTGCAGCTTGCTGCGCTGCCGCTACTGAGTATCGGCCTTGCTCTAATAAATCAGACGCACTTTCAGCTTTTAATACAACCATGTAAGCTGCTACTTCATCTTGTTTTTCAGCTGTAAATTCAACTGAATTAGCAATCATTCTATGGCGTTCTTCCAGTAGAGCTTTTGTGTCGATTGCTGATGCATTTGCTGCAAACAACACTCCTGAAACAGCAGAAGCAACTGCTGTAGCTTTGATAAATTGATTAGACATAACTACCCTTCATTCTTATTTTGCTTATTTTATAAGTGGACACAATTATTAAAATGTTTCCATTGCTATAACAATACATTAATCCAAGCAAAACATTTATAGGTGAACCGGCAACAAGTAGAGCAAAGAGACTAACACTAACCAATAAACCTCAATATTTCATAAACTTAAACAACCTCATAAAATGGTAAATAAACGTAAACAAAACGTTCACAAAGTTAATATAGTTACACTTTTCAGTATTTTTGAACATCTTTAACCACTCATCATGTTCGACTTGCGTTTTTATGTTGTTTTACGTAAAAAGAATGGATTCTAATTTTTTGGGGCAAATTATGAAAAAGACTCTTCTTTTAGCAACAGCTTTAGTGGGTGCATTGTCTTCACAAGCAAATGCACAATCTATGTTTGAAAAACCAGAAGACGCGATTGAATATCGCAAAGCAACCTTTCAGCTTATTCGTTATCAAATTGGCGATATGGGTGACATGCTAAAAGGTAAAGTTCCTTTTGATGCAAAACGCTTTCAACAGCGAGCTGACAGTGCAGCTGCTCTTTCAAGTATGCCATGGGAAGCATTTACTGCAGATTCACAAAAAGGCGATACCGGCGCTTTACCCGCTATTTGGTCTGACCGTGCAACGTTTGACAAGAAGGCAGAACAATTTGCAAAATATGCTAAGGCACTTGCTGTGGCAGCTCAATCTGGAGATAAAAAAGAAATCGGCCCTGCATTTAGAAATTGGGCTAAAGGCTGTAAGGATTGCCACAAGTCATTTAAAGACTAATAAAAAGCACGGAATACTTAATTAGATAAGTATTCCGTGCTTCCCTTACAATTAAAACTGGTAACTTAGCGTCACACGCCAAACTTTATCAGTAACATTTAGCGGTAATCCGCTTTTATATCGATAACTTAACCAACTATCTGAATATAACCACTCCACACCAAGCTTCCAATTATCATTTATAGAGCGATTGATGTGTAACGTAAGCGCTTGGTTGTCACTCGCATTTGGGTCAAATACCCAATGATCCTTATCAACAACCTCAGACTTTTCAAAGCGAGCCGAGAATCGATATGTTTTCCATTTATGGCTAAATAAAACGAACCAGCTACGAAAATCATTATCAACACCTCTAACTGGGCCCATTGCCGTTGAGCCTGACATTGCTTGCATTACAAGATTCGTTTGACTGGAAAGCTTACTTTTCCAAGCTACTGATAAGAAGCTGGTATCCCAAGCATATTGACCAATTCCTTCATTTATCGCAGCAGGGTCACCATTATTATCATACCAGTAAACTCTAAGGCTATGTTTTTTCAAATAGGCTAAGTGCGCGCCAGCATAAAAACCAAAGCGACCATCTATTTCATGAAACGGATCAGAGTACTGCCACTGTTTTGAGAGCTGTGGCTTCTGCAATGAATATAGAGGTGAAAAACCAATTCGTTCATTAAGATGTGTTTGTCTGTCATGAGGAAGTAAACCTCGCCAAGCAATCAAGGTTCCTGCAGGATCATTTCCTTTAAAAATAGCTGTATGAAAACTTACATCGTACTTGCTTCTAAACCTTCTTGCCGGGCGCTTTATCGTTAATTCTGTGCCAATAGCTCTAATTTCTTCACCTAACCAAGCATTCAAAGCAGAATAGTTATATGTATAAGGTGAAGACCAAGCAAACCCCGTGTTTTCAAGAGACATTTTTGGATAAAAAGCACCTATTCTAGCTGATACTTGATACCCCTTAGCAATCGGTTGATACTGAAGATAGGCTTCGGTAAAGCCTAAAGTGGCTTTTGGGTCTGGAGCGTATTGTGTCACACCAAAGAAAGACCAACTATTTGCAAAGTCTACTCGACCAGTAAAAGCTGCACGAGATATTGAAAAGTTATCATCGTATTTACCTAATCGAGTTGTGCCCCAGCCCTTATCTAACCAACTCACAGAATCAGAGCCCGAGTCATAGCTAGCGTCGATCTTACCCTCAAACTTTGTTTGAATATTACTTGCAACAGTAACCGAAGAAAAACTTAAACCTAGCAGTACAGAAATAACTTTATTCATAACCATCACTTTCATCCACTGCAAAGTCGAAAGCTTCCATAAGAGATTGCTTTACTTTATAGGTTTCTTTTTGAGAATGAGAACTCAGCTGTACTTCTACTTGCTCACTTGCCTCTAGCTTCTCAAAACGTTCATGCCAAACATGTAATTGTGCTTTACCAATTTGGGAGGGAGATAATGCAATATTTGCTCGACCTTGCTTGTCCGTCAGCGCGTAGTAGCCAGAATCGACAACCAATATATAGCCTAACATCCAGTCATGAATATTACACCCTAACTCAACAACACCATTATTCTCGAAAACAATCTCTGATTTAGGCGTTTCTTTATATAATTTTAATTCAAATGGCTTTGGCTTCGAAAAGGAATAAACATGGTGCAAGATAGAGTCGAAGTTAGGAAATTCAATTTTAGCGCCAGTTGGCACAACCAAAATGTGTGGCGTAAAAGCTCTATCTTTTTGCCCCATACTAAACATATCAGAAACTTGCTCTGCTTTAGGTTTATATAAATCACCTTCAAGCCACACAACGGCATTAGTTAAAGGGTTGCCGGCTTTATCTTTGACTATAACTTCAAATGCCTGAGAGTGTGTGGCAAAGCATAAAGCTAAGCTAAAGAGAAACTTCAGTTTGCTGTATTTCATCTAAATATTCCATATTTTTGAGTGCTTATACCCTTAGTGTATAGCAGCCTCTAACTATATAAATTAAGCATACACAGATGACCGAGTTATTAAATTTTATTATTCAATAAAAGTGCAAATATGGTGCAAAGTTAATGACAGCGAGCAAGGCGAGTACATTTGCTTTGCGCAAGAAAGGTGTAAAAGGTTAGCGACAGTGAACGAAGTGAACCCGCTCTTTTTACGCAAGGTGAAATGAGCCAGTTTAGCTGGAGTTAAGGGTGTATTAACTAACTATTATGAAAATAGTTTCAAAGTGAAGAGATTAACTACTGTGAAAGTTGCTCACTTCACCTTGCGCTAATTCGTCTTTTTATCACCGAGCATTGCCTCATCACCATGCAGGACGATTTAGCACCCTAAACGCAAAAAACCCGCTGCATTGCTGCAACGGGTTTCTTTAATTGTCCGGGGCAACCTTTGCTGGCGATGTTCTACTTTCAC
>NZ_JBECOS010000005.1:0-67046 GCF_040104455.1 Pseudoalteromonas sp. BZB3 | reverse complement strand
GCAACACTGCTAAAGCAGGTGACGTAGTTACTATTCGTGAGTGCGCGCCAATTTCTAAGAATAAGTCTTGGACTTTAGTAGAAGTTGTTTCTAGTCCTAAGCAAGCTTAATTTTAGTCTTAGACTAAGTTTATAATTGCTTAAAAGCCCCGACATTTGCTGGGGCTTTTGTCGTTTAGGTGCTTAGTATTTTTAATACAATTCAACCTGAGTTGCTTAAACCTGTTTAAATTCATGAAATCTCAACAGAAATGAAATGCATTTTATATTTCAGTAACGTCCTTTTATCGATTTATTAAGACTTATACAGGTTGCTCACGTATTCTACAATTTGAAACTACTTTCGGGACATGCATTAACAATGACTCTCCTCATTGTGTTGATGCCATTGTTTCTGATCTTTGACTTTGAGTTTTGGAATGAAGGATATGAATGAAAAGCGCCATTTGAGTGGCTTACTAACTTGGGCATTATTACTTTCCCTATTTATCACCACACATGCACACGCATCTGTAGCAAAGAACGAGTCAAAAGGCTTGGTGCCTGAAGATTACTTTGATTTTGTCTTTTTAAATTCACCTCAGGTGTCTCCTAATAATGAAGACATTTTATTTGTTAAACGAACAGTCAATGACGATGCCAGCGGAAGAAACAGTCAGGTCTTCAAAATAAACAAAGCGGGTGTTGTTTCTGAGTTTACTCAAGGCACAGGCGATCGCGCGCCTCAATGGTCACCAGATGGCTCTCGTGTTGCCTTTATCCGTTCGGCTGATGGTAAATCTCAGGTATTTGTCATTCCGGCCAATGGCGGTGAGGCAAAGCAAGTGACTTTCTTAGAGCAAAGTCTGTCGAGCTTTCAATGGTTGCCATCTGGCGAGCAGTTGCTGCTCACATTAACGGTGAGTCCCGAGAAAGAAAATGAAGCATTTGACAGCGAGTCTGAAAATAAGCGTGCTAAACCAGATATTGTGGTTGTCAAAAACGCGAGGTATATCGGAGATGGTGCAGGTTATTTAAGTGATAAGCGTCGCCATCTATTTATCTATGATTTAGAAAGCCAAGCATTGACTCAACTGACAGAAGGGTCTGATTGGAATGTGAATGGCCCAACTTTGTCTAAAGGTGGTCAATATGTTTACTTTCATGCCAATAAAACAGGGCTTGAGTATGAGGGTAATGATAATAGCGATATCTATCGTTTGAATATTAAGACAAAACAACAAGTAGCATTGACTCAACATCAAGGCAGTCAATATAGCGTGAGCGTTTCGCATGACGGTAAATCGGTCGTGTACAGCCACCAAGAAGACACTTATGAGCAAGCAGACCTATTTTTACAGCGTGGAAATAGTAAGCCAAAAAATTTAACTGCAGCATTCGACAGACGCGCTTCAGGGGCTTTATGGTCACCGACAAATAAGTCGCTTTATTTTACAACCAGCGATCATGGTGCCCACCGTTTATTTGCAGTTGATACTGGGGCAGCATCGGTCAAAAAACTATTAGACATAGACAAGTCGGTTAGAAATTTAGCGATTGCACCCAGTGGCAAGTTTCTAGTCTTTACCTTAGAAAGTTCAACAGCACTCCCAGAACTATATCGATATGAAATTCAGTCAAAAAAGCTGCAAAAGCTCACACAATTTAATGATGCGTTGATAGCGAGGAAAGCCCTTTCACCAGCAGAATCATTTTGGTTTGAGAATGAGCAGGGAATGAAAGTACAGGGTTTCGTTCATAAACCAATTAATTTCGACAAGAATAAATCATATCCACTGGTATTGAATATTAAAGGCGGCCCAGGTGGTATGTGGGGGCACCAGTGGTTCCATGAAAACCAAATGTATGCTGCCAAAGGCTATGGTGTCGTTTATGTGAATTACCGTGGTAGTAGCGGCTATGGTATTGCACATAGTAAAGCTGTTAGAAAGGATTACGGTGGTGCAGATTACAGAGATAACATGCAGTTTTTAGATAAGGTTATTGCACAGAATAGCTGGATTAATAAAGATGCGCTGTATATCACAGGGGGCAGTCATGGTGGCTTTTTAACTAACTGGATCACGACCAAAACCGATCGCTTTAAAGCTGCTGTCACGCAACGCAGTGTCAGTTCATGGATCTCTGAGGCGGGCACGCAAGAGTATACGCCAGCGCAAATGACGAAAGAGTTTGGTGGTACGCTTTGGACCAACTTTGCGGGATATTGGGATCGCTCACCACTGAAGTATGCTGATCAGGTGTCGACACCGACTCTGATCATCCACAGTGATCAAGACATGGTGACACCAATAGGGCAGGGTCAAGAGTGGTTTTATGCGCTAAAAGCGAATGATGTTCCTGTAGAAATGGTGATCTTTAAAGGTGAGACACATGGTCTGTCTCGCACTGGTACGCCTACAAATTTAGTTGAGCGTTTAGATCGTATTTTGGATTGGTTTTCACGTCATTAATTACGCTGAGAAGAGAAATGAAAAATAGCTACCTAAGTAGCTATTTTTCACTTATTAAATCACATTTTTGTGTTTTAAAAAGTTAAACAGCCAGTGAAGTGCTACTAGCGCAATCACTCCTGCGGCACATAAGATTGGTAGCATAACCAGTGTAATTGCTGATGTAGAACTTCCTGTAGTGACTCCGCCAATGTCAAAGTGCAATGAAATAGTGACGAATAGCATAATCAAATGACAAGCGATCGAGGCTAATTGGTTTCTCCAGCTAATTGGCTGTGTTTTGAACTTCAAAAAGCAATTCAAACTAAGTAGCAGCAAAGGCACTGAGACGATCCATAGTGTGAGTATGAAAGATGATGAGCCGCTTAGTGTGATATAGGTGGCTATCAAAAAGGTGTACAGCAGCTCATATTTATACTTGTTTAACATAGTTGTCACCGAAAAAATCTCCCCTGATTGTGACTTTCTTATTTTTAATTATTTGCAGCTAGTTTTTAAATATTGCTTCCCTGAATGTACCCTTTCTAGCTAAAGTTGTAAATCGTTTGGAGTTTTCACATACAAAGAGCAAAAGAGTATGCGTCAATCAGGGTGAACCTAACTGGATAGGCGTAGAGAACACTTTAGGAATTTACAAAATGACGAGATTGACGCTTTTGTGGTGAGTGGCCTGCCATAAAAATGTTAAATGGCAGGCGATTAATCTGAGTCGTAGGAGGTATAAAGACTAGTTCACTTTATTCTGATTCATTTGCTCAATAAAAGCATTCGAATCGGCAATCGAACGATTCACATCATTGATTAGATTTTGGATATCGACTTTCAATGAGTCAAACTCACCTCGGATCGCCGCGACAGCTTGGGCATTCAGGTTATGTTTTAAATACAGCACATTGTCTTTCAATGAATCTAAAACAGGCTGCATTTTAGTTTCACTTCGACGCATGGATTTAAGCAGCTTTGAAAACTGCCTTTGTGTTTGCTTTAACTTTTTCTCACTTTCACGTTTTAAATTCGCATTTGAGTACTGGCCAAGTTCATCCTGCCACTCATCAAATAATGCTTCGGCGACATCTTCTACTTTGTCGATGTTATTAGAGACATCGCTCGCGGCCGAAAGACTTGACTCATAATCATCATTCAATTGTTCATAGGCGGTTTGCAGTTCACCACCATCAAAATTAACGAGTGTAGTTAATCTTTCGAGTGCTGATTGAAACTCTTGCTGCGAGTTTTGTTGTGACTTTTTTGTGGCTTCGACTCTATCAACTAAGATCTCACGCTTGTGGACACCAACTTTCTCCATTGCAGAGTAGTAAACGGTTTGGCATGCGCTAAGGCCTAAGCACAGCACCGCTGCTAGGGCTAAATGTTTCATAATCAACCTATTTGATTAACTATCTTGGTGTAAATTATGGGGCGGATTGCTATGATGTGCAAAACGTTTCCTGTTTATTTTATTTCTATGCAACAGCACTACCAGCAATTACAGTCTAAGGCGAAAGAGTTTTTAGCGCGTCAGCCTAGTTGGTGGCAGCACTATTTTAAGCGCTGCTTAGAAGACCAAATCACGATTAACGCGGGCTACTTGGCTTATGTCACGCTTTTGTCTTTGGTGCCATTAATTGCGGTTGGTGTGGCAATATTTTCAGCCTTTCCTGGATTTGAAGACACCCGAGTTGCCATAGAAAACTTTATTTTTACTAATTTTGTCCCGACTTCAACAGATTCTATTAAGTCTCATATCAGCGCTTTTACGGGTAATGCGAACCAAATGACCGCAGTGGGTATCAGCTTCTTAGCCGCTGTGGCGCTATTGCTGATTAGAAATGTAGATACTGCCTTAAATCGCATTTGGAGAGTAAAAGAGAAGCGACCGTTTATGATCTCTTTTGCGATTTATTGGATGGTATTAACACTTGGCCCGGTTTTACTAGGAGCAAGTATTGGTGTGACTTCTTATATAGTGTCTTTGGTATCGTTTGCCGATCAGGGTATTCCAGGGTTTAGTGGCTTTTTATTAAAACTTTTACCCTACGCAATTTCCATGGCCGGCTTCATTATGCTCTATACTTTAGTTCCGAATAAGAGAGTTGCTTTTCAAGCTGCGATCCCTGGTGCTTTATTTGCGGCATTGCTGTTCGAGTTAACCAAGAAAGGCTTTGCTATGTATATCAGTCACTTTCCTTCTTATGAAGTGATTTATGGTGCATTAGCAACTGTGCCGATCCTATTTGTTTGGGTCTATTTATCTTGGATTGTGGTGCTGTTAGGCGCTGAATTTACTGTGTGTTTAAGCGAAAGGCTTGAGCAACAACAAGCGCCTGAACAACACACTGAGGATAGCCAGCACATAGCGCAGTGAGAAAAGCGATAGCCTTGGAGGTCTTATGTCTCTTGGTTACGAGTTCAAAGCGTCGCGTCAAAGTTTTCACCTTGCGGTAGGGCAAGGTGCACAAATTCATGTCGAAGAATACGGGTGCGAGCAAGGTGTGCCTGTTATCGTTTGCCATGGTGGCCCGGGGGCGGGTCTTGTGCCCGCGATGAGCTGTCTGTTTAATCCACGAAAATACCGCATTATTTTATTTAGTCAGCGGGGCTGTGGTCTCTCTTCCCCTGATTCACTGGCGTATAATAGTCCAGCTCATTTGGTGGATGACATACATTTGCTGCTTAATCATCTTGGCATTGAAAAAAGTGTCATTGCAGGGGGATCTTGGGGCGCGACATTGGCGCTACTTTTTTATCAATCTCACCCAGAAAGAGTGTCAGGGTTAATACTTTGGGCAAGCTTCCTCGCTGAAACCACCGATCTCGCTTGGTTGTATGGGCCGCATGGGGCTGGTGCGCAATTTTATCCTGAGTTGTATTCAGATTTTAGCCATGGCCTCAAGAGCGAAGCGGAGATCTTACAGTATTATTATCAGTCTTTGACAGGCACAGATGAGCTGGAGCAACACAAAGCAGCACAGTTATGGATGGCTTGGGAGTCAAAGTTGGCTTTAGGCACAAGAGCCAAGCTGGCCAATATTGAACAAGCGCACTGTGCTGTTCAGCAAGCAAAAATCATGTGTCACTTTTTCCAAGAACAAAACTTTTCTCAGCTCTGTGATATCGCTCAATTTAAAGCGTCGCTTTGTCATCTACCATGCTGGCTTATTCATAGCCGAGACGATTTATTGTGTCGCTATGCCCCCGTACAACGCTTTGCTCAAAAGCATAAAGCGCAATTTTATGTATTGGAGAATGCGGGGCACGCACAGCGAGAAGGTGACTATATGGATGCCATTATTCGTGCTTCTGACTTAATGCTGTGTCGTTTGCATTAATGCCTTTGTTATATCGAGACTTACATATTCCGAGCTGTAAAGACTTTCGTTTTAGAAAGCGGCTAAATTCGGTATATTTAGCACATTAAAAATAACGTTTTGAGAATGATATGCAGGGATTAATTCAAAGAGTTACTCACGCAAAAGTAGAAGTGTCGGGTGAGTGCGTTGGTGCTATAGGCAAAGGCATTTTATTGCTATTGGGCGTTGAAAAGCTTGATGATGAGTCTACAGCAGACAAGCTACTTCACAAGGTGAGTAATTACCGCATATTCACGGATGACGCTGGCAAAATGAATCTCAGCCTGAAAGACATTGAGGGTGAGCTTTTAGTGGTATCGCAGTTTACTTTGGCCGCTGATACTAAAAAAGGCATGCGTCCTAGTTTTTCGAGCGCGGGCACGCCAGCGCAAGCCGAAGCGTTATACGACTATTTTGTGGCACAGGCAATGGCCGCGGGTATTAAAGTGCAAACAGGACAGTTTGCGGCAGATATGCAAGTGAGCTTGTGTAACGACGGGCCGGTCACCTTTAATCTGTCAGTTTAGCGGCTTACTGCAATGATATGATTCAAGTAGTCGGGTATGGCAACTTCATTGGGCTTCTTGCCAAAATTGGTGATCAGTCGGTGTTGAAGTTGCTCTAGCTGCGAAGGGTGGCTTGAGAGAAAGTTAATAAACAGCCATCCGCCTTGATTTAAGCGATTACGAATATTTTGGTAAAACTTGTGGTCGAACAAAAAATTTGGTGCATCTTCCTGACTAAACAAATCTAAAATTATCCAATCATAAAGTGCATTTTTTTGTACAAATTGCTCGGCATCATCACAGATCAGCGCACTTAGTGCATCACCGTCGAAATACTTCTTATAACAGCGAATAACTTCGGGATCTTTTTCAATTGAGGTGACATGCACTTCAGGGTATTTAACTTCTAAGAAGTTGCGAATAGCACCTGCACCGAGTCCTAATTCTAATACTGTTTTAGGCGCTACTAATGGTTGCCAAAGCGCGGAGAGTTGTTGTAAATGAGGAAGTAGAAGATGTGACGAATCGTCTCTATCAATCACTGATTGTAAAGTGTCGTTGATTAAGAGCCATCGATATTGTTTTTCTTGGCGAACCTGAATACTAATTTGGCCATGTTTCTGCCAATAAATGAGATGCCCCAAGTCATGACAGTTAAAAACAAAATCGGTGCTCAATGTAGCAGAGCTTGTAAAAAATTTTTCCATAATTACATCAGCATAGCTGAGCTTTTTTGTAATGCCAGCCTGTTCACCAAGTTTTACAGTTATTCTTTGTTAAGCAGCATGAAACTATGTTTTATTTTGGGCTTTTCTAGTATGGTGAAACTATAAAAAAGACACCAAGTTATCGTTGTTAGTAAAACAAAATCAACGGTCAGAGATGCATCAAAACAGGAGTAATTATGTTTCAGGTAAGTGCACCACAGAGCAGCGAAGATTGGCAAGCCTATTATCAATTACGTTGGCAAGTTTTACGCGCCCCGTGGGATCAACCCCGCGGCTCAGAGCAAGATGATTTAGAGCAAGAAGCGGAGCATCGTTATATTAAGAATAACGACGGAGATGTCTTAGCCGTTGCACGTTTGCACTTTAATAATCAACAGCAGGCACAAGTACGTTATATGGCGGTGGATGAAAAGCATCGTGGTCAACATTTAGGTAGCCGTTTGTTGCATGAACTAGAGAAAATAGCTTGGCAACAAAATGCTGATGAGCTGGTTTTATTTGCCCGTGAGCGAGCGTTGTCGTTCTATGAGAAACATGGTTATACCGTATTAGAAAAAGCCCACCTTGCGTATGACGATATACAGCATTGGAAAATGGTTAAACAGAAGCCCTGTGAGCCTGGTTGGTTCCGTCACCCTGATTGGACGCAGGTACTGCAAAACACTTGGCGTGAGTCTATCCCTATCAGCGATGCGATGGGTATTAAAGTTGAAAGCTACACTGACTGGCAGTTCTCTACTAAAGCTGATCTCAAAGCCAACTTAAACTTGCATAACTCTATGTTTGCGGGTTCTGTGTATAGCATGGCGACATTGACTGGCTGGGGGGCAACTTACTTGGCACTAAAAGAGCTTAATCTTGAGGGAAATATTGTACTTGCGGATGCAGAAATTAAGTATCTTAAACCACTCACTACAGCGCCAAGTGCGACAGTCACTATTGCTGACTGTTCAGGAAAATTGCTGGATTTAGAAACTGAAGGCAAAGCAAAATACTATGTACCTGTGAATGTGTACGATGGTGATAAGCTAGTTGCTATGTTTGAAGGCTGTTTTGTAGTCTTACGTTAGACTTTAATTTAAATAGCAAAAGCCAAGCTCAACAGCTTGGCTTTTTTATGTTCAGAGGAAATGACTACAAAATATCAGTGAGTAATATACCCATACCAAAGCGCTGTATATCTGCATTGTAGTCAATCATGCTTTCACCATAGCCATTAAAATATTGTACATAGCCTCGTAACCTGCCCCATAGAGGGAATGACCAATCGAGTTGAATTGCGCCCCGATTATCACTATTGAGGTTGTTGCGGGCTAAAAAACTAAATTCATGATTACCATGGCGATATACGCCACTAAATTCAAAGTATCCCATATACTTATGGATATCAGGATTATCATCACCTTTAGCTAACATAGGATCAGTTTTTTTATCTTCTGGTAGGCGATACCATGGTTTAAAGCTAAATACGAAACCTTGGTTCTCCCAGATAAAATTAGCGTAAAGTCGATTCCAAGAACGAGAGAAAGGCTGCGAGCGGCCATTAGATTGGTGAGACAGACCTAAAATTATGGCCATTTCGTCTCCCCAGAGTACATTTTCATCGTCTAAAAAGTTAATCCAGAATATTTCGGGTTCATAATCCGTTTCTCTGAAAGGAGAAGAGATTTCTTTGTTATAAAACTGCCAATATGATTGTAAAGTAAAAGCTGTGTAGATTGCTTGGTCTGGATCGGCAAAACCTGTATAGACAGGTACTTTTAATGAAAGCTGATACTTAACTTCAAAGTTATCTAGCTCCTCAGTCTGAGTTGGTGCGCCTTTTATTTGAAAAGGTGTGTTGTTTGGCTCCGTAATATATGACACAGGTAGCATATAATTTCTTCGATGTGGCGTGAGCACATTACGGTTATTTTGTGTAATTTTCTCTCTTAAGATACGCTCATCTAATGCACTGATATGGTGATCTTTTTTAATGTTTTCACACTGCTGTTTGATATCCGCTACTTTAGTATTGTCATCGCTGATAACAAGTGCGTTCAAAATACATTGCTGTACCAAATCTAATTCGTTATCAGTGGTCGATGTATTTGCAAAAGATTGCAAAGAACAGCAGGCTACTAGGGCTATTGAAATTAAAGAATATAATTGCATAGAGTTTACGGTATTTGTCCTTGCCATAGGTCAGTATACATCGGGTAACTGGGGTTGAGGTAGATCAATTACATACTTTTTATTTAAAAAGGCCGGCGGCAAAAGCCGCCATACCTTAGTAAGCGACACTCAATAAAAGGTGCTTACTCTCACGCAATAAGGTGAAGCCTTACAGCTCGAAATAGTTTGTGAAGAACTTATACAGTTCAGTGCCTTGATTCACGCTGGCCGAAGCAAAATGCAAAATTGTGATGGCATCTGTATCTAAAGTGATTTCATGCAATGGCTTTTCTGATAAGTACTGTTCCATACGTAAAATCTTCGCAATGGTGTCACCAGCTTTAATGTGACTGCCAAGTTCGGCGTTGTACTCGACCATGCCACCCATAGGGGCATAAAACGCAAGATAGTCGTCAAGCATGCAGGCATAACGGGTAATAGGCTTAGGCGTAAACTCAGCACCGATAAACACTTGCTTGTGATTTAAGTAACTCAAGATACTTTCAGCATCGAGTTTCGCCTCGGTTAGATCGATTTTCTCTTGCGAGCCCAGTTCAACGGTGAAAGCTTCAACCCACACTGGAATATTGCGACCTTGCGCTTTGTAGGCTTCGCTTAATTGCCACCAAGGACAGAAAGTCGCTTCGTCCATCGCGCCATCAAATTCATTGGGGATCAACAGCACATGTTCAATGTCAAAGTAGCTGGCACTGGCTTTCGCATATTCAGGACAGTACAAATGCTTTGCTGAGATCGGACCGGTATGAAGATCTAACACTATGTCAGCTTCATGCGCTAAACGCTGCAAGGTCACAGCGATCCGTTTGCCGGTATTTACGCGATAAGCGGGTTGATCTAGAAACGCTTGAGTCTGATCAACAAGCAGAGCACGGAATTTACTTTTGATTTCATCTTCTGGCGCATCTAAATGTTCGCTAACAAATGACTCGATCAGTTTACTGTGATCGTGATACATGCGGTTCCAGTTGGTGCCGGTGATCGGATCAAAACGACCTAAAGTAAATTCCCCCGACTTTTGATTACAACCGATCGGATTCGCATAAGGCACTAAGGTGATATCTGAAGAAAGTGTTTGTGTTTTTAGTTGCTCAAGTAATTGGTAAATAACCGCGTTACCTTGTACTTCTGCGCCATGCATATTGGCTTGAATATACACTTTAGGCCCGCTGCCATTGCCTTTTAAACGATACACAGGAATGGTTAAAGGGAGGCCATTGGCAATCTCACCGACTTGAATATGTTCTTGGGTAATTGTATTCATGGGATCACCTACACTAAATAACTTGCGGCGCTTTGACATTCACGCACGCAGACAACTTGGCCTTGCTCAATCACATATTCAGCAGGCAATTCATGACATAAAAAGAACGGCATACTTTCGGTATACCCATAAGCGCCACATTGACTGAACACCACCCAGTCGTGCTCGTTAATATCTTTGGGCAGAGCGTGCTTACCTAAACTGTCTAGCGCAGTACAAAGCGGACCATGAACAAGATAATCTTGTGATGGTGCGCTAGATTGGCGTAATAATTCACCCGGAAAAGCTTGGTTTGTCACCGCTGGGCGTAATATGTGATTAATACCACCTGCGACAATCAGTTGGTGCTCACCATAATTCAGCTTTTGCTCAACCACGGGGTTTACATAATGGCCGATTTCACCCACCGCGTAACGGCCTAGCTCCATCCACAGCTCTTCAACTCCTGCTGCGGCTTTAATGGTTGCCAGTGCATCGACTAATTTAGACCAAGCGAGGCGATCAGTATCGGTAGTGTAAGGAATACCTAAACCGCCGCCTAAATCTAAAATTTGGCATGTAAAGCCAAGTTGCTCTGCCAAATCGGTCAGTGGCGTGATCATTTGTGACCATAGCTCAGCCAGTTTTTCGGTGCTGAGCATATTGCCCCATTGGAAAATATGCAGGCCAACGAAATTAAGCGCAGGGTAGTCTTGAATAGTCAGTTGCTGCCACTCTTCAAGCCCTAAACCAAATGGCGTTAAGCTGTCGCCACCAAGTGGGTTCTTTTCGCCATCGGGCCAGCGTAATTGCACACGCAGTAGAATGCGCAACTGCATCTGATGTTCTGTTGCAGCTTGGTTTAACCAAGCTACTTGATTCAAACTTTCTGCCACAAAGGTGCGTACACCTTGTGACAAAAAGTGTTGGATCTGCTTTTTAGATTTAGCAGGTCCGGTGTTGAGCACACGGTTAGCAGCCACGCCTTGACGCAATACTTGGTCAAGTTCGCCACTGCTTGCTACGTCAAAGTCAAAGCCTGCTTTATCTAAAGTTTGGATCACCTTAGAAAGTGGATTGGCTTTAACGGCATACCATAACTTCACCACAGATTGCTCTGTCAGTGGTTTTAAATGCGCGTATAACGCATCTAGGTCATAGACAAAAAACGGTGTGTCGTTCTGCTCACTGATCGCAGTGATATGCTGACGTAGCTGTGTGCTCAAAAAGCTCATTAGCGTAATACCTCTTCAAGGATTAAAGACGCATCGCTTTGCTCATCGCGGTATTTAACAATTAAAGCACATGACATACTTAAGCCTTGATCGCGGCCCCATGCACTTGAAGACGGACGAGAACCAGGAATAACAATTGCATTCTCAGGGATTGGCTCGCCTTTTTCTAATACGCGCTCGTTCACACAGTCATAAACAGGAATGGTTGCAGATAAACGGACACCTGGAGCAAGTACAGCCCCTTTCTTAACAACCACCCCTTCAACGATCACACAGCCAGCACCGATAAACGCATCATCTTCGATAACCACTGGGCTTGCGCCAACAGGCTCTAATACACCACCTAGTTGCACAGCTGCACTTAGGTGAACGTTTTTACCTACTTGTGCACATGAGCCAACTAGTGCATGGCTGTCTACCATAGTACCTTCATCGATGAATGCGCCTATGTTTACATACGCTGGTGGCATAATGATTGTGCCAGAAGCCACATAGGCGCCGCGACGTACACTTGAGCCACCTGGTACCATACGTACGTTTTGTTCTGCATTGAAACCTTGTGGTGCTAGGTTGTCTTTATCAACAAAACCACCTGGGAATTCAACGTTCGTGCCGTTTCTGAATGCTTCTAAAATGCCTTGCTTTACTTCCACGTTGGCGTGCCAGTTGCCCTGCTCGTCTTGAGTTGCCGCACGTACGCTACCGTTTTCTAAATTGTTTAATAGTTCTAACCAGCTCATGTTTTACTGCCTTAATTCCAAGATAAAATTGTGTCGTTTGCACGCTCAATCGCTGCATTACATTGCAGTTCTAGGTGCGTAAGAGGAGGACGAAGATTCGGTGTTGCCAGAGTTCCCTGTTGGTGCATGAGCACTTTGACAGGAATTGGGTTGGCGACACTAAACAAGCTATTTACAGCTTGCGTCCAGGTGGTGAATAAGTTCGGATAAGTACCTGCTAAAGAGCGACGCACAAACTCAGCGGTTTGCTCTGGCCAGGCATTGGCTGCAACCGAAACTAGGCCTTTTGCGCCCGCTTGAGCAAAGTAGGGGATCAACCCATCGTCGCCACTATAAATGGCCAACTCAGGCGCTGCTTCACGGAATTGCTCAAATTTACTGATGTCGCCGCTGGCTTCTTTTAACGCCCATAAGTTGTCGTGGTGTGCAAGATTCTTTAGTACTTGTGGTGACACTTCGACGGCACTGCGACCCGGTACGTTGTAAAGCATACAAGGTAAGTCAGTGGCGTTAAGTAATGCATCAAACCACTGAGTCTGACCAATTACACCCGGTTTGGCATAAAGCGGTGAGCCAAGTAGGTAAGCGTGAATAGGGTGCTGATTGCAAAACTCAACCCAAGCTAATTGTTCTTGTAAGTTGATACCACCTACCGCGACCATAAGGGGGACGTTAGGTGCCAAGTTACAAACAAATTCAACAATCGCTTGTTGTTCAGACAGGGTAAGTGCTAAGCCTTCACCTGTGCTACCAAGCAACAAAATACCATTGCCTGCTTGTTCTTGCTGACGGACGAGTGTTGTAAGTATGTCAAAGTCAACTTGGTCTTGCGCGTCAAAAGGCGTCACCAAAGCTGTCCATAAAGGATAGTTGGATAAATCGTATTGTGATTTCATCTCTACCGAACTTATAGCATGTTCGGAGTAAGGAGGGTGTCCATACTTCGAACAATTAAAATTCGAAGAGCAATGGACTTAAAAAAGATAAGGCAAACTGGCCTTATTTATTCTAAGACCAGAAGCTCTCCACCAAAATTCTTGCGTCTTGCGCAATTGGTGACAGTCGCTGGGATTCAGCCCAGTCGCCCGAAGTAAACGTTTAGCAAATACGTTTGCTTCTCGGCGTTAATTCCCCTCGCTACGGCATCAACGGAGTTTGCTCTCCTCAACCGCGCTACCTGAATAACGCACCTCTTCCAGCCCTGGCAGCCAAGACAATGCTCCACTGCGCTCAAATAGGGTGAGGCGGCATTGAAACATTTTAGCCGTCTAGGTGTCAAGCAAAGGGGATTAAAAAATCATCTGTTTAAAACCAGAGGTTATAAACATGGGTATAAAAGAGATCAAAAAGCCCGGTGCAAGACCGGGCAAAGGGAGTTTGTTAATTTAAGAGTCGTGGCTTAGTGGCGCACTTTGATATTGCCTACACCCACTTCAACTTCTAAGTTATATTGGCCAGAGCCGAAGTATTCTGTTTGTGAGCTGACCATTTTCTTATGAGACTGAGCTTTGCCCGCAAAACCAGATAGACTCGTTTTACCTACACCGGATTCAAGGTTAACTTGTTTGAAGTCATCAATGGCTGTGTCGATACGCACTTTGCCCACACCTACTTCAACATCCGCTGTATTTTCAAGTGCTTGTATTTCAATTTTACCGACACCGACTTCAACATCTAGACGCATACTTTTAGGCACTTTGACTTCCCAAGTTTGCTCTAAATTATCATCATCAATAGACAGTGATAACTCTTGACGCTGACGCGAAGATTTTAGCTGTACTGCGCTTAAATCGACTTTATCAGTAAACCACCCATCATTATCTTTTGGCTCTAAACGAATGGTGACTTGGACTTGATCGCCATCGTAGCTCGTCATTTCTAGGCTGCCGACTGGAAAATCAATTTCTAATTCAGTGCTGTTTTCAAGATTAAATGATTGCTCAATGGTTCTAGAATCTTCGGCCCAAACTGGCGCAGAAATTACAGCAGTGGTTAAAGCAGCTAATAATAATTTTTTCATCGTCGTCACCCTGATTGATGTTGTTTAATAAGTTAGACGACAGGTGGGTTGAAAAAGGTTTAAAAGAATTTAAAAAAATTTTGAGGCAACAGCGAAAAGAAACGCCATTGCCTGTGCAGTAAGGGTTTAACCTACTGAGTTATAAGCGAGTTACATTAAAACCTTGTGCTTTTAACTGAGTGATTAAGCCATGCTTTTCAGGCAAGTGAAGGGCGCCCACAGCAATAAATAATGACTCTTTTGTCAATCTTGGTGTTAATTGTTCAACCCAATTATTATTACGCTGAGTCAGCATTACTTCTTCACTGAACTTACCATAGTCAGAATCATCAAAGCTAAGTTGGTAATACTTGTTTAAGGTGTCCATATCGCCTTTTTTCCAGGCATTAACTAAATCTAGAAAGTACTGCTCAACGTCTTTTAATTGCGCAAGCGTAGTGCTTATCATTAAGTCGCTCTTTACACCTAGCGAACTCAGCATTTCTAGTTGTTGCTCTAAAGTTTCTAACTCGCCGATAGGCTTATTATGTTTCTTAGCATGGGCAATGACCTGTTTGTCGATCCCAAAGTCTTCTTCATATCCAAGATTTTGATACTCAATCTGCATCATAGTGATCATCACAGCCCACGGCGCTAGATTTTCAAAAAGCGCAATATTGATCTGTTTTGCTGCAAAGTATTGCTTTAATGCTTCGAAATGCTCGGCGCTTATTTCATCTTTTAACGTTCTACCGTGCGGTAAAGTCATAAAAGGAATGGAGCGTTTTTGTATTTCAAATGCGTTGAGTGCCTCAATGTTAACTTCAACGATAACTTCATCAGTTTGCTCAATCGCTTGTGTGATTTTCTTTGGTAAACCATCCATGCTCTTATCACCAACATGAACCGTGCCAAATAAATAAGACGTGACCCCTGCTTTTTCGACCTTGAACAGGGCCGGAGAAAGAGCGATGGAGTGACTAGAAAAGCCAACTAAAAAAGCTAAAAGCAGCGTAAAAAAAACGCGGTTTACAGTGCTGAACATAGTATTCCCTTGTAAAAAAATTTCCCCAACATAATAACAAGTTTGTATAAAAAAGGGAGATTTGGTGATTTTTTGAATAAACAAAAAATGTGTTGTTAAATTTTGTATGTATTGAATAAGGCAGAGTTATTTTAAATTGATTGGATATTTATTTCTTATTTTTGGTTTTATTGAATTTTAAATGCGCTCGATGATGCTTTGAATCTGTAAATAACATAGGGCTTGCTGTTGACTTAATAGGCTACTCGCGGTACTAATAGAAAAAGAACGCAACGCGATGAATATTGTATACCGTTGCCGTAAATAATTCAGGTGATTTTTAAATGCTCAAAACAGCACATTCTCTACTAGTCGTGATTATCAACGTGGTGATTATTATTACCGCGGGGGCTGGTTAGTGCTGAAAGAAAAGTATTAAGCAAAAAGCCCCCCGCACTGAAAAGTTCGGGGGGCTTTTTCGTTTTAGGGTCGAATTTGAGTTAAACAGCAGTCAGATTGGGAATGAGGAACGAAGATGACAGGCGCAGAGTTACTAATAGATTTACTAGCCAAACATGGCGTTAAAGAGGTATTTGGTTACCCAGGTGGGGCAATCATGCCAATCTACGATGCGTTGTATGGCGCGCCTGTCAAACATTACCTGACTCGTCACGAGCAAGGCGCGGGTTTTGCGGCAGTAGGGTATGCCCGCAGTACTGGTAAGTTAGGCGTATGTTTTGCTACATCGGGCCCAGGTGCAACTAACTTAATTACCTCACTTGCTGATGCCATGATGGACTCAGTGCCCGTTTTGGCCATCACAGGGCAAGTACCGACGGCGGCTATCGGCTCTGACGCATTCCAAGAAGTTGACGTGTTAGGCATGTCTTTGTCATGTACAAAACACAGTTACATGGTTGAGCGCGCTGAAGACTTAGCAGAAGTATTGCAAGAAGCCATGCATTTAGCGTTATCAGGTCGTCCGGGTCCTGTTTTGGTTGATATTCCTAAAGACATTCAGCTAGCACAAGTACCATTTCACCCCTGGCTTGCGCTTGAAGAAGAAGCGCCCGAGCTCGACATGAACGAAGTCGTCAAAGCGGAGCAACTGCTAGCACAAGCGAAGAAGCCAGTGGCTTATGTGGGGGGTGGCGTACACAACGCGAACGCGCAAGCTGAGCTGATGCAATTTTTAAATAAAACGCACATGCCAGCTGTTTCAACATTAAAAGCGCTAGGCAGTGTTTTACCTGACTATGAGTATGATTTAGGCATGTTAGGTATGCACGGTGGTCAAGCTGCCAACCTAGCTGTGCAAGAGTGTGATGTTTTAGTCTGTATCGGCGCACGTTTTGACGACCGCGTAACAGGTAACTTGGCTAAGTTTGCCTCGAAGGCGAAAGTAATTCATCTTGATATTGACCCTGCAGAAGTTGGCAAGCGTAAACCTGCCGCTGCGTCGATGATTGGCGACCTAAAAGCCACCATTCCTCATCTAGCGTGTTTTGTGACAGATGCACAGTGGTTAGCACATACTTTAGAAATGAAGAAAACGCATGCTTGGCGTTATGACTACCCGGGCGAAAAAGTCTTTGCCCCTTATCTATTAAATGAACTCAGTAAGCGTATGCCAAAGACTGGCGTGGTGTGTTGTGATGTGGGCCAGCACCAAATGTGGGTGGCGCAGCATATGAAATTCACCAGCCCACACAACCATTTAAGTAGTGGCGGTGCAGGTACCATGGGCTTTGGTTTGCCCGCGGCAATCGGTGCACAAATCGCACGTCCTGATGACATGGTGATCACTGTCTCAGGTGATGGGTCAATCATGATGAACATCCAAGAACTGGCCACCATTCGCAGAAATAATCTTCCTGTAAAGATCTTAATATTAGATAACCAAAGACTCGGTATGGTAAGGCAGTGGCAACAGCTATTTTTTGAAGGGCGTTACAGTGAAACGAACTTATCGGATAACCCTGATTTTGTGCAGCTAGCTGCTGTTTTTGGTATTCCGGGACAAACCATTACCCATGCAAGCGAAGTAGATGCGGCGGTGGATGCGCTAGTGGAATCTGAAGGTCCTTATATCTTACACGCTTGTATCGATGATAAAGAAAACGTATGGCCGCTGGTTCCGCCGGGTGCCGCAAATGATGAAATGATGACGGAGAATGCATAATGAAACACCAACTAAATATTGCAGTAAAACAACAAAGTGTCGCAATTGAACGTTTCTTACGTGTGGTCCGTCACCGTGGATTCCAGTTATTAGACCTAGCTTTGGAAGGACAAGATGAATTGTTTCAAGTCAAAATGACCGTGGACAGTGACAAACCCATCTATCTATTAACCTCGCAACTGAGTAAGCTGGTTGAGGTAAAACAGGTTGAGTTGCAACCAATGCAGCAACAGGCTATTGGATAATCGTTCTATATCAAGAGCGAAAGAAAAGAATAATTAATACAAGGTAATAAACATGAGTAATAAATCTGACCTGATCTGGTTCAATGGTGAAATGGTACCGTCTGAGCAAGCGACGACACACGTATTAAGCCATGCGCTTCACTATGGTAGTTCAGTGTTTGAAGGTGTGCGCGCCTATGACACACCAAAAGGTGCGGCGATTTTCCGTTTACAAGACCACACTAAACGCTTATTCGACTCTGCAAAAATCTATCGTATGCAGATCCCTTACACGGTTGAAGAAATCAATGAAGCCTGTAAAGCGGCGGTACGTGAGAATGGCTTAAAGAATGCCTACTTACGTCCATTCGCATTCTTAGGCAATGTGGGTTTGGGTGTAAATCCTAAATCACACAAAGCCGATGTTGCAGTTGCAGCAATGGAATGGGGCACTTACTTAGGTGATGGTGCATTAGAAGCGGGTGTTGATGCCTGTATTTCTTCTTGGAATCGTTTAGCACCAAATACGATGCCTACAGCGGCTAAAGCTGGTGGTAACTATTTATCTTCGCAACTTATCTCAGGTGAAGCAAAGCGTAATGGGTATGTTGAAGGTATCGCACTAGATGTGAACGGTTACCTAAGTGAAGGCGCAGGTGAAAACTTATTCGTGATTAAAAATGGCGTGTTATTCACACCGCCTACCACTGCGGCCATCTTACCGGGTTTGACGCGTGACACTATGATGTACCTAGCTCGCAAAGCAGGCTTAGAAGTACGCGAAGAACCCATTGCACGTGAAGCACTTTATCTTGCTGATGAATTCTTCATGACAGGCACTGCAGCAGAAGTAACACCGGTTCGCAGCGTTGACCAAATTGAAATTGGTACGGGTAAACGTGGCGAAATCACCGAGCAATTACAGCAAGCTTACTTTGACCTAGTAAAAGGCCAAAGTGAAGATGAGAATGGTTGGTTGACTTATATCGACTAAGACGCTGTTGAGCGTTTAAGGTCTGGCTGCGACCTTAATAGCAGCCAACGAATTGAATATTGGGAATGAGGAAAGTCGGCAAGCAACCAGAAACTGCCGCATATTATTGAGGGCTAAACCATGGCTAAACTACGTAGTAAGACCACCACTGAAGGTAGACAACGCGCAGGTGCTCGTGCACTTTGGCGTGCAACAGGGATGACAGACAGTGACTTCGAAAAACCGATCATTGCTGTTGTGAACTCTTATACGCAGTTTGTACCGGGTCATGTGCACCTCAATCAGCTCAGCGATTTAATGGCGGATGCCATTCGTGAAGCGGGCGGTGTGCCTCGAGAATTCAATACCATTGCTATCGACGACGGTATCGCTATGGGTCACGGCGGTATGCTTTACTCACTGCCTTCACGCGACCTAATTGCTGACTCAGTTGAGTATATGGTGAACGCCCACTGTGCCGATGCCATGGTATGTATCTCTAACTGTGACAAGATCACCCCGGGGATGTTACTGGCGGCACTGCGTTTAAACATTCCGGTGATCTTTGTTTCTGGCGGCCCAATGGAAGCGGGTAAAACCCGTTTAGCCGACATTGATATTAAGCTTGACTTAGTGGATGCCATGGTAAAAGGCGCTGATCCATCGGTGAGTGATGAAGATTCAGAACAAGTTGAGCGTTCTGCCTGCCCAACGTGTGGTTCTTGCTCGGGCATGTTCACTGCGAATTCGATGAACTGTTTAATGGAGGCGTTAGGCCTAGCCTTACCGGGTAATGGCACAACTTTGGCAACACACAAAGACCGACATCAACTTTATATGGGGGCAGCTAAACGCATTGTTGCCTTATGTGACGAGTATTATCGCAACGACAACGATGCGGTATTACCACGTAACATTGCCAACCAAGCGGCGTTTACCAATGCCATGACCTTAGATATTGCTATGGGCGGCTCTTCGAACACGGTATTACACCTAATAGCAGCGGCGCGCGAAGGTGAAGTTGATTTTGATATGAGTGATATTGACCGTCTATCACGTACTACGCCTTTCTTATGTAAAGTTGCGCCTGCGACTCAGCAATATCATATTGAAGATGTGCACCGTGCTGGTGGCATCATGGGCATCCTGAATGAGCTCGCCAAAGCTGAAAAGTTAGACCTGTCAGTAGGCCATGTAGCAGGTGGCTCATTGGGCGATGTGTTACAGCGTTGGGATGCCACTGACAGCAATAATGAACGTGCGCAAACCTTCTACCGCGCAGGTCCTGCAGGTATTCGTACTACTCAGGCAATGAGCCAAGAGTATCGTTGGGACACCCTTGATATTGACCGTGAAAATGGCTGTGTGCGCAGTGTTGAGCACGCCTTCCGTCAAGATGGCGGGTTAGCGGTACTTTCAGGTAACCTGACCCCAGATGGTTGTATTGTAAAAAGTGCCGGTGTAGTTGACGAAATGCTTGATTTCACGGGGCCTGCCGTAGTGTTTGAATCACAAGATGACGCAGTGGATGGCATCTTAAATGGTAAAGTGCAAAAAGGTGATGTGGTTATCATCCGTTACGAAGGGCCGAAAGGTGGCCCGGGCATGCAAGAGATGCTTTATCCGACCAGTTATTTAAAGTCGATGGGCCTAGATAAAGATTGTGCACTGCTAACGGATGGCCGTTTCTCGGGTGGTACTTCTGGTTTATCTATCGGTCACGCTTCGCCAGAAGCGGCCAGCGGTGGTGCGCTCGCGCTGGTTGAAAATGGTGACCGCATTCACATCGATATTCCGAATCGCGGCATCCATCTATTAATTGACGATGCTGAAATGGCTGCGCGTCGTGAAAAGCAAGATGCCCGTGGCAAAGACGCTTATAAGCCATTAGATAGACAGCGCGTAGTGTCGCCAGCACTAAAAGCCTATGCTTTATTAGCAACCAGTGCCGATAAAGGCGCGGTGCGTGATTTAGCGAAACTCGAGGAGTTAAGTTAGTCATGGTGGCACAAGAGCTCGATTACTTTCGGGCCATCATCCAAGCGGATATGGCTCCGCTTGCGAAAGTCACAGAGGTCAGCGAGCTGACCTCGCTTAGCAAGCAACTTAACCAGCAGGTGTTTTTAAAACGCGAAGATCAACAACCTGTTTATTCATTTAAATTACGTGGTGCTTACAATAAGCTTCGCCAATTGCCTAAGGGCACTAAAGTGATCACTGCATCTGCAGGAAATCACGCCCAAGGTGTGGCATTGAGCGCGGCGCATTTAGGTCATCAAGCGACTATAGTGATG
Source organism: Pseudoalteromonas sp. BZB3 (assembly GCF_040104455.1). Lineage (NCBI taxonomy): Bacteria > Pseudomonadati > Pseudomonadota > Gammaproteobacteria > Alteromonadales > Pseudoalteromonadaceae > Pseudoalteromonas > Pseudoalteromonas sp. BZB3. The sequence goes on along the minus strand of NZ_JBECOS010000005.1, from coordinate 45,924 downwards.
CCCGTCACAACGCCTGATATCAAGGTAAACTCAGTACGAAACCTCGGTGGTGAAGTGGTTTTACATGGCCATAATTTTGATGCCGCACAAGCTCATGCTTATGCACTGACTGAGCAACAAGGCGCGGTATTTGTACCGCCATTTGACGACCCAGATGTGATCATCGGACAAGGCACTGTCGCTCGTGAATTAATGCAGCAATTACATAACCTCGATGCTGTATTTATTCCTGTTGGCGGTGGAGGCTTACTCGCGGGAATGGCGGTTTATATCAAATCGTTACGACCAGATATTAAAGTCATCGGTGTTGAGGCAGCAGAAAGCGCCTGTTTAGATGCTGCACTGACTGCTGGTGAGCCTGTTGAACTTGAGCAAGTTGGCAGTTTTGCAGACGGCGTTGCTGTGAAAATCATAGGTAAAGAAACTTTTCGTTTAGCGCAAAAGTTCTGTGATGAAGTTGTGACGGTGAGCTCAGACGAAATCTGTGCTGCAGTGCAAGATATTTTTGTTGCCACACGTGCTATCGCTGAGCCGTCAGGAGCATTGGCCACGGCGGGCTTAACTAAGTGGAGCAAACAATGTGGTCAGACTGGGCTTAAACTCGCCGCAGTTTTGTCTGGTGCTAACTTAAACTTCGATCGCTTACGCTATATTGCTGAGCGCACCGCGTTGGGTGCAAAAAGTGAGGCACTTTTTGGTGTCACGATTAAAGAAGAAAAAGGTAGCTTCAAGCGCTTTTGTCATGCTTTGGGGGGCAGAGCCATCACTGAGTTTAATTACCGTTATGCTGGTGAAGGTGATGCGCAAATCTTTGTAGGCGTTGGCTTGCGCGGTGGGCAGCCAGAATTAGATGAAGTTAAGTCAGTACTGCAAACCAATGGGTATGGCTTTGAAGATCTTTCAGATAACGAGCTGGCAAAATTGCATATTCGTTATATGGTGGGGGGTAAACCGCCAGTGCCATTGAATGAGCATTTGTATCGCTTTGAGTTCCCTGAATACCCTGGGGCATTAGCACGGTTCTTAGAAACTCTTGGGAGTGAGTGGAATATCACTTTGTTCCATTATCGTAATCATGGTGCGGCAGAGGGGAATGTGCTTGCTGCGTTTGATATTGCGCCAGAGCAACTGAGTCTATTTAACCTGCATCTTGCTAAGTTAGGGTATAAGTATTGGGACGAGACTAACAACCCGTGTTTTGCTCAGTATTTACAGAACCAAGAGCTTGAACAACAGCAAGCAAGTTAAGCGCTTAGTGCTTGCAAATCACCCTTGTTTTTCTATAGTTTAGTCACGCCTAATTAGAAGAACAAGGGACTTTCATGCTCAAACGGTTTAGCTTGATAAGCTTACTGTTATTTTTTCTGTCTCCAGCCTTTGCATTAGAGTCTGTGGTGCTGCAATTAAAGTGGACCCATCAGTTTCAGTTTGCAGGCTACTATATGGCGGTGGAAAAAGGCTTTTATGAGCGTGTGGGTTTGGATGTCACGATTATTCCGGCCGATATTGAAGATCCCGATACCCACTTTAAAGTGCTCTCCGGTCAGGCGCATTTTGGAGTAACTCACTCAGGTATTTTAGCCGATCGCCTACAAGGTAAACCGCTAGTTGCAATTGCTGCTATGTTGCAATCTTCTCCCTACTGCTGGATGGTCAAAGCTGACAGTGATATCTACAACCCTGTCGACTTCAAGGGAAAACGAGTCAGTCACCTTGGTGTGGCAGAGTTGATGCTGATGCTAGAGCAGGCTGGTGTCGGCGAAGATGACATTTCTTTATATGCGGGCTTTGAGCCAATTGCAGATTTCAAGGTGGGAAAGTTTGATGCCTTACAAGTGTATACCTCTAATGAGCCTTTTGAGATGCAGCAACAAGGTGTTGTCATTAGACAAATTTGCCCAAAACAATATGGGCTCAATTTATATGCTGATATTTTGTTTACCAGCGAAAACGTCTTACAGCATCGTCCTGAGCTAGTCGAAAAGTTTAAGCAAGCCAGCCTTCAGGGCTGGCGTTATGCTATGTTGCACTTACAAGAAAGTATCGAAATCACTCACCAGAAATACGCCACACATAAAAGCGTAGAGCAAATTGCCTATGAAGCTGAAAAACTCCGCCCTTATATCGCGCCACCAGGGGTGATCATTGGTAATATGTCAGAGTTACATTGGCGATGGATAGGGCAAATTTATGGCTTAGATATGGCGCAATATGATGCTATTAGAGAGCGCTTTATTTATGAGCTCAAACCGTCAGAGCCACTTTTTCCTTGGTCATGGATGTTGATAGCAGCGTGTGCAGTCACTTTATTCAGTATTCCTCTCTACTTACACCTTATATTCACCAAAAAGCGTCGCTACAAGCTGAATGAGTCAGCACAAGAAAATGAAAACGAGGTAGAATAGCCATTTTTCGCGTCGGGGAAGTGTTGTGCCGTTATCGTCATTATTTATTCAGTTAGATCATTGCTTGCAGCAAACACGCGCCTATTGGCAGTGCGTTGCTTTTGATTACAGTGAATTTCCTTGGTGCGATGAACAGTTAACACATTTTTTAAATGAGCTCAGTGACGAGCAGGTAAGAGAGCTAGACGCTGATCAAACTCGCCTTTATGAAGTGTTTGCTGATTTTATTCCTGCTGTCGAAGAGTTATCACAGTTAATTTCCCTACCTTATAGCGCTCAGCAAAGAGCCGATTTGCCTTTTTGGCTCAGTAACGGCATTAAAGGTCGTAAATTACTGCAGCTACAAGATTTCGTCTCACACCTCGATAATGGCGAGCAGCCAGTATTAGAATGGTGTGCAGGTAAAGGGCATTTAGGCCGTATCTTGGCACACCAAGGTGCACAGCATGTGCAAAGTGTCGAATTACAAGCCAATTTGTGTGAGCAAGGGCAACATAGCGCAAAACAGCAGAGCTTAAACATGCACTTTCGCTGTGCGGATGTGTTGCAAGATAACACCGATGACTGTTTTACTCAGCAACAACATGCTGTGGCTCTCCATGCCTGTGGTCGTTTGCATCAGGTCTTTATGCAGCAGGCCATTAAAGCAGAGTGTGACAAAATTAGTTTATCGCCTTGCTGTTATCACTTGTTTACCGAGCCGACTTATGAGGCCATGAGTACAGAGGGCAAACAAAGCACACTGCAATTAACTCACAGTGATATGAAATTAGCGCTGCAAGAAACCGTTACGGCGCCGAGCAGAGTGACCAAGGTTAGGCAAACAGAGGTTACTTGGCGTTTGGGTTTTGATGCGTTGCGTCGAGAAGTGACGGGCATCGAGCGTTATGTCAGCGTGCCTTCTATTAATAAACAAATATTTTCTGGTGAATTTGCTGATTTCTGTCAGTGGGCGGCGGAGCAGAAGCAGGTAGAGTTACCTGAGTCATGTGACTATCAGCATTATCTGCGCTTAGGTGAGCAAAGAAAGAAAATCACCGACCGCATCGAGTTAGTAAGACACATATTCAGACGAGCCATTGAATTGTGGTTGGTACTAGATAGAGCATTGTATTTGCAACAGGCGGGCTATGATGTGCAACTCAGTGAGTTTTGTGAAAAGTCTCTAACGCCGCGCAACATACTCATTCAGGCAAATAAAATAACAAACTAAGGCCCAATTATGTGTGACCTCGACCATTTACTTAAAAACAATCAAGCTTGGGCAGAGCGCACACAAGCAAAGCACCCAGAATTTTTTAGCAAACTGGCTGCGCAACAACAGCCTGAATATCTGTGGATTGGCTGCTCTGATTCTCGGGTGCCAGCGAACGAAATTGTTGATTTAATGCCGGGTGGGCTATTTGTGCATCGCAACGTCGCGAATGTGGTGGCGTTCAAGCTGTATTAGATGAAGCGCGATTAGGCTTGATAGATAATTGGTTAAGGCATGTTGCGATGTAAAAGAAAAGCATCAAGGGTTGTTGTCGAGTGTCGCTGAGCAACAGCGTTGTGCAGCCCTGTGTGAGTTGAATGTCATTGAGCAAGTGCGCAATGTGTGTTTAACCAATGTGGTGCAAGACGCTTGGTATAGACAGCAAGAACTCACGGTACATGGTTGGGTGTATGGTTTAGAAGATGGCTTGTTAAAAGCGCTCAACTCGCAAACTTGCCATGGCAGTGAAGTGGACCTAATGCATCGTCAGGCGGTAGAACATATTGCCGAGCGTTATCTTAAATGAGTACATGAAAGTAAAAAAGGAGCTGCTAGGCTCCTTTTTACTAATAGAATTAGCTTATTCCGCCTTATCAGCAGGATCTTGCTCAGCAAGTTTCGCCTCAAGCTGAGCAACTTTTTCTTCTAATTGCATCAGCTTTTCACGGGTTCTGATCAGCACTTGTGATTGAATATCAAACTCTTCACGGCTGACAAAATCCATCTCAGTTAACTTATTCTGGATAGCTTGTTTGGTTTTTGACTCGAAAGTCTCTGCTAGAGTTTTTACACCCTGTGGCATGTTGCTAGAAATCTGCTTGGCGATCTCTTCAATTTTAGCTGGGTTGATCATGATTGATTACCTGATATGAAGGCGATTAATTAAACTTACGCCATAGTAGCAAATTCGGTTTAGTTTCGGCACCTTTCTAGATCAAATGCTGTTTAATCTTACTAGTTAGTCACTGGGCTTTGCGATAGAATTACTGCCCCAGAATTTCGGACCTGCCAAAAATGAAACTCAATCCTAAACAAGATGAAGCGGTTAAATATATCAGTGGCCCTTGCCTCGTTTTAGCGGGCGCAGGCTCAGGTAAAACGCGCGTAATTACCAACAAAATTGCTCACCTTGTGCAACATTGCGAATACCAAGCGAAGAACATTGCTGCGGTAACCTTCACCAACAAAGCAGCAAAAGAAATGCGGGAGCGTGTGAGTCAAACCCTTGGTAAGCAAGAGGCAAAAGGTCTATGGGTTTCTACCTTTCACACCTTGGGTTTAGAGGTCATCAAAAAAGAGCTAAAAACACTGGGATTTAAACCGGGCTTTTCGTTATTTGACGATCAAGACACCCACCAACTTTTGGCAGAGTTGACCGAAAAAGAATTAGACAGAGATAAAGATTTACTGAATTTGCTTAAGATGCAAATTGGCAGTTGGAAGAACGAACTTATTTTGCCTGAGCGTGCTATTCGCGAAGCCCGTGAACCGCAGAAAGCCTTGTTCGCGCAACTCTATGCCCGTTATGCGGTGCAGTTACGTGCATATAACGCGTTAGATTTTGATGACTTAATCATGATCCCCACTTTACTGCTGGCGCAAAATTCTGATGTGAGAGAACGCTGGCAGGCGCGTTTTCGTTATTTGCTGGTGGATGAATATCAAGATACCAATACCAGTCAGTATCAGTTAGTTAAATTGCTGGTGGGTGAACGCGCGCGCTTTACCGTGGTAGGGGATGATGACCAATCAATTTATTCTTGGCGTGGGGCAAAGCCGCAAAACTTAGTATTGCTGTCAAAAGATTTCCCGGGATTACGCTTGATTAAGCTGGAGCAAAATTACCGAAGTGCAGGGCGAATTCTGAAAGCTGCGAATATTTTGATCGCCAATAACCCGCATGAATTTGATAAAAAGCTGTTTAGTGAACTCGGTTATGGCGACCCAATTCGAGTGATAGCGACCAAAGACGAAGAGCACGAAGCAGAACGCGTAGTTGCCGAAATCATCTCCCATAAGTTTATGAAGCGTACCAGTTATAAAGATTACGCCATTTTATATCGCGGTAACCACCAAGCGCGAGTGTTTGAAAAAGCGCTAATGAGTAACCGTATTCCTTACAAAATAAGTGGTGGCATGTCGTTCTTTGCACGCAGTGAAATCAAAGACATCATGGCTTACTTACGCTTGTTAGTGAATCAGGATGACGACAACGCATTTTTACGTATTGTGAATACACCAAGACGAGAAATTGGCCCGGTTACGCTCGAAAAGTTAGGTAGCTTAGCCAACGAAAAGCACATCAGTTTATTCGAGGCGTGTTTTGAGCCTGAACTGGCAAGCCGACTAGCAGGGCGTGGCTTTAATGCGCTCATGGGTTTCGCCCGTTGGGTGGTTGAGCTTTCAGATAGAGCAACGCGTGGAGACACATTAGAAGCGGTGAAAGACATGGTACGTGAAATTAATTATGAAGCGTATTTATATGAATCTTCACCGAGTGCAAAAGCGGCAGAAATGCGTATGAAAAACGTCTCTGAGCTATATCGTTGGATCACCGATATGTTAACGGGTGATGCTGATAACCCACCGATGACCTTGCCCGAAGTAGTCAGCAAGCTAACACTTCGCGATATGTTAGAGCGTAACGAAGAAGAAGACGATAGCGATGCAGTGCAGTTACTGACACTGCATGCCTCTAAAGGTTTGGAATATCCGCATGTCTTTATGGTGGGGATGGAAGAGGGCTTTTTACCACACCAGACCAGTATTGATGAAGATAACGTAGAGGAAGAGCGTCGTCTTGCCTATGTAGGGATCACTCGCGCGCAGCAAACTTTGACTATGACATATGCGAAGAACCGTCGACAGTTTGGTGAAGTATCTACACCGGAGTTGAGTCGTTTTGTGCAAGAATTACCACAAGATGATTTACAAATTGAAGGTCAGAAGAAAACGGTGCAATCACAACAAGAACGTATGCAATCAGGGCAAGCACGTGTTGCTAATTTACGTGCTATGTTAAAGCGATAAAGGTTCTGACTCTGAGGTGAGTTCGATGAAAGAATTGCCTCGAGTATTTTTATCGTAGTTGACTTGCTTGCCGAAGAATAACTGCAAGCCATGGTTTTCTAACAAGGTTCTGAAATTTAGAATGGCAGGGCCTTTGGCAATTACTTTGCAGTGACGCATCTTAGTCACTGCTAATACACCTTGCAGTTGCACTTCGTAACAAGGTTGCTGCAAAACGCGTTTACTAAAAGTCGAGCTGAGTAGTAAGTACTGGAAGTTAATTTTACTAATCAGACTTAAATCACAGCGATCTTTACCGAAGTCATTAAGGCCAACGGCAAATTCCATCTGCGTGAGCGCTTCGAGGTTTTGCAATTGCGTACTAGATGCAAACCTGAGCTCTTCCTCACTAAATAATAAGCACACGTTATGTTTATGCTGTTTTAGTAAATGGCAGAGGTGTGTAAAGTTATCGCTTTCGAGTACGACTGCGGCACAGCTAAATAAGAGCTCTTGATGATGTGTTTCACTTAAGAACAGCGCTTTTTTCAACAAAGCAAACTCGAGATCGAGTAATTCATTTTTCTCAGCGGTGAACTTCTTTAACACATCAAAACTGGTGCTGCCTAAAATAGGATGATTGCCGAAGATCTCGAGTAGCTGTAGCTGTACTTGATTACTTGAGAAGTCGATGACATCGGTTGACCTAAAGTGTGTCGTTAAGCTACTTAAATTATGTTGTTCAGCTTCAACTTTATTTGAGGTAGTGCCTGCGGTCAGCAGAGGGTGATAAAACTCATAGCGACCTTTGCCTGCATTTTTAGCGTAATACATAGCGGCATCGGCATCGCGAATAATTTCGTCAATATGTTGATAGCGTTTGTTTGAATAGGTAATACCAATACTGGCGCCGCTGTAAACGGTTTGTCCTTTCATTACGAACGGCTGCTGCATCACTTTTATAATGCGTTTAGCGACGTCTTCAGCTTGTTGTTTATCACTGAGGTGATCTAATAAAATGACAAATTCATCACCAGCAAGACGAGCGAGTAAATCATGATCTCTAATACACTCACCAAAAGCTTTACTGACCCAGATTAAGAATTGATCACCGGCTTGATGGCCTAACTCATCGTTTATTTCTTTGAACTTATCTAAATCAATAAAGAGTACTGAAAAATTATAATCAGGGTGTCTTTGATATTTGAGTAATGTCTTTTCTAATTGAGTTAAGAACAAACTGCGATTTGGCAAACCTGTTAGCGGATCGTGATGCGCATCGTGATAGAGCTGCTTTTCAATTTTTTTACGCTCTTCAATTTGCATTTGTAGATGCAAATTACTTTGCTGTAATGCTTTGGTTTTATCTGCAACGCGCTGCTCTAACTGTTGGTGGCTTAGTTTCAGTGCTTGATTGGCAAGATGGGTTTGTAAAACCGATGCGATTTGATTTGAAATGAACGAAATAAGTTCAAGATCTTCATGCGTGAATTCATACGCGTCATCGTAAGCTTGGCAAGCAATGAGACCAATAACACCATTTGCTGTTTTGAGCGGTGCACCCATCCAGCTGCTTGCTGCTTTAGTAATATCATCACCGCTGCGAATGACGATTTGTTGCTTGATCAGTTTATCGGCACGCTCGCGGTTAATTAACTGACTGCGCTCTGTACTAATAACAAGCTCGCTATAGCCATTGGCAAAAGGGCGTGGGCAGTAATCACCAACTTCATCAATACAATAAGGAAAACTTAACCAGTTAGATTCTTTGTCATATAAAGCAATATAGAGATTATCAGCAAACGTAATTGAACGAATAATACGATGTACTTGTTTGTATACATCGTCTATGTCAGTAAACTGTGTTGCTAGCTCTGAGATTTTGAAAAGAATTTGCTGGCGCTCTAACGCGCGTTTTCGACTTTCTATTTCTTTATTTAGCGCTTCGTTACTTTGCATGACTGCACGAGTACGAATTTTTACTTCAGATTCAAGTAACTCACGTTTCTTAACGCGCTCTATGGCTGTACCCAAATAAAGTGAGATAAATTCAAGTAGCTCCACTTGCTGTTCATTATAGCTGAGATCAGCTTCATAGCTTTGTGTCACCATCACACCAATAATGTGTCTATTTTGGCGGATCGGCACGCCTAGCCAGTGTTCAGCGGGTGTGCCAAGCAATTTAAACTGGCCTTCTTCACTAAGACGACTCATTTCTTGCTTATTGATATGAACGGTTTCGCCTTTTCTAAAAGTGAAACCAGTAACGCCTTCAGAAAAGTGATGTGACTCTTGAATTGGCACAGAGATACCATCTTTTTCATCAATGAAATAAGACAACTCTAAGGACTGGGTATATTGGTTTTGCAACACGACGTAAAAGCTGTTGCTAGGTAAGTATTGCTTAAGTATATCGTGAATAGCCGGGTACAGCAGAGTTAGCTCAGCCACAGTATTAGCCAGCTCAGACAATTGTATGAGTGCATTCTGTAATTGATCTCGCTGTTTGTACTTTTGTAAGAGCTTGTTTAGCTTCTTATTTTTATACTTTAAGCGAGTAGCTAAAAGTGCGGGATCTTCCAATGATTTTACCCAATTATAATTAATATTGCTTATTTATTAAGCTTATGATTTCACTTTTGTCATGGAGGGTCAAGGAGAAAATAGGGAACAAAATGGGGAGTTGAGAAAAATTGAATTTAAATGAGAGGTGATAGTCACCTCTCATTAAAAAGTATTACTTTTTAGTCATGAAATCGACTGCTGCTGCAATCTCTTCATCAGAACAATCCATACAAGTACCGCGAGGAGGCATTGCATTAAAACCATTAATTGCATGCTCTACTAATAACTCACGACCTTTTGTCAAACGAGCAGCCCAGTCATCAGCTGTTTTTGGCGCGCCTAGTGCACCTGTACCATGACAAGCAGCACATGACACTTGATAAACTTGCTCACCTGAACGAGGGCCGGTAGGCGCTGCTGGAGCGGCAGCTGCTGCACCTGCTAAGTATACTGAACCTACTGGTGCTAAGCGTTTTTTAATCGCTTCGTCAGTTAAAGCGTTATCAAAAGGTTGTGCGTAAACAGTTGTTGATAGCAATAATAAAGCTGCTGAAAGTTTTTTCATTTGTCTTGCTCACTTCGTTGGTGATGTGCTCAATCACGATAGATGACGGAATAATCACGCGATTATAACGCCACCTGTTGATTTATAAAACGTTAACTTGGCAAATTAGACTAAAAACTGATTATTTTTTGCGTTAACGCAATTTTAGCCTCTGACTTAGAGTGGATTAAGCTAACTCTACAAGCTTGGTCATGGCTTTTTGAATGCCTGCGGATGCCTCTGAAATAGATTGAGCAAGCATGTAAGCTGGCGTACTAATTACCTTTTGAGCTTCATCAATAACTATGTTATCAACTGCACAGTTAATATGTTCAGCACCTAATGCAGACATAGCAGCGGCAGTGTCTGCGTCATTGCCAATGGTTGCTTTGATGCCTTTAGCATGAATATGACCAACCAATGCAGGGGCGATACAGACATAAGCGATAGGTTTCTTTTGTTGATTAAATGCTTCACAAGCAGTTTTTAAAGCTGCAAGAATCGTTGAATCACCGCCTTTAAACGCAAAGTCACTTAAGTTTTTCGCTACGCCAAAACCACCAGGGATCGCGAGTGCATCAAAGTCATTTGCATTAAGCGTCTCAAGGTCATGTATTTCACCTCTCGCAATACGCGCGGCTTCAATAAGTACGTTGCGCTTTTGGTCCATTTCTTCGCCATTAAGATGATTAACCACATGGTGTTGATCAATATTTGGTGCGAAGCATTGGTAACTTGCTCCTGCCATTTCTAAATGCAACATAGTTAGAACAGACTCATGGATCTCGGCACCATCAAACACGCCACAGCCACTTAGTATTATCGCGACTTTTTTCATGGTTTTTCCTTCTTTAAAGTTGATAAATCTATTTATATTGAAAGTAGTGTATGTTCAGATCAAAAAATTATAAAGGATCTTGTTTGATCTCTGATCAAATCTTGGTAGTATAACCGCCCGCTTTGGAAGAGTGGTAAATAATAACAGTGGCAATGACCGCCAATAAAATAGCTTTTCCACATTTCGCTTTATATTTCTGTTTAAGCGCAAAATGTTAAAACCCCTTAAAATAAAAGGTTTTAGGGCTGTTTTCTCGATCTTGAAATTTAAAACCTGAATATTTACATCTTTATCTACAAAGTTATCCACAGATTGTTCTGCTTCGAATAGGCTTTATCTGGACATAATTACTCGAGTTATCCGTTTGCTTATGGCATCCTTACTGGGTTTTTAAAAGTTCATTTAGGATCCACTAAATTATGTCTCAGATCCCCGAAAATCCTTTGATCTTGGTCGATGGTTCTTCTTATTTATTCCGTGCGTATCATGCTCCACCGCATTTAACCAATTCAAAAGGTGAAGCGACGGGGGCCATCTATGGTGTGATCAATATGTTGAAGAGCCTGGTTAGGCAATTTAACCCGAGCCATATGGTTGTGGTATTTGACGCCAAGGGTCCGACATTTAGAAATGAAATGTACAGCGAATATAAAGCGCATCGCCCGCCAATGCCTGATGATCTGCGTACGCAAATTGAACCGATCCATGAGATCATCAAAGCGATGGGTTTACCTTTAGTCAGCATCACAGGCGTTGAGGCCGATGATGTGATTGGTACTTTTGCGCGCATTGCGTCTGAGCAGCAACGTCATGTGTTGATCAGCACGGGCGATAAAGATATGGCTCAACTCGTGAATGAGCATGTCACCTTAATTAATACCATGACTGACACCGTACTAGATCCACAAGGGGTGGTTGATAAGTTTGGTATTGGTCCTGAGCTTATCATTGATTATCTTGCCCTTATGGGTGATAAGGTTGATAACATCCCAGGTGTACCTGGTGTGGGTGAAAAAACTGCACTGGCTATGCTGCAAGGCATTGGTTCTATTAAGTCACTCTATGAAAGACTGGATGATATTGCGGGTCTTGGTTTCCGTGGTTCTAAAACCATGGCCAAAAAGCTAGAAGAACATAAAGCGCAACTAGAGCTGTCCTATGAATTAGCGACCATTAAACTAGACGTTGAAGTTGAACAAAACCTAGAGACTTTCGCGATTGCTGACATGAATAAAGATCGTTTGATCGAACTTTATGGGCAATGTGAATTTAAGCGTTGGCTTAGTGAATTACTCGACGGTAAAGAAGCGCCTAGAACAGCAGCAGAGCAAGCACAGCCTGAAGCGAAAAAAATCGAAGCGCATTACGAAACCATTTTAACTGAAGCTCAGTTAACCGCTTGGGCCGAAAAGCTTAAAAGTGCAGAGCTAATAGCATTTGATACAGAAACGACGAGTTTAGACTACATGCAAGCTGACTTGGTTGGTATGAGCTTTGCCGTGACAGAAGGCGAAGCCGCTTACTTACCGATTGCGCATGATTACATGGGCGCGCCGGAGCAACTTTCGAAAGCGCTAGTATTCGACGTATTAGGTCCAATTCTGGCTGACGACAATGTGAGAAAAGTAGGGCAGAACCTTAAATACGATAAAAGCGTATTAGCTAGAGCTGGTTTAGAACTCAATGGTATCGCATTTGATACTATGCTCGAGTCTTATGTATTTAATAGTGTGGGCACACGTCATGATATGGACTCGCTGGCACTAAAATATTTAGGCCATAAAAATATCAGCTTTGAAGAAATTGCCGGTAAAGGTAAAGCGCAACTTACATTTAATCAAATTGAGCTAGAGAAAGCTGCACCTTACGCCGCAGAAGACGCTGACATCACATTGCGTCTACATAACCAACTTTGGCCTATGCTGAAAGAGCAATCAGAGCTGCTCCCTGTATTTAACGACATTGAACTGCCGTTGCTATCTGTGTTATCAAATATCGAACGCACCGGTGTGAAAATTGATAGCCAAATGTTGGCCGAGCAAAGTGTCGAAATCGCTGCGCGCCTGACTGAACTTGAAAAAGAAGCGTACGAGATTGCTGGGGAAGAATTTAACTTAAGTTCGACTAAGCAACTACAAGCGATCTTATTCGATAAGCTTGGCTTGCCGGTATTGAAGAAAACCCCTAAAGGTGCCCCTTCAACGGCTGAAGAAGTACTGCAAGAATTAGCACATGATTATCCGTTGCCGAAACTTATCATTGAACATCGTGGTTTAGCTAAGCTTAAGTCTACTTATACTGAGAAGCTGCCTAAGCTAGTGAACCCTGAAACGGGTCGTGTGCATACCTCTTATCATCAGGCTGTGACTGCAACAGGCCGTCTAAGCTCAAGCGATCCAAACTTACAGAATATTCCAATTCGTAACGAAGCCGGTCGTCGCATTCGTCAGGCATTTATTGCCGATGAAGGGCACGTGATCTTGGCGGCGGACTACAGCCAGATTGAATTGCGTATTATGGCGCACTTGTCACAAGATGCCGGTTTATTGAAAGCATTTGCAGAAGGTAAAGACGTACACAGTGCAACGGCTTCAGAAGTATTCGGTGTTCCGCTTGAAGAAGTCACCTCGGACATGCGTCGTAAAGCAAAAGCGGTTAACTTCGGTTTGATCTACGGCATGAGTGCCTTTGGTTTAGCGCGTCAGCTCGATATTCCACGTAATGAAGCACAGCATTATATGGATAAGTATTTTGAGCGCTTCCCGGGTGTACTTGAATATATGGAGCGTACGCGCGAAGAAGCGGCTGAAAAAGGGTATGTCGAAACGCTATTTGGTCGTCGCTTGCATTTGCCAGATATCAAGGCAAGAAATGGTGCGCGTCGCAAGGCGGCAGAACGCGCAGCGATCAATGCACCAATGCAAGGCACCGCCGCTGATATCATCAAAAAAGCCATGCTGAAAGTGGCGGATTGGCTCGCTACACAAACGACTAATGACATCAAACTGCTTATGCAAGTACACGATGAATTAGTATTTGAAATAGCGAAAGACAAAGTAGAAGCGTTTAGCGAACGCATTTGTTCTTTAATGAGCGAAGCGGTTAATTTAGATGTGCCATTGTTAGTTGAAGCTGATTACGGCGACAACTGGGAACAAGCACACTAATTAGCTTGCTAGAACTTTAAAAAAGAGGCTTTATGCCTCTTTTTTTATGTCTGCAGAAAATAGAGTAATTAAGTTAATACACAGGAGCAGCAAGGCTCACAAAGCAGATAAAGTAAAAAAAGCGTAAACTTAGACAACAGAATGTTTAAAAAATATCAAATTGGCCTAAGTTTTGCTTTTTGGCATTTATTTTTTTGTATCCATTTGTTACAGTGCGCGCGTCCTCATCCTGTAGGACATCCTGTTGATGATGTATCTCTCGCAAGAAGATACAGAGTATTGATAGCTTCTCCCCAGAATTGCTATAGCGGCCCTCCTAGTTTTCGAGGGCCGTTTTTTTCTTCACGATTTTTATTCTTTGTAATTCCTTCATAATTCCTCGACAGTTACACTGTACCTTTCTGACATTAATTCAATTTTTGCTAAATCGGTTTTCAAATTCATACCGTAATAGTTTTAATACATAATTTTAGATAGGACTCGTTATGCTTAAACCTTTGCTTCTTTCTCTGACATTATTATCAACTCAAGAATTTGCCGCCTGGCAATTAGATAACGATGCAAGCCAACTGAGCTTCACTTCTATTAAAAAAAACAGCATTGCTGAAAATCATCACTTTGAACAACTTTCAGCGCAGATAGATGACAATCAATTAAGCATGGTGATTGAGTTGGCGAGTGTTGAGTCGCTGATCCCGATTCGTAATGAGCGCATGCAAAAAATGTTGTTTAATGTCACGCAATTTCCTACAGCTGTGATTGAAGCCGATTTAGCGCCGTATTTAGGTAGCTTAAAACCAGGCCATCAGGTACTAAAATCAGTACCGGTGACACTTAATCTGCATGGCCAAAAGCAACAGCTCATGTTAGATCTAGCGGTTGTGCAAACGGCAAGGCAATTAATCGTTAGCCCGACAAAAGCAGTTTTAGTGAATGCCGCTGATTATAAACTTGAACAGGGTATCGAAGCGCTGCGTAAAATTGCAGGACTAGACAGCATTGCGCAATCTGTGCCTGTGACCTTTAATTTGGTATTTAACCAGCAAGACTTTTAGTTCTCCCGAGCATCGGTCAGATAAGAATGCAAAGCCTGAATGAATTACAAGCGGCGTTACTGACGCCGCACGCGCCAACCGAAAAGTGGCCACAACAAACTTGCAGTAGCGGTGATATTCGCATTGATAAAGAAGGGTGTTGGTACTACCAAGACTCTGAGATTAAAAGGCAGGCACTTTGCCGGTTATTTGCCAGTGTATTGCAGTATCAGGACGGGGTTTATACCGTTACAACACCTGCAGAACAGTGTGAGGTTGATGTAGAAGATGTGCCATTTATCATTGTTGGTTGGCGAGTAATAAGTTCAGAGCAAGGTAATGTGATTGTTTGCCAAGACAATCTTGAACGAGAATGGCCGATATTGGGTGAATTTGAAATCGAAATTCGTTTATATCAAGGGCAAGAAGTGCCTTATTTAAAGCTAAGTTATGGCTTGGCGGCAAGGGTGAATAGGGCGGTTTATTATCAGTGGGCAGAAAGCGCTGAGCAAGATGAAAAAGGTCTCTATCTTAACTCAGCGGGACAGTCACATTATCTGACTTAATGTGCTCATTCAGAGTCTGGCTGTGCAGGCTCTGAATCTGCTTCAACGTCATCTTCAGGCTTATAAGGGCCTAAGTACCAGTCATCAAGTTTCCAAGCTAGCTCTTTTAAGCCAATGCCTTTCAATGAAGAGAAAGCACATACGGTAATGTCTGCGTCGAGTTCAGCTAATTTCTTTTTAACCTGAAGCACTTCAGCTTTACGCTTACCTTGCTTTAATTTATCTGCTTTGGTTAATAGCGCTAATACTGGGATTTCTGAATCGACCGCCCAGTTAATTAGGTCCATATCTAAATCTTTAAGTGGATGGCGAATATCCATTAGGACAACGATGCCTTTTAGACTCTTACGCTTTTGTAAGTATTCGCCCAGCGCGCGTTGCCACTTTTTCTTCATCTCAAGAGGGACTTTTGCAAAGCCATAACCCGGTAAGTCGATTAAACGCTTATCTTCATCTAACTCGAAGGTATTGATAAGTTGCGTACGACCCGGTGTCTTACTGGTTCTTGCTAGCTTTTGATCGGTCAATGCATTTAATGCACTTGATTTACCCGCGTTCGAACGGCCAGCAAATGCGACCTCAATACCAGAATCAATTGGTAGACGGCTGATATCTGGTGCACTGGTAATAAATGTGGCTGTTTGGTATTTCATACGTGACTTGATCACGGGCTCTCCTGACAGATTGAAGATATTAATTAGGCTATTTTATACCAGTTAGTTATTTGGCAAAAGCAAGCATTTACAGATGATTTCAGTGTGAAATGACTTTTTTATTGATTTTTAAAATTAATCTAGGTCAAAACCCTATAATTTATAAGTCTAATATGAGTAGAAAACGTGCCAGAAAAATTTAAATCGTGTAGAATAGCCAACTAGCAAAGTAAAAATAGCATTGATTTTTCCCTAGCAACCCTGAAAATAGGTGTTTCAATCGCTAGGTATTAATTACAGGGTCGGAAACAGAGAATTTACCATGAAAAAAATAGCATTAACTTTAACGATGTTGCTTGGTAGCTTGTCAGCGAGCAACGCACTAGCATTTGATGGCGATGCCGAAGCAGGCAAAGCGAAGGCTGCTACTTGTGCCGCGTGTCATGGTCCAGATGGCAACGCACCTGTAAACATTTATCCAAAAATTGCAGGTCAGCACGCTGACTATATTTATAAGCAGTTAAAAGAGTTTAAGCTAGGTATGACGTCTGGTGGTAAAGAAGGTCGTATGGATCCTGTAATGAGTGGTATGGCTATGCCGCTTTCAGATCAAGATATGAAAGACCTATCTGCTTATTTCGCTTCTCTAACTATGAGTGCAGGTACAACACCTGAAGATGTAGTTGAAGTAGGTAAAAAGTTATACATGGCAGGTGATGCTGAGCGCGGTATTCCTTCATGTGCAGCGTGTCACGGTCCACGTGGTAACGGTACATCACTTGCAAAGTTCCCGAAAATATCTTTCCAACATCCTGGATATATCAAAGCGCAGCTTGAGAAATTCCGTGATGGTTCACGTAACAATGACATGAATGGCATGATGCGTGATATCGCGAAGAAATTAACAGATAAAGATATTGAAGTACTTTCTAAGTACTTAGGTGGCTTACACTAATCGCTAAGCTACTAAAGTAGTATAGTTTAGTTATCTTTCTGATAATAAACTATATATTAGTCAAAAGGCAGCCTTGGCTGCCTTTTTTGATCCTCGAATACCTGTTAGATAATTCCCATTCCATTTGTAAGACATTTGCCATAGATGAGTGTAAGTTATTGCTTAAATTTATCTATTAAATAAGCGTAAGTTATTGTTTTTATTTTGATCAAATAAAGCTGATTCAGATCTTTTCAAAAAAAAGGTTATTAACCAGTTGTAACAAAATCATTAAGGAGTAGATTATTACGTGTTGCCAAGACAACAAAATAAAATGGAAACATCGCAACTGGAAGCGTAGGCAGCAATAGTTAGTACTAACTTGGTACTCTATGGATGAACAAGAAAGCGTTAGGAAGACCGAAAATAAAAAAATAGTCTCATGGAAGTATAAAATAAAAACAATATGGACTATGTACGGAAGCACTAATAAAAATACGGATAGTAAATAAAAATAATAATAAGGCTTAAAAAAGTCGAAGGGAGAAGTGTCCAAGTTTGTGACGCTCAGATTAGATAGGCGGTAGAGAGTAATCTCTGCCGCCTTTTTATTTGTGCCGCGGTGCTTTGCTGGTACAATAGCCGACCAATTTCAAAGTCGGTATCTTATTCATCATGTCAGTATGTGGTTTATGTGGCTCAGATGAGTTACAGCCTTATCACCAAGATAAACGTCGCCGTTATTTACAATGTACGCAGTGTGCACTTGTGATTGTTGATGAGCGAGATCGTTTATCTCCTGAAGATGAAAAAGCCATCTACGATACTCACGAAAATAGCTTACATGATGAAGGTTATCGTCGCTTTTTATCTCGTGCTTTTGAGCCGACGATAGAAAGAGTACCTTCACACAGCAAGGGCTTAGACTTTGGTTGTGGGCCAGGGCCTTTATTGGCAGAAATGTTCAAAGAAGTAGGCTTTGAAATGGCTTGTTTTGATTTGTTTTATGCAAACGAGCCTGAAGCGCTAACTAAAACGTATGACTTCATAACGTGCACCGAAGTAATTGAGCATCTATCTCAGCCCGGAGAGGTGTTAGCAAAATTGTTGTCACTACTCGACGCTGGCGGTCCTTTGGTATTGATGACTAAACTGATTATTGATCAAAATCGGTTTGCTCAGTGGCACTATAAAAATGATTTAACCCATATCGCATTCTTTAGCCGTGAAACATTTGACTATGTCGCGGCGCGCTTTGACTGTCAGGTTGAGTTTATCGGCAATGACGTCATTGTATTAACTAAGTCGAAAAAGTAACGACAGAGAAGATTTATGACTAGAAAGAAAAAATCACGTAAGGTAGCTCAAACGGGCACCCCGCGTTTAAGTAAAGAAAAGCTATTAGAACTTCGCGCTCTAAAAGACCAGCGCAAGAAAAAGTCTAAGGGAGCCAAAGCCGGGTCACGTAATGCACCAGAGGCGCTTAAAGAAGGCAAGCAAGTAACTGCAGGCTCAAGCAATAAAGATAAGCGTTTAGGTAGTAAAAAGCCAATTAGTTTGAAACCAGAAGTGGTAAAGCCTGAATCAACTGAGCCTAAGATGATGCGTCACTTAAAACCTCAGGTTGAGTTAAAAGAAGTGAAGCCGTCACTTACTCCTGAGCAAGAGTTAGAACAGCTAGAGAATGATCCACGTCTAATGAAGCTACTGGAGCAGCATGAACGTGGTGAGTTGATCACAGGTAAAGATGCGAAGTTCTTCAATCGCTCAGTAGCACGTCACCAAGAGCTGTGTGAGCTACTCGGTATTGATGATGAGTTTGAAGAAGATGACATCATTGAAGATGATCCATTAGAGAACTTCATGTCAGACGATTTGGCTAATGAGTGGTTTGATGACGACGATGAAGAGGAAGAGTATAAATAATGGCAACTGAGTGGATCATTGCACTGGTTATTGGTGCACTTATTATTGCTGGTTTATCTTTTTATGCAGGTAAGCTGATTTGGCAAGTGAAAGCTCAAAATGAACTCATTGCCAAAAAGCGTGCAGAATATGAAGCTGAGCAAAAGAAAAAGCGTCAAGAGCGTAATGCCAAGCTTGCTGACAGTATTAATCTCATTGCTAAAGCCATGAATCAAAAGCAATGTGAGTATTCGGAAGGGTGTTTGCGTATTTGGGTTCTTATCTCTCAATATGGTTTTGAGAAAGAAGTTAACCTAGAAGAAACTTACCCGGGCATTCATCAAATGTATGAAGTGGTAAAAGACATGCCGACGCACGATGCACGTAAGAAGTACTCTAAAAAAGAAATCTTCAAAATGGACACTGAGCGCTGGCGTGCTGAAGAACGTCTTGAGAAAGATATTCTTAAAGATTGTGAGCAACTGGTTAGCGAGTTTCAACCCTTACCTGGCAGTGAAAACGTGGTATTCCAGTAATCACTTTTAAAAAGTAAAAAACGCGACCAAGGTCGCGTTTTTTGTGCCTCTAAGCGTAATGACATAAAGCAACGATGGCGTTAAAATCAAAGAAAAAATAAAAAGCATAAATATGGATCATTTAACTCGCGTTTATCATTTTCGCTATCTTCGACAGTTGCTTGAAGTGAAGCGCTTTTTAAAAGTTAACCCCAGTCTTTTGCCAGCTGTAATTTACTTGGTTTCAAGTGGTGCGGGTCTGTACTATCTGACGTGTTTGTTGTCTCACTTTGGTTTTGATGGGCTAAAACACATTGGGCTCGGTGATTTTCTTACGATTATTTTTTCAAGCTTTTGGTTACTCGGAGCATTCGTTGCCTTTCTGCTGCTATTGGTCTTCTTTATTCCCATAGATCGTGCTTCTTCAAGTATTCAATTTTTATCTATTGGCAAATTTATGAATGCCATGAACCGACCATTTTTAAAGATCCCCGTTTTATATGGCTTTAGCTCTTCAGTCATCGCGATTTTTTTTAGTGCAAATATTTTGGCAGAGAGTCGAGCTAGCGCCATCAAACATACAAAGTCAGATTTAGTCGAAGTCAGTTTTAACTACCCGGTAAATTGGCTGGGTAAAACGATCACAAAATTAAATAAAGTAAAAGTGGTCGCCAGTACAAGCCGGTATGTGTTTATTTACCACCCTGATACGAAAAAATCGGTAGTAGTACCTCTTGGAAATATCGCCACTATTTTTAATGTAAAGCAGGGGGAGATATGAATCGTATCACAACTGATGAAGCATATTTCGCTTGGTTTAAATCTTCGTTAGAAAAAAGCAAAGCTTTTTTTTACGAGCATCCCAGTGTGTTGTTGTCCACAACTTATCTGGCGCTCAGTTTCTCAGGTTTAATTTATCTCTATGTACTTGGGCGTGGCGTTGGTGTGGACATTATTAAATATCTAGAGCTGGTTGATTTCTTCATGGCGTTTTTGGCAACACCGCAAATTTTATATTCTTGCATTGGAGCGATAAGCACCATGGCAATCGGGTTTTTCTTAATACAAAAAAGTGAGAAAGCTAAGTCAAAGCGTGCTGAGCAGAGTGTAGGTTGGAGAAGCTGGTTTGAGACATGGCGGCCTTTTTATAAGGTGAATCCTCTTATTTTAGGTATGTTTGCTCTTCTTACTATGCCAATGATTTACTCAGCTGTAAGCGGCCATAGTGATGCAAAAAGTGTGCTCCAAGAGGGGGGGAAGGTTTATCAGATTGACTTGGTAAATCCAGTATCAATTTATGAGCAGCCCAAGCTTCGTTTTGACTATTTAAAGTTAGTCACAGAAACTGAGCGGTTTAGCTTCTTTTATTCTGTAGAGTTAAAGCAAGTTTTGTTGATTACTCGCGATAATATTGCCAGTGTGCAGCTTGCTAGTCAGGGCTATGATAACTAGTCATAGCTTCTTATCGCTGTCTCTTTGTAGTGGTAAATTGAAGTTGGTTTGTTGTCAGTATGGAGTCTATCAAAAGTAGCTAGTGTCAGTTGTGTAGAAGGTTAAAAAAGGAAATACAAACCCGACACAAAGTAGGTGCTACGAGGGTATAGAAACTTTTTCTGGGGTAGGCTTAACCAAACGTTTAAGCTAGCGGTTATATCGACGCAATCAATATCCACTCAGCTATATCTATGAAGCTAATATGTTCATCTTGGTTGGTATGGGCAGAGGCTCATATGAGTCAACGAGTGCTCATAAGACACCTCTTCAGCAAGGTGCTTGCTCATCTATTAATTTTAATCTTACCCAAATTAAACAGGTTAACATGCTGTATTTCAGGCACAAAAAAACGCCCAACGAGGGGCGCTTTTGATAAAGGAATTGGTTGTGTTAATTAGCCGCGAGGACCAGCTTGCTTAATCGCTTCTGATACATCGTACTTCTCAAAGTTAGCTTGGAAGTCAGTTGCTAATTTAGCTGCGTACTCAGCGTACTTCTCTTTGTCTTCCCAAGTATTGATTGGGTTAAGAAGTTCAGTTGCAACACCAGGTACTGCTACTGGTACGTCTAGGTTTAGTGACTCGATGTGTTGAGTTTCAACATCAGCAAGGTTACCAGATACGATTGCATCAACAACAGCACGTGTTGTAGGGATGTCAAAACGCTTACCAATGCCGTAAGGACCACCAGTCCAACCTGTGTTAACTAGGTATACTTTCGCGCCAAACTCACGTACACGCTTCATTAGAAGCTCTGCGTAAACGCCAGCTGGACGTGGGAAGAATGGTGCGCCGAAACAAGTTGAGAACGTTGACTCGATGTCAGACGTTGAACCGATTTCAGTTGAACCTACTTTCGCTGTGTAACCACTTAAGAAGTGGTAAGCTGCTGCTTCTTCAGAAAGTACAGATACTGGTGGTAGAACACCACTTACGTCACATGTTAAGAATACAACTGCTTTTGGCTCACCTGCACGGTTTTCAACTTTACGCTTTTCAACGTGCTCTAGTGGGTAAGCTGCACGCGTGTTTTGCGTTAGGCTTGTGTCGTTAAAGTCTGGTACACGGTTTTCATCTAGTACTACGTTTTCTAGAATTGTACCGAACTTGATTGCGTTCCAGATAACAGGTTCGTTCTTTTGCGAAAGGTCGATACATTTAGCGTAACAACCGCCTTCGATGTTAAATACGCTGCCAGGTGCCCAACCGTGCTCGTCATCACCGATAAGGAAGCGCGTTGGATCTGCTGATAAAGTAGTTTTACCAGTACCAGAAAGACCGAAGAATAATGCTGTGTCGCCAGCTTCACCAACGTTTGCACTACAGTGCATTGGTAAAACACCTTTTGCAGGAAGTAGGAAGTTCTGAACAGAGAACATCGACTTCTTCATTTCACCGGCGTAATGCATACCTGCCAGTAGTACTTTGCGCTGTGCAAAGTTGATGATAACTGTACCATCGCTGTTTGTGCCATCACGCTCTGGGTCACATACAAATGAAGGTACATTTAAGATCTGCCACTGAGGTAAATCTGATGCATTGTATGATTTAGGTTCAATAAACATGTTTTTAGCGAAGATGTGGTGCCACGCTGTTTCAGTTGTTACAACAACTGGAAGGTAGTGTTCAGGATCTGCGCCAACTTCTAGGTGAGAGACGAAGTGGTCATTTTCCTGTACGTGTGCTTCTACACGTGCCCATAGCGCATCAAACTTTTCAGCATCGAAAGGACGGTTAACATTGCCCCATTGGATTTCAGTTTCGGTGCTTGGCTCTTTAACGATAAAACGGTCACTTGGTGAACGACCTGTACGACGGCCAGTTTTAGCTACGAAAGCTCCATTTGCGGCTAAAGTCCCTTCGCCACGGCTAATTGCGTGTTCGACAAGTTCAGCTGCAGTTAAATCGACAAAACGAGTAGCGCTTGATGTCATGTTATTACCTAAATGTGAGAATTGAACGGGATAGCTCTGAGTTCTTAATACTCTTAAGCTGAAATTATAGTAACAGATGAAATTGAGATATTCGAGCCTTTGGAAGGGTTAAAAAGGTATAAATTTGGTAAAAAACTTGAATAATTTCAATGATACCGGTGTCATAAAAAAGCCATTTATAATGACACCGGTATCATTTTTTAGACATAAAAAAGCCGTCGTTTTGACGGCTTTTTAGCTTATGCTGAGTCAATACTACTTTTAGTTAAAAATAGCCTTGATATCTTGTTCATCAAATCGGTAATTTTTCAGGCAGTAATGACAACTGATATTTACTTCACCGTCTTCTGCCACTTGAGTCAGTAATTCATCTTGACCTACATTCACCAAAGCATTAATGGTTTTGTCTCGACTACAGCCACAAACAAAATTTAGTTCTTGTGGTTCGAACAATTGTGGATTGTCTTCATGGTAAAGGCGAGTTAGTACCGTTTGAGCATCTAGATCGAGTAACTCTTCATCTTTAATGGTGTTACTAAGCGCTTCTAGATGGGTGAAATCTTGCTGTGACTTTTCTTTATTTACAGGTAAAACCTGTAAAAACAAACCAGCAGCTTTGAGTTGCTCACCCGAAGTGCGTGTTGCAAACCATAAACGCGTCTTTAACTGCTCAGACTGTTCAAAGTAGCCTTCTAGACATTCTGCTAAATTATCAGAGGTTAAAGGTACAATACCTTGGTAGCGTTCACCTTTAGTTGGGGTGATAGTGATAACCATATATCCCTGACCCATTAGGTCTTGAATACTGCTACCCGTAACTTCGCCTTGTAAGCGCGCAATACCGCGCATATTTTGATTGTGGTCACCGTTTATCACCGCATATTTAACTGGGCCATCACCTTGCAGTTGCACCGCGATATCGCCTTCAAATTTTAAAGTGGCGGTCAGTAGGCTGGTTGCGACTAGCAACTCACCTAATAATTGCTTTACAGGTTCTGGGTAGTCGTGTTCACCGATAATGTCTTTAAACGTTTGTTCGATTTGTACTAGCTCACCACGAACGTCTAACTGATCGAAAATGTAACGGTGTAATAAATCTGATTGCATTTATAAAATCCTAGCTTGATTTTAACTTTAGTAATTCGCGACGTTGTTTTTTATCCGGTTTGGTTTCCGGGCGCGGCGCAAAAAAGCTGTTGTTCTTTCTAGCGATGGCGTTTTGCTCTCGCTTTTCTATACTGTGCTCAGCTTCTTCATATAATAGCTGAGCAAGTGGCGCGGCCTGACGCTTGTCATAGACCTTTAAAATCGTCACTTCCTTTTCCTCATAACCCTGAGCAAGGTTGACAGTCGCACCAATTTCAACCGTTTTACTGGGTTTACAGCGCTGACCGTTATAGTGTACTTTACCACCTTGGATCATTTCTCGAGCAATACTGCGGGTTTTGTAAAAACGCGCTGCCCATAGCCACTTATCTAAGCGAACCGCTTCTATTTGGCTGTTTTGTTCAGAGGATTGTTTTTTCACAACGAGAATACCATCAAGGATTGAGGGATTTGTGAGGTGAAATTTATCATATATTCAGGCCCAACAAAAGCGGGCGCTGTTCACCCTTCCTTCAACATAATGTGGGTAATCTCACGTAATGCAAGTGTCACAAAGTTTCACATTTGTACGCTTGTTGAATTAATTTCGTCGCGGTACACTTGGCCGTTCAACAGAATAAGAAAAAGTCTCATATGGAATTACAATTACAACAGTTAACGAGCATATTTCAGAAGTTGCCGCATGCCAGACTCAGTCGTTTGGTGGTAGTACTGACTGTTGTTTATATTGCTTATCTATGCGCCCAACTCGTTTGGTTGTTTTGGCCGCAACCACAAAGCGCGAACTTAGCACCGCTTTCAAGTTCAGTAAGCAGTAAAACCAATAACGTCAACACCCAAGCAATTATTCAGCAAAACCTGTTTGGTGTTGCTAACGAAAAACCAAAAGCCCCTCCTAAGCCTGTCGCACGTGTTTCTGATGCACCTAAAACAACATTAAATGTGAAACTTACCGGTATTGTTGCTGTCAGTTTAAATGATACAGCGGGCTTGGCGATTATCGAATCACAGGGGCGACAAGAAACGTACGAAGTAAAAGATGCCATCACAGGTACGCGCGCTAAATTAGCACAAGTGTTGCCTGATCGAGTCTTGCTAGATGTAAATGGCCGTTTTGAAACGCTCATGCTTGATGGTCTTGCTTATACAAAACAAGTGGCCATGCCGGTATCTGGTCCACGTGAAGTGCGTGACGCACAGAGAAAGCCAAGCATCGACCGCTCTGAATTGGCACAGCGTCGCCAAGAGTTACTAAGAGAGCCAGGTAAGCTACTCGATTACATCAGAATCTCTCAGGCTCGAAGAAACGGTGAGTTAATAGGCTATCGTTTAAGCCCAGGAAAAGATCCTGAGCTATTTAAAAAAATGGGTTTAAAGAACAATGATTTGGCCATTGCAATCAATGGTTATCAACTAACGGATATGAGACAGGCAATGACTGCAATGCAAGAGCTCAGAGAAGCCACTGATGCCACAATTAGCATTGAACGAGACGGTCGTGTGATCGACGTACAATTCAGCCTGTAAGCACAATTTTTGGAGTTAATAATAATGAGAAATAAGCTAGACCTCAGAAAAATCAAAAAAGGGTTAGCTAAGTATGCGGCTCTGATGTTTGCAGCTGGGTTATCGTTATCTGTTTCTGCTGTTGAATACGCAGCGAACTTTAAAGGTACTGATATTAATGAATTTATTAATATCGTTGGTAAAAACCTGAACAAGACCATCATTATCGATCCTAACGTTCGTGGCAATATTAACGTGCGCAGTTATGAATTGATGGACGAAGAGCTTTATTACCAGTTCTTTTTAAATGTTTTAGAAGTATATGGCTATGCCGTTATTGAAATGGACAGCGGCATTTTAAAAATCTTACGTAGTTCAGATGGTAAGAAAAGTAATGTGCCCTTAGTTTCAGATAATACTTCGACGGATGGTGACACCTTAGTTACGCGAGTGATCCGTGTTAAGAATGTGTCTGTTCAAGAGCTTGGCCCATTAATTCGTCAGTTCAGTGACCAAAAAGATGGTGGTCATGTGACTAACTTCAGTTCTGCTAACGTGATGATGCTGACAGGCCACGCAGCGTCTGTAAATCGTCTCGTCGATATTATTAAATCAGTCGACCAAGCAGGTGACACGCTAGTTGAAATTATTGAACTCAAGCATGCAACTGCAGATGATGTGGTAAAAGTAGTTGAGAGCATTTATAAGTCATCTGGTAAAAACAGTATTCCTGACTTCCTAATACCAAAAGTTGTGGCAGATAACCGTACCAACAGTGTCATTGTCAGTGGTGAAGGTCAAGCGCGCTCTAGAGCGGTAGATTTAGTTAAGCGTTTAGATGGAGAACTAAAAAGCCAAGGTAATACGCAGGTTTTCTATCTTGATTATGCAAAAGCAGAAGATCTTGTAAAAGTACTACAAGGTGTAAGTAAAACACTGCAAGAGGAAGCGCAAGGCGGTAACAATAAAGGCCGCAGCCGAAACAACAAGAACGAAACAAGCATTGAAGCCCACCCGGATTCAAACTCACTAGTCATTACAGCTCAGCCAGATACCATGCGTTCATTGGCATCGGTAATTAAAAAACTAGATATTCGTCGTGCTCAAGTACTGGTTGAAGCAATCGTTGTTGAAGTACTTGAAGGTGATGGTATCAACCTAGGCCTGCAGTGGATTTCAGAGCAAGGTGGTATGCTGCAATTCAATAATGGCAGTAATGTGCCTGTGGGTTCATTAGCCGTTGCAGCAGAGCAGGCTCGTGATAAAACAATCAAGAAAACCATTACAGGAACCGAAAATGGCAACACAACACCATATGAAGAAACACAAGAAGGTGACTTAGGTCCGTTGGCTGCGTTACTTGGTGGTGTTAACGGTCTTGCTGCTGGCATTATTAAGAATGACTGGGGCGCGATCATTCAGGCTATTTCGACAGATACGAAATCAAACATCCTAGCGACGCCGTCTGTAACTACGATGGACAATGAAGAAGCGTCGATGATTGTAGGCCAAGAGGTGCCAATCATTACCGGTTCAACAACCAGTGGTAACAACTCAAACCCATTCCAAACGGTTGACCGTCAAGAAGTGGGTATTAAGCTAAAAGTTACGCCTCAGATAAATGACGGCACAGCAGTTCAGTTAACTATTGAGCAAGAAGTATCGAGTGTCAGTGGTGCAACCGCAGTTGATATTGCAGTGAATAAGCGTGCAATCAACACCACAGTTATTGCTGATGATGGTGGTATGGTGATCCTTGGTGGTCTGATTGATGAAGACGTACAAGAAAGTGTGTCAAAAGTACCATTGTTAGGCGATATTCCTATTATAGGTCACTTGTTCAAGTCAACGAGTACAACGAAGCGTAAGCGTAACCTTCTAGTATTCATTCGTCCGACGATCCTGCGTGATAGTCGCAGCATGAATGAATTAAGTCATTCAAAGTATAACTTTATTCGTGGCGAGCAGAACAAGCAACGTGAAGATGGTATCGACCTGATGCCGTTTGAAGATTCACCAGTGTTACCTGAGTGGAACGATGCACTGACATTGCCACCAACGTATGAGCAGTATTTAAAAGAGCAAAATAAGAAAGAGCGCAAAGATGATTGATAGTAACAATCAACTAGAAAGCGAGCACACAGAATTGCTTGCCGACGCACCAACTGAGGAGATGGCTCGAGAGCTATCCCTTAGGCTGCCATTTTCTTATGCGCGTCGTGTAAATATGCTATTAGCCGAAAAAGAAGGCGGCCTTAAAGTTTTCTATACGGGTGATTTAAATGTTGCTCATTTACTTGAAATTCGCCGAGTAGCAGGGGCTGAATTTAAGCTAGAACAGTTAGAAGCTGAAAAGTTTGAGTTTATGCTCGAAGAGGCTTATCAGCGTGATAGCTCCGAAACCCAACAAATGATGGAAGACATTGGCAACGAAGTCGATCTATTTTCGTTAGCGGAAGAGTTACCGCAAACGGAAGATTTATTAGCGGCTGATGATGATGCGCCGATCATCAAGTTAATCAATGCCATGCTGAGTGAAGCGATTAAAGATGGTGCATCAGATATCCACATTGAAACCTTTGAACAAGATCTAGTGATTCGCTTTAGGGTAGATGGTGTTTTAAAAGAAGTTCTCAAGCCAAATAGGAAACTCGCGTCGCTACTAGTCTCTCGTATCAAAGTAATGGCTAAGCTTGATATCGCCGAAAAGCGTATCCCGCAAGATGGTCGTATTTCGTTACGTATCGCAGGCCGTGCTGTCGATGTGCGTGTATCGACTATGCCGTCGAGCTTTGGTGAGCGTGTTGTACTGCGTTTACTCGACAAAAATAATGCACGTCTAAACCTAGAAGATTTGGGTATGACAGAGCGTAACCGCGAATTATTCAGCGAGCTAATTGCCAAACCGCACGGTATTATTTTGGTGACCGGCCCAACAGGTTCAGGTAAAAGTACCACCTTGTATGCTGGTATGAGCCAAATCAATTCCAAAGACCGCAATATTCTAACGGTTGAAGACCCAATCGAATATGAAATTCCAGGTATTGGCCAAACTCAGGTTAACCCGAAAGTTGATATGACGTTTGCGCGAGGCCTAAGAGCGATTCTTCGTCAAGACCCTGATGTAGTAATGGTAGGTGAGATCCGAGATTTAGAAACCGGTCAAATTGCGGTTCAGGCATCACTGACGGGCCACTTAGTTATGTCGACCCTGCATACCAATACGGCTTCGGGTGCCATTACGCGTATGGAAGATATGGGGGTAGAGCCATTCTTACTGTCTTCTTCTCTATTGGGGGTGTTATCTCAACGCCTAGTCCGTACCCTGTGTAATGATTGTAAAGAACCACATCAAGCCGATGAGCGTGAATGTGAGTTATTAGGTGTGGAGAAAGACAGCAATACAATTATTTACCGTCCAGTAGGTTGTGAATCATGTAATTACAATGGCTATAAAGGCCGTACCGGTATTCACGAGTTATTGGTGGTTGATGAAGCGGTGCGTGAGCTTATCCATAATGGTAAGGGTGAGCAGGCGGTAGAAAAGTATATTCGTACTTTCAGTCCTAGTATTCGTCAAGATGGATGTTCTCGGGTTCTGCAAGGACAAACTTCTTTAGAAGAAGTGTTACGTGTAACCCGTGAGGAAGGCTAACCATGGCAGCGTTTGAGTATCGAGCGCTCGATGGTAAGGGCAAAGAAAAGAAAGGTATCTTAGAGGGCGATACTGCGAAACAGATCCGCCAACAACTTCGAGAAAAAGGCATGATGCCTTTAGAAGTTGCGCCAGCTGCTGAAAAAGAAAAGCAGCAATCTGGTGGTGGGTTTAAACTGTTCACAGGTTATAAGCCTTCGGTCTCTGATATTGCTTTAATCACTCGTCAATTGGCAACACTTATCCAGTCTTCATTGCCAGTCGAAGCGGCTGTGATGGCAGTGGCAGAGCAGTGTGAGAAACCTCGCCTAAAGCGCATGCTGATGTCGGTGCGCTCTAAAGTTGTTGAGGGTTATACTTTGGCTGATGGTATGTCAGAGTTTCCTCATGTGTTCGATAACTTATACCGCGCCATGGTGGCAGCAGGTGAAAAGTCAGGCCATCTTGATGAAGTACTAAATCGTTTAGCTGATTACACAGAGCAACGCCAACATATGCGTAGCCAAATCACCCAGGCGATGGTGTATCCAAGTATTCTTGTGGTTTTTGCCATTGGTATTGTGGCGGTATTGCTTGGCACTGTGGTTCCAGAGATTTTGAAAACCTTTGAAAAGTCGAAGCAAGCACTGCCTTGGACCACCGAATGGGTAATGGCTGCAAGTAACTTTGTACAAGCCTACTGGATGCCAAGTTTCATTGGTATTGTTGCTCTGACTATTGGTATTAAACAGGCGCTACTGAAACCCAAAATCCGTTTTTGGTATGACACGCAGTTATTACGTCTACCTGGTTTAGGCAAAATTAGCCGTAGTATCAATACGGCACGTTTCGCGCGTACCCTCAGTATTTTGTCTTCGAGTGCAGTACCTTTATTAGAAGGTATGAAGATTTCAGGTCAGGTACTTGAAAACGAGAAGATTAAATCAGCGGTATCAGAAGCTGCGGTCAGAGTCAGTGAAGGTGCAAGCTTAAGAGCGTCACTCCAACAAACCAAGTTATTCCCACCTATGATGCTGCACATGATCGCCAGTGGTGAAAAATCGGGTGAGCTAGAGCAAATGTTGGAGCGAGCAGCTAACAACCAAGATAGAGAATTTGAAACCATGGTCAGCGTATCATTAAAGCTTTTAGAGCCAGCGATGATCGCAACTATGGCCATTATTGTGTTGTTTATTGTTATGGCAATTTTGCAACCAATTATGGAAATGAACAAAGCCATCGGCTTATAGTCAAATAAAGAGTTTAAAAATAACAGCTATTAGAGCGAATGAGGTATTCATTGTGAAAAAGCAATCAGGTTTCTCCCTACTAGAAGTAATGGTGGTACTGGTTATCATCGGTATGATCTTATCAATCGTTGCGCCAAACATCATGGGTCAGCAAGAAGAAGCATCAAGAGACAAAGCGCACCTAGATATTCAACAGCTTGAAGATGCAATGAACATGTACAAGTTGAAGAACAAGAAGTACCCAACGACTGAGCAAGGCTTAGAGGCACTTGTGACTAAGACGACAATAGACCCTGTACCACGTCGTTTCCCTGAAGGTGGTTTTATTTCTAAATTACCTGAAGATCCATGGGGCAACCCTTACCAGCTAGTTAGCCCAGGTGAGATGGGTAAGATCGATATCTTTTCAATGGGCCCTGACGGTGAAGTGGGCACTGACGACGATATCGGTAACTGGACTGAAGAAGACGAAGCGCGTTAATACATATGCGTTTAGGCTTAGGGCAAAAAATCAATAAGGTTAAGGGCTTCAGTTTACTTGAAGTCCTTGTCGTACTTGTGATCATCGCCATGTCAGTGAAGATGGTGAGTTACACCTTTGATGATGCCGAAGCCGAAGAGTTAGAAAAACAAGCGCTCAGAGTATATAGAGTAATTAATCTTGCCTCAGAGTTTGCAGTATTAAACCAAATTGAGCTTGGCTTTCACCTTGATAAAAATGTCTTAGAATTTTTAGTCTTTGATGGTGAGAAGTGGGCGGTATTTGATGCTGAAGAATTATATGAACCTATTACCTTCGGTAAAGAATACAAAGTTAATCTGAATATTGAAGATTTATCTTGGTCGCAAGACAATTTGTTAGAGCAAGCCAACTGGCGCGAATTAATGGGCACTAGTGATGACGAAAGCTTGCTCGAGTTAAAAAAGCTCAAAGTTCCGCAAGTGTTAATTTTATCTTCGGGCGAAGTGAGCGCGTTTCAGTTTAGTGTCGAGCTATCAGATAGAGATGCAGAACAAGCGCGTTACTTTATTGAAGGTGAGTTTATCGCCCCTGTTAATTTAAGAGTGGAGCCTGAAGTATGAAGAAGCAATCAGCTGGCTTTACTCTATTAGAAGTGATGGTGGCCTTAGGCATTTGTGCCATGGCAGGCATTGCAGCCATGCAGGTGACAGGTGAACATGTTTCACATATCGCCTCACTAGAAGAACAAACCTATGCATCTTGGGTGGCAGAGAATCGCTTGGTGATGATCCGTGCACAAGGTGACAAATGGAATGGTAAGAATAACAATAAAGGTGAAGAAGAATTAGCTGGTATGACGTGGTACTGGCAAGAGAAAGTCACCAAAACCAATGACCCAAGTTTTGTCAAAGTGCAAGTTGAAGTATTCAGCGATGCTGGATATAAAAATTCTTTGTATGACTTAAGTACATTCATTTTAAAGGGTAAGTAGCGATGCGATTTACTTACCTTCAGAAAAGCCGTCAGCGTGGTTTCACCTTACTTGAGGTCATGATTGCCTTGGGTATTCTCGGCTTTGTAGTGTTGGCGACTCACCAGATATTAAATTCAACGATTCAGGCGAAACAAGGCTCTGAAGAAGTGATTGCAGAATTAGACGCGCTCAATACGACTTTTCGCTTGATGGACCAAGATTTTAACCAAATGACCAAGCGTGAAACGCGAAATGAGGCGGGCGACTTTACACCGAGTTATATTCTTCATGGTCGTTACAATTTAGATAGTCAATATGATGGTATTGCCTTTGTACGCGACGGCTGGACAAACCCAATTAGTTTATTACCTCGCTCTGAATTGCAAGCTGTCGGTTATCGTGTGGTTGATGATAAGTTAGAGCGCCTTTATCGTGTCTACGTCGATCAGCTAGATGGTACCGAACCTCGCAGCCAAGTCATACTAGAGAATATTGAAGACTTAAAGTTTGAATTCTTAGACGACAAACAAAAATGGCAAGAAAATTGGGAAAAGAAAGCGCTGCCTTTAGCGGTTTCTGTAACCATTAAAATGCAAGAAATGGAGCCTATCACGCGTTTTTTCCTCACGCCTGGTGATGGTAAAGTAGCTAGTAGCGCATCAAATACAAATAATGGCAATAACACTGGTGGTAGGAGAACTGATCCATGAATCAGTTAGTCTGTAAGCATGGCCAACAACAAGGCGCAGCACTGATCATTGTTTTGTTCATTGTTGCGCTTGCAGCCGTTATCGCCGCTGAAATGGCGACGAATTTAATGATCCAAGTTCAGCGAGCACAAAATATTCAAACCCATCAGCAAGCAAAATGGTATAGCTATGGTGCCGAAGAGCTGGTAAAGAAAGTCCTTATAGAAAGCAAGAAAAAAGACCCTGAGAAGGTACATTTAGGTCAACCTTGGGCGCTAGAAGAAACCCCGTTTCCTGTAGATCATGGAACCTTGAGTGGACAAGTGACCGATCTTCAAGCGTGTCTAAACTTAAACGCGCTGCGCGCACCAAAAGCACAAAATGCCAGCATTAATGATACGAACCCTGCACATAAAGCCTTTTTAGAGCTGTTGAAGAACATAGAAGATCTGCCCTCAGATGAGAGTGAAGAAACCTTGGCCGACAGTGTATATGATTGGCTTGACGCCGATAGCATCACGTTTCGTTCGGGTGCGGAAGAAGACGAATATATGTCTTTGCGTACACCATATTTAACTGCAAATAACGCATTTGCGTCAGTGTCTGAATTACGTGTGATCAGAGGCTTTAACCCATTGGTCATGGAAAAGTTGCTCCCTTATGTATGTGTTATCCCTGGCAGTGAAGAATTAAAAATTAACGTAAATACTATTTTACCAGAACAAGCATTATTACTGAGTGCACTAATCGATGGATTAAGTGAATCAGATGCACAAAGTATCATCTCTGCACGTCCAGAGCAGGGGTATGACAAAGTGGAAGATTTTCTTTCTGAAGCCACCGCCCAAGGGGCTCAGAATATTAAGCAAGTAACCGATCTATTTACCGTAAATAGTGACTATTTCAAGTTGCGCGCAAAAGCCATGTTCGATGAACGGCTTTTCACAATGACCTCAATTATTCAAATAAAAGAAGGTCAAGCGAGCATACTGGCGCGAAAATTTGGAGGCGTACAGTGACAGAAAAATTATTGATCCGTATTGATCAATCCGCCAAACAGGCTATCCATTGGTTGGTCTATTCAACCGACCAGCAAATTATTGCCAGTGGTGAGTACAAACAACTATCAGATTTAGCTGAGTTAACAGAGAAAGCGCAAGGTAGAGAAACTAGCGTATTGCTTTCTGCATCAATGGTGCAGTTAAAAACCATTGAACTACCAACAAAGTGGAATAGAAAACTAGAACAAGCACTGCCATTTATGTTGGAAGAGCAACTGGCTTGTGATGTTGATGATGTATTCATCGCAATAGGTGAGCCTGGCGTTGAAGATGATAAACCGACCATTAATATAGCTTTGTGTGATCGAACTTTACTTGCTGAGTTATTTGCAGCTTTAGATGAGTATCAGATTTTCGCGAAGCAAGTTCTGCCAGATGCTCTATTACTGCCAGAGCAGGCAGAAAGTGAACTCGCTGTTGTAGAGCTTGATGGTCAATGGTTATGTCGCTTAGGGCAGTGGCATGCATGTGTGATTGAGCCAAGCTGGGGGGCTGATTACTTGCATGCGCTAGCGGTCGAAAAAATTTCTCACTATAGTCCTGCTGAAGCCTTGCCAGAGGTTGCGCCTAAGGTGGCAAAAGAGGCTGAGTATGAACTGCCGCTTGCATTATTGGCTAAAAATTTAACCAGCACAGCATTCAATTTACGCCAAGGTATCTTTGCTGCGAAGAAGAGTACGCCACAATGGTGGAAAGATTGGCAGTCAGGCTTAATTGCAGCATCAGTGGCCTTGTTAGGCTTTGTGGTTGTTCAAGGCATTCAAGTTATACAATTGAAAGATCAGGCCGAGAAGGTGAGATCTGAAGCAGTTGCAACTTATCAAAAAGCATTTCCTAATAAGCGAGTACGAGAAGCACTACTTAGACGCCAAATTGAAGGTGAGTTAAAAGCCATTTCGGCGACCAAACAAGGTGGCTTCTTAGATTTAGCGGACAAGTTTGTGTCAGTTTATAGCCAAGTCAAAGATTTCCAGCCTGAGACTTTACGCTATGACCATAAACGTAATGAATTGCGTATTCGTGTAAAAGCCAAAGACTTCCAAGTGTTTGGTCAAGTTAAAACGATTCTTGAGCAAAAAGGTTTAACAGTGCAGCAGGGTTCATTAAATAACGATGGTGATGCTGTAATTGGTGAAATTAGATTGCGAGGTGATGTATGAAACAACAAGCAATCAACTACTGGGGCTCGCTAAAAGAGCAAGAACAACGTTTACTTATCATCGCGGGAGTTGTTTTTATTGTTTTCGTTTTAGTGGTGGGAATATTAAAGCCACTCAATAAAGCGGTTGCTGAAGCCGAGCAAAAACTAAAGCGTGAGCAAAACTTTCAAGTGTTTGTTGAACAAAGCATTGGCAAGTTGAAAGCGGCGGGTAACTCAGCCCGTACTTCTTCAGGCAATTTGTCGCAACTCGTGAATCGCAGTCGAGGCCGCTACGGCATCGTTATCAGTCAGATGCAGCCAAATAACGACAGTCTTCGTGTGAATATTGAAAACGTTGAATTTAATAAATTGGTTGGTTGGCTCGACGAACTTGTACATCAACATGGTGTCACTGTGGCAAACCTAGATATCTCACAAGGTGAAGACACAGGCTTTGTGCGTGTAAGTCGATTGGTGTTAGAGAAGTAGTATGAAGCAAAAAGTTTATTTAGTTCTGTTATTTATTTTCTCGTTTTTGGCTTTTGCTTTATCTCAGCTGCCCGCATCAGTTGCGGTGCAAGTCGCACAGGGTTACTTGCCTAAAAATGTGGCTTTTGGCAATTTGAGCGGCTCAATATGGCAGGGGCAAGTCAGTGAAGTTCGCGTCAATAAGGTTCAGGTTTTCAATGTTCGTTGGCAGTTAGAGCCTATCGCTTTGCTAACTGGCAACCTTGCTGGTGATTTAACTTGGGGTAACCCGAGAGCGAGCGAAGAAATGTCAGGAAAAAGCCATTTCAGTCTTTCATTTTTAGACCAACAGGCGAGCTTGAAAGATGCTGTACTGCGTTTTGAAGTTGAACAGCTAATGGGACAGTTAAACCTCCCATTACCTGTTAAGGCTACGGGTCGCGTGATTTTTAACATCGATGAGTTTGAAAGTGGTGAACCTTACTGTCAGCAAATTAAAGGCGATGTATTTAGCCCAAATATTCGTGTTGAAGGGTTAACTGGCTGGTTCTCAATTGGTGAGTTGGGCGCCGATTTAAACTGTAAGTCGGGTGATCTAGCTGCGGTGGTTCAGCCAGAAAATCTACTGGGTTTGCAAGCGGATGTCCATTTAGGAAATAACTTTCAATTTAAAGTCGCTGGTAACGTAAAGCCAGATGCCTCATTACCGAAAGAAGTGCATGATGCAGTTAAATTCTTAGGTCGTCCTGATGCGCAGGGCCGTTATCCGGTGAACTTGTAATGTTAGAGTTTTCGTTTACAGAGCAACATAAAGCGTTGCTCACTGATTATTTATCTAGCACAGAGCAGGCTCTGCCTTATGCTGTTTGTGAAGGTTATCTGTTTGCAACCATTTGTAGCCCAGCAGGCATTGAAATGGAACAGTGGCTAACAATCGTCAGTGGCGGTGATGAGCAAATTGCAGAAGAGCATGTTTTTGCTTTAATGGCACTGCATCACGATATCAGTGAGCGCGTTTTTTCAGGTCTGTTCCAGTTGCCTTATGCGTCAACAGCTGTAGTTGAGCTGCAGCAATGGAGCCAGGGCTTTTTAGCTGGGATTGAGCACTTTTATGCTGAGCTAGTTAATAGTGCAGTTTTAAATGATGAGCTTAAGCAAGCATTGATTAGTAGCACAGAGCAACTAGGTTTTTTCGCTCTAGAGCCGTCGCAAATTGCCGCTTACTGTGATGCCAATAATGTTGAGCTAAATAGCTTTTGTCATCAGCAGCATGCAATTGCGAACGAGTTTGCCTTGGCTTATGTGCAATTAGTAGAAAACACCGCTGTTGAGAGTGGCTTGTATGATGAAGAGAGTTAAAACCTGAAAGCCTTTTACAGGGTAAGCGAGCGCTTACCCAAGCTCTAATTCAATACGCGTGCAGCCTTTTGCACAACTTACCATACCTTTATTCTTATCTTGCCCATTTAAATCTAATTGTAGTGGCTTGTTGCATTGCTCGCATAACAAGGTTTGCCCTTTGCTTAGTTTTTTAAGTATGTTTTTGTGCTGGTTAAATGCTGCTGCACGCTTTTTATTAAAAGCGTCAATATCGATATTCATTACAACGACTTCCCTTCAAAAATAGATTCACCAACGATTTTACAAATCACACTTAGCTTATTGCCATAAAAATAGAGGTTCAAATCATTTTCTTTGCAGTAACGAAGGTGGAAGGCCTTTAATTTATCATCAGTGCCTAACGCATCATTTAAATATTCTAATTCGGTTTCATCTAATTCAAGTTTTTGCGAAATTTGTGTTCTAGCTATTTTAGCTGAAGTGCTTCTCGCTACTTTACTTTGTTCACTCAGCAAGCTCACGCCTTCACCTAATAGTGCTTCTCTTGGCTCTTTAATGGCCGGATGATCGATAGTAAAAAGTGCCAGAATGACAACAACAAGTAACAAAAACTTTTTCATTGGATACCGTAATATTGATCTAAACAGGAAGAAACAATTGAGAGTGTAATAAAATGGGGCTTTCAAAAGCAAGTGATTAAGTTATAAACACTGCATAAGCGCGTCCCTGGTTAAGGAAAATTCAATAATTTCTGAACTAGTTGTACCTAGCTTTAATTTGCTTGCATATAATATCCTTATAGATAAAAAGGTCACTGTAGCAAGTACCTGTCGATCACAGCCATGAGGAGCCGAGATGGACAAACAAATAAAAGTAAAAAACATTCCGAGCGATGTAAAAATACAAAAGCCGGAGCTCCAGCCTGATAGGTTTAACCCTCGTAACCGTATTTATGTGCGCGCAGTTAAGGGTCTACACCAGCAACTTCGTAAGCGCTTAGGTTTTATTGGTATGTTGGCATTTATGCTGATGCCATGGGTTAATTTTGAGGGTCATCAAGCGGTTTATTTTGATCTCTTCGAGCAAAAATTTAATATTTTCGGATTAACGCTGATGCCACAAGATTTAACGGTACTGGCATTTTTCCTTATGATCGCTGCATTTGCACTGTTTGTGGTGACCACGTTTTATGGTCGTGTGTGGTGTGGTTACACTTGTCCGCAAACCGTTTGGACTTTTATCTTTTTGTGGTTTGAAGAGAAATTTGAAGGCAGTGCCAATCAGCGTAAAAAGCTCGATAGCCGTAAAATGAACTTTGATAAATTTTGGCGAAAAACAGCAAAGCATGGTAGTTGGATTTTATTCTCTTTGTGGACCGCCATTAGCTTTGTTGGATTTTTCACTCCAATACGTGAATTAGTGCCAGATTTACTGACTTGGAGCGCAGGAAGTTATGCAGTTATCAGTATAGTGGTATTTACGGCATGTACTTATGGCAATGCAGGCTGGATGAGGGAGATCATGTGTTTGCATATGTGTCCTTATTCACGTTTTCAATCTGCCATGTTCGATAAAGACACCTTTACAGTTAGCTATGACGCGAAACGTGGAGAGTCACGTGGTCCTCGCTCTCGTAAACAAGACCCAAAAGAAATGGGGTTGGGTGATTGTATCGACTGTAATCTGTGTGTTCAGGTATGTCCTACAGGCATCGATATTCGTAACGGTTTGCAATACGAGTGTATCAACTGTGGTGCATGTATAGATGCGTGTGATGGGGTGATGGATAAGATGAATTACCCTCGTGGTTTAATTTCTTACACCACAGAGCGCAACCTTGAAACGCCAGATAATAAAACCAAAGCATTCCGTGGCAAGCTGGCAGGTTACTTATTAATCATGACAGTGTTAATCGCGGCACTGGTGGTGAATATTGCGATGCGTAAGCCAATGGAGCTCGATATTATTCGTGATAGAAATCAGCTTTATCGAGTCAATTTCGATGGTTTAGTTGAAAACACTTACACCCTAAAAGTCATCAATAAAACCCAGCAAACACAGCAATACGACATTGCGGTTGAGGGGTTAAACAACTTTAATGTGCTGGGCAAACTGGCGATTGAAGTTCAAGCGGGTGAATCGATGAATGTGCCACTTTCTGTGATCATTGACCCTTATGACCTTAAAAAGCCAGTGACTGAATTCCACTTTAGAGTTCAAGTGAAAGGCGACCCGACAGTGTCATTATCACAGCCTACCAACTTCTTTAAAGGCAAATAATTAGATACACTAATTAAACCAAGCAAAAGCGGGTATTCCCCGCTTTTTTTATGCCAAATGAGGAATACATGAGCGAGTTTAGTTTTGCGAATTTAAATCCAGATCGTATCTTGGATGCCATAGAAAGCATTGGGGTTTACCCTGAAACAGGCTTGCTACCTTTGAACAGTTATGAAAATCGCGTTTATCAGTTCAAAGCCGAAGACGGTAAGCGTTATGTCACTAAGTTTTATCGTCCCGAGCGCTGGAGTGAGGCGCAAATAAAAGAAGAGCATGCTTTTGCATTTGAACTCGCTAATGAAGAAGTGCCTATCGTCGCGCCAGTCGAAATAGAGGATGAAAGTTTATTCGAGCATGCTGGCTACAAATTTGCGCTCTTTCCTAGTGTGGGTGGACGTCAGTTTGAAATCGACAATTTAGATCAGCTTGAAATGCTTGGCCGATATATCGGACGACTACACCTAGTTGGTAAGAGTAAACCATTCCAGCATAGACTGAGTATTAATACTCAGAGCTACTTATTCTATGCCAAGGAAGTTATTGAAAATAGTAAGCTTGTACCTATACATCTAGAAACCGCGTTTTACACTATTTTAGAGCAGGTTATTTCGCAAACAGCGCAAATGTATCATGTCGATAAGCCTATTCGTTTGCATGGCGATGCACATGCTGGCAATATTCTCTGCACAGGCGATTCACTGACTTTAGTGGATTTAGATGATTGTCGCTCAGGCCCTGCAATCCAAGATTTATGGATGATGCTTAATGGTGATAAAAACGAGCAGTTAATTCAGCTTGATACACTATTGATGGGGTATGAAGAATTTAACTCTTTTGATGCAAAAGAGCTGCAACTGATAGAGCCGCTGCGTGCGATGCGAATGGTGCATTACATGGGGTGGTTAGCTGCCAGGTGGGAAGATCCTGCATTTATACGGAACTTTTCTTGGTTTGCAACAGACAAATACTGGGAGCAGCAGATCTTAGCATTGAAAGAACAGCTTGCAGCGTTACAAGAACCTGCATTACAACTGTTTCCGTAAAAAATTGAGAAATAACTATGTTAAAAGCGTTAAAACTATCCATTCTATTTTTCTGTTTGCCGTTGTTAGCCATGGCCGCAGAATTTGATTTTAAAGAAGGTGTGCACTACCAAACTTTAACCACCCAAAAAAGTGAGCAAGAAAAAGTAACTGAGTTTTTTTCATTTTACTGCCCGCATTGCTTCCGTTTTGAACCGGTTGCTAAGGCGTTAGAGCAAAGCTTGCCAGAAGGCGCTGTGTTTGAAAAAAGCCATGTGAACTTTTTAGGTGGTTTGCCTGCGCAAGTACAAAGTAATTTAAGCTATGCCTATATCGTGGCAAAGCAAATGGGCAAAGGTGATGAAATTGCAGCTAAAATCTTCGACAGTATCCATTTAAAAAAAGCGCCATTGAATGACATTAAAGATGTGAAAAAGCTACTGGATCTTAATGGTATCAGCGAAAAGCAGTTTGATGCTGCACTAGCAAGTATGCCAGTAATTGCGGCTGAAAAGCTGATGCAAGACGACCAAAATCGTTTTTCAAAAGCGGGCGCACTATCTGGCGTGCCTACATTTATCGTCAGTGATAAATATAAAGTAAATACCAACAGTTTAAAAAGCCAAGAGCAATTCAACGCATTGGTTAAACATTTATTAGCAAAATAATACGGAGAATAAGATGTTAAAGCTAATTAAAGCCGCTGCGCTTGCACTCATGCTTCCTGTAGTTGCAAACGCAGCTCAGTTTGAAGAAGGCGTTCACTACGAAGTGGTTGCCGAGCGTGGTACTAAGAAACCTGAAGTGACAGAGTACTTCTCATTTTTCTGCCCTGCATGTAATGCGTTTGAACCATTGATCGCTCAGGTAAAACCTAAACTGAATGAAGGTGTAAAGTTTAAAAAGAGCCACGTAGATTTCACAGGCCCTCGTGATCCAGAAGTACAAAAGATTATGGCTCAAGGCTTAGCACTTGCTGAAGTGCTTCCTCAAAAAGATAAAATCATTGCTGCAATTTTTACGCATATTCATGCAAAGCGTAATAAGATCAATGAACTTGCGGACATGAAAGATATCTTCGTTGCACAAGGCGTAGACGCTACTAAGTTTGATAAAATGTACAAAAGCTTTGCTGTACGTACTAAGACTTCAAAAATGGCGCGTATGCAACAAAAGTGGTCTGAAAAGCGTGCGCTTACAGGCGTTCCAACGTTTATCGTAAATGGTAAATATAAACTGCGTTTACGTGAGTCAAAAACGACGACTCCAGAGCAGATCAGTGCATTAATTAATTATTTAGCTGCTAAATAATTAATTATGAGTTAGAACAGAGCCTCGCACTTGCGAGGCTTTTTTATTGGAAAAGATATGCATAAGATATTGGTTTCAAGTTGCTTACTCGGACAACCCGTCCGTTATGATGGGCAATCTAAAGGTTTAACAAATGATATTTTGACTCGGTGGCTGCAAGAAAAGCGAGTTGTTGCATTTTGCCCTGAAGTTACGGGTGGCTTACCAACCCCCAGGCCACCTGCAGAGATCAATGCCGAAAAGGTGATCACGACTACAGGTGAGGATGTCACCAGTGAATTTCAGTTAGGTGCTGAAAAAGCACTCGCATTATGTAAAGCGCAGCAAATTAAATTTGCGTTGTTGAAAGAATCTAGCCCTTCATGTGGTCGAAATACTATTTACGATGGGTCGCATAAGGGAATTAAAGTGGTTGGAATGGGTTTAACTGCTAAAAAGCTTGTTAAAGCAGGCATACAGGTTTTTAGTGAAGAGCAATTGCCACAGCTAGTCAGTGCTCTGGCAATTGCTGAAAAGAATTAGCGGGATTATTTACGCTGTAAAAATACACCAGACTCCACATGATGTGTATATGGGAACTGGTCGAAAATCGCAATGCGAGATACAGAATGTGTTTCGCATAGCATGTCTAAATCACGCTCTAATGTGTCTGGATTACATGAGATATATATAATGTTGTCGTAATTAGATACTAAAAGACAAGTGAGTTCATCCATACCTGCACGAGGTGGGTCAACCAAAATAGTTTGGCAGTTGTAGTCTTGAAGGTTAATGCCATTTAATCTTGAAAATTGGCGTTCCCCTTTCATTGCTTGCGTAAACTCTTCACTCGACATGCGAACAATATCTAAGTTCTCAACCTTATTCGCCGCAATATTAATTTGTGCCGAGTTTACCGAAGATTTAGAGATTTCAGTTGCTAGCACTTTATTAAAGCTACCGGCTAAAGCAATTGAAAAGTTACCGTTACCACAATATAGCTCAAGTAAATCATTCTCCAGTGGCGCACAAAGGTCTTGCGCCCATTCCAGCATTTTCTCATTTACTTTCGCATTTGGCTGCGTAAAGCTATTTTCAACTTGCTGGTATTGATAAGTTTGACCATTTACAGCCAGTTGCTCAGTGACAAAGTCATTGCCTAGCACAATCTTCTGTTTACGAGCTCGGCCAATAAAATCAATTTTACAGGTTTTCTGAAGCTCAGAACGTAATGCATTAATTGCTGCTAACCATTCATCATCAAGCTGTTTGTGATAAAGCAGGCTTACCAGGATCTCACCACTTAGCGTCGATAAGTAATCGATTTGGAAAAGCTTACGGCGAAGTATCTCGTTATGACGTAACTTCTTCATCATAACTTGCATGATTTCACTAATAAGCGGCGCGGCAGGGTCAAATGTTTCCACGCGAATTTTTTGTTTGCTCTCTTGGTCAAACATAATGTGGTAGAGATCGTCACCATCGTGCCATACTCTAAACTCAGCACGTTGACGGTATTGCGTTTTTGCTGAGTCAAAGACTTCAAGCTCTGGTGCGTTAAAGCGAGCAAATTGAGCACTAATACGCGTTTGCTTTTCAGCAAGCTGCTGTTCATAAGTGGCGGTATCAATAGTGATGACTGGCATAGTTAAACTGACCTTACAAATTCGAGAGCGGCTATTGTAGGGGGCATAGGTGATTTGTCCAGTTTCTCGCTAAAATTTGTTGTTTTTTTATACTAAACACTCAAGGGTCATTAATTTTTGCCGATAAGCAGAAAATAACCGAGCATATGCTTGGTTACTATTATTTCTGGGAGACAGAACATGAAAATTGGACAACTTAACCAGCTTCTTAATCCTGCTATGGCAAATAAGGCGAACAATAAAGCTGCCTTTAAGCCGACCATGCATTTAAACCCAGATAGCTATCATGGTGATAAGAGTAAAATAGCAGCTAAATTATTAGATGATAAATTGGCAGAAGCTTTAGGCATTGAAAAGCCAGAGAAAGAGAAAAAACCATTATTTGATTTCGAAGCTATCGTTAAAAATGTGCTCGACTTTGTCAAAGGTGCGGTGAACAAAGCAAAAGCAGATGGTAAAGATGACGACACTTTAAAAGATATGTTGGGTGCTGCACGAAAAGGTGTCCAAATGGGTATTGATGAAGCCACTTCGGAGTTAAAAGAAAGTGCGCTTTTTAATGATGATATTGAAGAGGGTATAGAAAAATCCCGAGAAGGCATTTTCAAAGGACTCGATGATTTTGAAGAAGAGTTATTTAACCCTAAACCTGCTTATATGAAGGTCAGTGCAGCACAGTATGCAAGTTTGTCGAATCAAGCAGAATATAGTTTTACAACTGCAGAGGGCGATGAAGTAACTATTTCACTGAGTGATGCTCGTTCAAAAGGTCAAGCAGCCAGCTATGCTCAAAACGGTGATAATCATGGTTTGGCTGTTTCAGAGCAATCGAGTGAGGAAGTCAGTTTTTCAATTAGTGTGAATGGCGAGCTTAATAAAGAAGAGCAAAAAGCCATAAATGAAATGATGAAAGACATTCGCAATGTCAGTGATTCATTTTTCTCTGGTGAATATGACGATGCATTTGAAAAAGCATCGGCATTAAATATAGAGAGCGATCAAATTACCAACTTCACGATGGATTTGCGTCAGACAAAAACAACCGCTGCAATTGCACAATATCAACAAGCCAACCCCATAAAAGAGTTAGAACAAGCGTTTCAGCCTCTAGATAAACAATTAGAGAATATTCATTCAGAAGGTAAAGCATTAGGCATTGAGCAGCAATTGCCAGATATCATGGCTTGGATGAACGATGGACAAGCAAGAATGGCTCAGCTTTTAGATTATGCGCAAGGTTTCTTCAATCAACTTGATAATAAGTCAGAGAAATCAGCTTAAGTGACTTGGCAACTTATATAGGCTCGGGCAAACTTGCACCTCTATACAGAGGAGTCATAGTTTGCCGCACATTTTAGTTTTTGATTCAGGTATTGGTGGGACCAGTGTCCTAACACATATCCAAAATACACTACCAGGGGCAGACTATACCTACATTATGGATAATGCTTTACTGCCCTACGGTCTTCAGAATGAAGAAACAATTCAAAATAGGCTGGCAAGTCTCGTTAATAAAATATCTTCAAATTTTTTTGGGGAAGTTGACTTAATAGTGATCGCTTGCAATACAGCTTCAACTTACGCATTGGCACATATTCGCCAGTTTACTCAAATTCCGATTGTTGGCGTGGTGCCTGCAATAAAGCCTGCTGCACAAATTAGTATTAGAAAGCATATTGCTTTATTAGCAACGCCTGCTACCTCAAAAAACCAGTATACGCAATCTTTAGTAAGTGAGTTTGCTCAAGATTGCCAAGTAAGTTTCTACCACTCAACAGAGTTGGTAAGGTTAGCAGAGCGTAAGTTCTGGTTAAATGAAGATGTGCGAGAGGGTGTTAATAAGGAGCTATCAGCTAT
Source organism: Pseudoalteromonas sp. BZB3 (assembly GCF_040104455.1). NCBI lineage: Bacteria > Pseudomonadati > Pseudomonadota > Gammaproteobacteria > Alteromonadales > Pseudoalteromonadaceae > Pseudoalteromonas > Pseudoalteromonas sp. BZB3. The sequence goes on along the minus strand of NZ_JBECOS010000005.1, from coordinate 1,379 downwards.
TAAGGTCGATAATCAAGCTGATATTCTGATTTTAGGGTGCACACATTTTCCAATATTGAAGTATGAAATAGCAGAGTTTTATAAAACGCAATGTGAATTAATCGACTCCGGAACTGCGATAGCAAAAAGAGTTCAGCACTTATTGGCTGGCAGGATAGGTGAAATAGTTATAAAAAAGCCGCTACAGTTTTATGCAACGGCTTTAAATGAGGTTCCTGTTAATACAGGATACGATGTGAAAAGTTTACATCTTTAACTTGCAACAGCTTCTTCTGATGTCTCTGGTTTTTGTTTTGCAGCTCTAACCTTCAACGTACGTTGTTGGAACTCTTTTTCATTCAATGCTGCAATGGCTTTATCTGCATCAGCTTCGGCCATTTCCACAAAACCGAAACCACGACGTTTACCTGTATTTTTATCTTTTAATAAACGAACGTTGAATACACGGCCTTGTTCAGAGAAAAGTTCTCGAACGACACTTTCATTTGCCTTGTAAGGTAAGTTACCTACATAAAGCGTTTTTGTTTTTACTTCAGCATTGTCAGATTGTGTGGTTGCATTACTTGTCGACATAACAGTTGCAATGAAACCACCGATGAGTGTGCCAATAGAAAAAGTAGCACCAAGATTAAGAGAAGAGTCTGCAAGAAGAGTATTAGCTGCAAAGTAGCCGATTATCGCAATTGCTAAAACAATAAAAAGAGACTTTTGTTGAGTTGGGTTCATAAGGATCTACCAATATACAATGAGTATACAATAATTTAACAAACGAGCTGCTATCTTAGCGTCTTAAAATGTTTAAGCAATAATTAAAAAGAGAAATTAGCCATTCGAAGAGGGTAAATAGAGCGTTTTTTATTCTAACAAGTCTTTTTTGTTCTCTTTTTGAGCGGCTGAGCACATTTCTTAAAATTAATTGAAAAAAGGGGTTGCGCACTTTTAATTTCTCCCTATAATGCGCACCCACTGACACGGGGCGAGACGCTGAAAAGCAAATCAAAACGATGTCGAGTCAAATAAAACTTAACTTTAAAAACTTTTTAAAATTAAGTGTTGACATAAAAAGTGAAGTCGTTATTATGGCGCTCCACTTCGCAGCAATGCTGCAGCGACAAGCAAAAGCTTAGTCGCATTGTTCTTTAAAAATATGAAGCAATCATCTGTGTGGGCACTCGTACAGATTGAGTTCTAACAGCTCTTGATTCAGGAGCAAAAAAATTTAGAGTCTCAATTTCTTATGAGTGACTATATGGTCAATTTATACAGAATTCATTGAGCACGAATCTTCGGATTCAAAAAACTTTTAATTGAAGAGTTTGATCATGGCTCAGATTGAACGCTGGCGGCAGGCCTAACACATGCAAGTCGAGCGGTAACAT
>NZ_JBECOS010000004.1:0-143652 GCF_040104455.1 Pseudoalteromonas sp. BZB3 | reverse complement strand
AATCTTTTTCTTCAGAGAAAGTTTTAAGATTAAGTTTTATTTGACTCGACATCGTTTTGATTTGCTTTTCAGCGTCTCGCCCCGTGTCAGTGGGGTCGCATTATAGGGAGAGCAGAAAATTACGCAAGCCCTTTTTTAAAGAAAAATGCAAAAAACTGACTGTTCGCGTGTATTTTAAACGAAACGCCCATTTTTGATACTTTAACGCTGCTTTATTGCGCTATTTAGAGTAATAAATTCGATTTATACCCATATTTGGATTTAATACCTATCAAGGAAGAATGCTTACAGCTCTATTTTGTTCATTCATGCTGTATCTACTTTATGTTTGGTAGCATTATTAGAGCATCTAGTGGTATGAGTTTATATAAAGATTTCTGATTACTAATTTAGTAGCTAAGGTTTGTGGGCATGCTGATAGCTGTACTTTATTCCTTTTACGCAAGAGTGGTGTAAAAGGTTATCGACTGCGAACGAAGTAATGGCGGTCTTTTTGCTCAAGAGTGGTGCAAAAGTTTAATGACAAGCACGCAGTGCTCCATTCCTTTTGCGCAAGGGCGATGACTGACCGAAGCTTCGCAGCAGGAAGATGTGAGCGCATGGATGCGCGATGGAACCCTGCTTCATGGATGAATTACAACTGAGAACTAGCCTGAAGCAAGTTTCACAGTTTTTAAAATTTCCTAGTTTTATACCCTTAAAAACAAAAAACCCGAGCCTAAGCTCGGGTTTTTTTAATGCTTTGTGGCATTAACTAAAGTCGATATTACTCAACAAAAGTTGCTACAACACCAGCACCTATCTGGTAAAGTGCGCCACCTTCATAAGCTGCACTAAATTACAGGCATTAAAAAAGGCCACCGAAGTGACCTTTTTCACAGTGTTACTGCAATCTGTAGATTATTCTACGATTGTAGCTACAACACCAGCACCAACTGTACGGCCACCTTCACGGATCGCGAAACGTAGACCTTCGTCCATCGCGATTGGAACGATTAGCTCAACAGTCATCTTGATGTTGTCACCTGGCATTACCATTTCTACGCCTTCTGGTAACTCAACGTTACCTGTTACGTCAGTTGTACGGAAGTAGAACTGTGGACGGTAACCTTTGAAGAATGGAGTATGACGGCCACCTTCATCTTTAGATAGTACGTATACTTCTGAAGTGAACTTCGTGTGTGGGTTGATTGAACCAGGCTTACAAAGAACCTGACCACGCTCAACTTCGTCACGCTTAGTACCACGTAGAAGTGCACCAATGTTCTCACCAGCACGACCTTCGTCTAGAAGCTTACGGAACATTTCAACACCCGTACAAGTTGTCTTCGTAGTTTCTTTGATACCTACGATTTCAACTTCGTCGTTCACGTTGATGATACCAGCTTCAACACGGCCAGTTACAACAGTACCACGACCCTGGATTGAGAATACGTCTTCGATAGGCATGATGAATGGCTTATCGATGTCACGCTCTGGCTCTGGGATGTAAGAATCTAGTGCTTCTGCAAGCTCAACGATCTTGTCTTCCCACTCTTTCTCGCCTTCTAGTGCTTTAAGCGCTGAACCCTGGATTAGAGGTAGGTCATCACCTGGGAAGTCGTACTCTGAAAGAAGTTCACGAACTTCCATCTCTACTAGCTCTAGTAGCTCTTCGTCGTCAACCATGTCACATTTGTTCATGAATACAACGATGTAAGGTACACCAACCTGACGTGAAAGTAGGATGTGCTCACGAGTCTGAGGCATAGGACCGTCAGTAGCTGCAACTACTAGGATCGCGCCGTCCATCTGTGCAGCACCAGTGATCATGTTTTTAACATAGTCAGCGTGTCCTGGACAGTCTACGTGTGCGTAGTGGCGAGTTGGTGTGTCATACTCAACGTGTGAAGTTGAGATTGTGATACCACGCTCACGCTCTTCTGGAGCGTTATCGATTGATGCGAAGTCTTTTGCGTCACCACCGTATACTTTTGCAAGTACGTTAGTGATTGCTGCAGTTAGAGTTGTTTTACCGTGGTCAACGTGGCCGATTGTACCTACGTTTACGTGCGGTTTCGAACGTTCAAACTTTTCTTTTGCCATCTTAAAAATTTCCTATAAAAGAAATTAAAGTCCGATCCAGTATGAATCGGACCGAACTAAAATTATCTTACAGCGCGAGCTGCAATTATTGCCTCTGTAACGTTTTTGGCTGCTTCAGCATACTTGGAGAATTCCATAGAGTATGATGCGCGACCCTGCGTTGCAGAGCGAAGATCAGTTGCATAACCGAACATTTCAGAAAGTGGTACTTGAGCATTAACTTGCTTCAAGCCGCCAAACGCTTCTTCCATACCTTCGATCATACCACGACGACGGTTTAAGTCGCCTACTACATCACCCATGTTCTCTTCAGGGGTGATTACTTCAACTTTCATAACAGGTTCTAGGATAACTGGATCTGCTTCCAGCGCACCATCACGGAAACCTATTGAACCTGCGATCTTAAAGGCCATTTCGTTAGAGTCAACATCGTGGAAAGAACCATCGAATAACGTTGCTTTAACACCAAGTAACGGATAGCCAGCCAAGACACCTTGGCGCATCTGCTCTTGAATACCTTTATCAACCGCTGGAATATATTCTTTAGGAACAGCGCCACCTACGATTTCGTTCACGAATTCGTAAGTAGGAGATTCGTCGTCCGTAATTTCCATTGGTTCAAGTTTAAGCCAAACATGACCGTATTGACCACGACCACCTGATTGACGTACAAATTTACCTTCAGCTTCCACTGAAGCACGAATTGTTTCGCGGTATGCAACTTGAGGTTTACCCACGTTACACACAACACCAAATTCGCGTTTCATACGGTCAACAATGATATCAAGGTGAAGCTCACCCATACCAGAGATGATGGTTTGGCCAGACTCTTCATCTGTTTCAACACGGAAAGATGGATCTTCTGCAGCTAGTTTACCTAGTGCAATACCCATTTTATCTTGGTCAGCTACAGTTTTCGGTTCAACCGCTACAGAAATTACCGGCTCAGGAAACTCCATGCGCTCTAAGGTAATTACTGAGTCACTCGAACAAAGCGTGTCACCCGTAGTCACATCTTTCAAACCGATTGCTGCTGCAATGTCACCCGCGCGAACTTCTTTAATTTCTTCGCGAGAGTTAGCATGCATTTGTACAATACGGCCTAAACGCTCTTTTTTCGATTTAACAGGATTATAAACTGCATCACCCTGCTTCACTGTACCTGAATAAACTCTAAAGAAAGTCAATGTACCAACAAACGGGTCAGTTGCAATTTTAAATGCTAATGCAGAAAAAGGTGCATTGTCGTCAGCTGGTCGAGTTCCTTCGGTTTCGTCTTCGAGGATACCTTGGATCTCTTTTACTTCTGTAGGCGAAGGCATGTATTCAACAACCGAGTCAAGCACTGCTTGAACCCCTTTGTTCTTGAATGCACTTCCGCAGGTCATTGGCACGATTTCATTGGCCAGTGTGCGTTGACGTAGCGCAGCTTTAATCTCAGCCTCGCTTAAGTCACCTTCTTCAAGATATTTGTCCATTAGCTCTTCAGTCGCTTCAGCAGCAGACTCAAGCATTTCTGCTCGCCATTCTTCTGCTAGGTCTTGAAGGTCTGCTGGGATCTCTTCATAAGTGAAAGTCGTCCCCTGGTCCGATTCGTTCCAGTTGATTGCTTTCATTTTGATTAGATCGATAACACCTTTAAATTCGTCTTCAGCACCAATTGGTAACTGAATTGGCACAGGTGTCGCACCTAAACGGTTCTTCACCTGATCCACAACTGCTAGGAAGTCAGCGCCTGTACGGTCCATTTTATTTACGAAGATCATACGAGGAACTTCGTATTTATTGGCCTGACGCCAGACTGTTTCCGTTTGTGGTTGTACACCTGATGAAGCACATAAAACCACGACTGCACCATCAAGTACACGTAATGAACGCTCTACTTCGATGGTGAAATCTACGTGTCCTGGCGTATCGATGATGTTAATACGATGCTCATCAAACTGAGCATCCATCCCTTTCCAGAAACACGTTGTGGCAGCAGAAGTAATAGTAATACCACGCTCCTGCTCCTGCTCCATCCAGTCCATAGTTGCAGCACCATCATGAACTTCACCGATCTTATGAGAAAGACCCGTGTAGAACAGAACTCGTTCTGTTGTGGTGGTTTTGCCTGCATCTACGTGAGCACAAATACCGATGTTACGGTAACGCTCAATAGGAGTTGTACGTGCCATAATATCCTCTTAAAAGGTGTTAGCAGACTACCAACGGTAGTGAGCGAATGCTTTGTTCGCTTCAGCCATACGGTGAACGTCTTCACGTTTCTTAACCGCAGTGCCTTTGTTGTCAGCTGCATCAAGCATCTCTTGAGCTAGACGAAGGCCCATTGACTTTTCGCCACGCTTACGAGAAGCATCAACTAACCAACGCATACCTAATGCGTTACGACGTACTGGACGTACTTCAACTGGAACTTGGTATGTAGAACCACCAACACGGCGAGATTTAACCTCAACCGCTGGACGTACATTTTCAAGTGCAGCTTCAAAGATTTCTAGGTGCGACTTGCCTGATTTCTCAGCAGCCACGTCTAACGCACCGTAAACGATTTTTTCAGCAGTAGATTTCTTGCCGTCTAACATTACTACGTTAACGAATTTAGCAAGAAGTTCTGATCCGAACTTAGGATCTGGAAGAATTTTACGTTGACCTATAACGCGTCTTCTAGGCATTTTATTTCTCCGGTATCTTCAGGTTCGCTTTACTTCAGCGACTCCCAAAACAAAATATAAAAATTAAAAATTTAAGTGCTTGGCCTTACTAACGGAGAACCATTAGCCCTTAGGGCGTTTAGCACCGTACTTAGAACGACCTTGTTTACGGTCATTTACGCCTGCACAGTCAAGTGCACCACGAACAGTGTGGAAACGTACACCCGGTAAGTCTTTAACACGACCACCACGGATTAAGATAACACTGTGTTCTTGAAGGTTGTGACCTTCACCACCGATGTATGAAGTTACTTCGAAACCGTTAGTTAAACGTACACGCGCTACTTTACGTAATGCAGAGTTTGGTTTCTTAGGTGTTGTTGTATATACACGAGTACATACACCACGTTTCTGTGGACAAGCTTTAAGAGCAGCAGAGTTGCTCTTTGTAACCTTGCTACGACGTGGCTTACGCACTAGCTGGTTAATAGTTGCCATTAAATAGCTCCTGATTAATTACTACTGAAAAATGAAAAAATCCGCCCTATTTAAACATTCTTTTATTCGAACGAATAAATGGGTGGCGGAATTTTAATGAGCAAAGATTGAGCTGTCAACCAAAAAATAACGGGCAAGCCTGATTTCTCAGACTTGCCCGTATTATCTTTCGCTATTTAGTGGGAAGAATTACTCTTCACCACCTAATAGATCAGCATTCAGTGCATCAGTTAATGCTTGAGTTGCCTCTTCAGCACTTACTGTTTGCTCTTCAACTGGAAGCTCAGCTTGCTTACGACGATTCATACGATCTTGGTGATACGCAAAACCTGTACCGGCTGGGATCAGACGGCCCACGATTACGTTCTCTTTCAAGCCTCGTAGTTCATCGCTCTTACCATTTACTGCTGCTTCCGTAAGAACACGAGTTGTTTCTTGGAATGATGCTGCAGAAATGAAAGATTCTGTTGCAAGAGACGCTTTAGTGATACCCATCAGCTGAATTTCATACTTAGCTGGTATCTTACCTTGCTTCTCTAAGTCGCGGTTTGCAATACTAACGCGTGCCACTTCAACTTGTTCACCTGCTAAGAACTCAGTATCACCACCGTCTAAGATGATGCACTTACGTAGCATTTGGCGAATAATCGTTTCGATGTGCTTATCGTTAATCTTTACACCCTGTAAGCGGTAAACTTCTTGTACTTCGTTAACGATGTAGTTAGATACATCAGTTACACCACGAAGACGAAGGATATCGTGCGGAGACTCTGGACCATCGGCGATAACTTCACCTTTAGAAACCATTTCACCCTCGAACACGTTAAGCTGACGCCATTTCGGGATCATCTCTTCGTATGCATCACCCTCTTCTGGTGTGATAACTAGACGTTTCTTGCCTTTTGTCTCTTTACCGAAGCTCACAACACCTGTGATTTCTGCAAGGATTGCAGGATCTTTTGGCTTACGCGCTTCGAATAAGTCAGCAACTCGAGGTAGACCACCCGTGATATCACGAGTCTTCGAACCTTCTTGCGGAATACGCGCTAGAACCTGACCAGGTGCCGCTGTTGCGCCATCTGTGATTTCAATCGTTGTGAATGAAGGTAGACGGATCTCTTGAAGACCACGTTCTTCGTTCTCAATAATTAGCTTAGGTTCTTTCGCATTAACCTTAGATAGGTCTTTAACAACAACACGTGTTAAACCTGTAAGGTCATCAGTCTGTGCTTCTGTGTTGCTATCATCAATGTCAGAGAACGACACTTTTGATTCATGCTCAAGAATGATTGGGTGACTGTGCGGATCCCATGTTGCAACGATATCGTTACCTTTAACTTCTGCACCATCTTGTACAGAAAGTACAGCACCGTAAGGTACCTTATAACGCTCTTTCTCTCGACCGTGATCATCAATGATTGTGATCTCAGTTGAACGTGAAGTGATAACAATCTTACCGTCAGTGTTTAATACATATTTTGCATTATGTAACTTCAGGCTACCGTTATTTTTAACTTGTACGCTGTTTTCTGCTGACGCTCTTGATGCAGCACCACCGATGTGGAATGTACGCATCGTAAGCTGTGTACCCGGCTCACCGATTGACTGAGCGGCGATAACACCTACTGATTCACCCGCGTTGATGATATGACCACGTGCTAGGTCACGACCATAACACTTGGCACATACACCGTAATCGTTATCACATGTGATAACAGAACGTACACGCACTTCGTCCACTGAGTGCTCTTCTAAAAGGTCACACAGTTTTTCGTCAAGCATGATGTTACGTTCAACAAGTACTTCTTCAGTACCTGGCTTTAAGATGTCTTCAGCAACAACACGACCTAATACACGCTCGCGAAGTGGCTCAACAACGTCACCACCTTCGATTAGCGGCTTCATTGTTAGACCGTCTAACGTGCCACAATCGTCGTTTGTAATAACTAAGTCTTGTGCAACGTCTACTAGACGACGAGTTAGGTAACCCGAGTTCGCTGTCTTAAGTGCCGTATCGGCTAGACCTTTACGCGCACCGTGCGTTGAGATGAAGTACTGTAGTACGTTTAGACCTTCACGGAAGTTAGCCGTGATTGGCGTTTCAATGATTGAACCATCTGGACGTGCCATTAGACCACGCATACCCGCTAACTGACGGATCTGAGCAGCACTACCACGTGCGCCTGAGTCGGCCATCATGAACACCGAGTTGAAAGAAGGTTGCTCTTCTTCTTCACCCTGTGCATTCACAACTGTATCTTTCGATAAGTTCGCCATCATTTCACGTGAAAGGTTTTCGTTAACACGTGACCAGATATCGATTACTTTGTTGTACTTTTCACCCGCAGTTACAAGACCTGATTGGAACTGTTGGTTAATTTCAGATACTTCCGCTTCAGCCGCTTCAATGATGCCTGCTTTCGTCGGTGGGATTACCATATCGTTAATACCGATAGATACACCTGACTTCATCGCGTAGTGGAAACCTGTATACATCACTTGGTCAGCAAACACGACTGTGTCTTTAAGACCTAGACGACGGTAACACTCATTTAGAAGTGCAGAAATCTGCTTCTTACCTAATGCACGGTTGATAAGCTCAAATGGTAAGCCTTCAGGTGTGCTTAGAGAAAGGATCGCACGACCAACAGTCGTATCTACTACAGAAGTCTGTTGTGAACGATCACCAGTCTCTTCATCGATAACAGTTTCTGTAATACGAACTTTAACGCGAGCATGAAGTTCAGCAACACCTGTACGGTAAGCTTTTTCAGCTTCTTTCGCATCTTTAAATACAATGCCTTCACCTTTGGCATTGATGCGATCACGCGTCATGTAGTAAAGACCTAATACAACGTCCTGTGAAGGAACGATAATAGGCTCACCGTTCGCTGGTGATAGAATGTTGTTCGTTGACATCATTAGAGCACGTGCTTCTAGCTGTGCTTCTAATGTTAACGGTACGTGTACCGCCATTTGGTCACCATCGAAGTCAGCGTTATATGCCGCACACACTAGTGGGTGTAGGTGGATTGCTTTACCTTCGATTAGAACAGGTTCAAACGCTTGGATACCAAGACGGTGAAGTGTTGGTGCACGGTTAAGTAGAACCGGGTGCTCACGGATTACTTCGTCTAGTACGTCCCATACCTCTGGTACTTCACGCTCAACCATCTTCTTCGCAGCTTTGATGGTTGTCGCCATGCCACGGCGCTCTAGCTTACCGTAGATGAATGGCTTGAATAGCTCAAGTGCCATCTTCTTAGGAAGACCACACTGGTGAAGTTTAAGCGTAGGACCAACTGTGATTACAGAACGGCCTGAGTAGTCAACACGCTTACCTAGAAGGTTTTGACGGAAACGACCTTGCTTACCTTTGATCATGTCTGCAAGCGACTTAAGTGGACGCTTGTTAGAACCTGTGATCGCACGACCGCGACGACCATTATCAAGTAGCGCATCAACCGCTTCTTGTAACATACGCTTTTCGTTACGTACGATGATGTCTGGTGCAGCTAAGTCAAGTAGACGCTTAAGACGGTTGTTACGGTTAATAACACGACGGTAAAGGTCGTTCAGATCAGACGTTGCAAAACGACCGCCATCTAGTGGTACTAGAGGACGAAGATCTGGTGGAAGAACCGGAAGCACGCTCATGATCATCCACTCAGGGTTATTACCTGACTGGTGGAAAGATTCCATCAGCTTAAGACGCTTAGTGATCTTCTTACGCTTAGTTTCAGAGTTGATAGTTGGTAACTCTTCACGCATTTCTGCGATAAGCTGACCTAGGTCTAGTTCTTTTAGTAGATCAAGTACAGCTTCTGCACCCATCTTAGCTTCGAACTCATCACCGTGCTCTTCAAGTGCATCTAGGTACTCTTCTTCGCCTAATAGCTGACCGCGCTCTAGCGTAGTCATACCTGGCTCAGTTACTACGAATGATTCGAAGTAAAGTACGCGCTCGATGTCACGAAGTGTCATATCTAGCATTAAGCCGATACGAGACGGTAATGACTTAAGGAACCAAATGTGTGCAACTGGGCTAGCTAGCTCAATGTGACCCATACGGTCACGACGTACTTTAGTTAAAGTAACTTCTACGCCACACTTTTCACAAATAACACCACGGTGCTTTAAGCGCTTATATTTACCACATAAACACTCATAATCTTTTACTGGGCCGAAAATACGGGCACAGAATAAGCCGTCACGCTCAGGCTTGAACGTACGATAGTTAATTGTCTCAGGCTTTTTAACTTCGCCGTAAGACCAAGAACGTACCATGTCTGGTGAAGCAAGACCGATGCGGATCGCATCAAATTCTTCGGTCTTATTTTGTTGCTTCAAAAACTTAAGTAAGTCTTTCACCTTAGCTCTCCTGTCGGAGTTAATCTCGAGGGCAAGCAATGCTTGCCCCTACATTCTTTCAGTCCGGGGAGCCGCAGCTTAGCTGCGGCTGTCGGATTAATTTTCTTCCAACTCGATGTTGATACCTAGTGAGCGGATTTCTTTCAACAATACGTTGAATGACTCTGGCATACCCGGTTCCATCTTGTGGTTACCGTCAACGATGTTCTTATACATCTTAGTACGACCATTTACGTCATCTGACTTAACCGTCAGCATCTCTTGAAGTGTATAGGCAGCACCGTATGCTTCTAATGCCCATACCTCCATCTCACCGAATCTTTGACCACCGAACTGTGCCTTACCACCCAGCGGCTGCTGAGTTACTAGGCTGTAAGAACCAGTAGAACGCGCGTGCATCTTGTCGTCTACTAAGTGGTTTAGTTTCAGCATGTACATGTAACCAACGGTTACTTGACGCTCAAACGCATCACCAGTACGACCATCATATAGCGTTACCTGACCACTACGTGGGTAACCACCTAGCTCAAGAAGGTCTTTAATCTCTGACTCACGTGCACCATCGAATGCAGGAGTCGCGATTGGTAGACCACCTTTCAGGTTATTCGCAAGACGACGGACTTCATCATCAGAGAAGCTAGCAATATCAACTTTCTGACGGCAATCACCTACAGCGTAAGCTTTTGCAATGAAATCGCGCATTTCGTGAATTTCACGCTGCTCTTTCATCATCTCTTCTAGCGTTTCACCGATACCACGTGCAGCCAGACCCATATGTGTTTCTAAGATCTGACCGATGTTCATACGAGATGGTACACCCAGCGGGTTAAGTACGATATCTACAGTACGACCTTTGTCATCGTATGGCATATCTTCTACTGGTACGATTGTCGAGATAACACCTTTGTTACCGTGACGACCAGCCATCTTATCACCTGGTTGGATACGACGTTTAACAGCTAGGTATACTTTAACAATCTTAAGTACGCCTGGTGCTAAGTCATCACCCTGAGTGATCTTGCGACGTTTGTTTTCAAACTTCTTATCGTACTCAGCTTTAAGCTCATCGTACTGTGCAGCAAGCTGCTCAAGATCAGCTTGTTGCTGTTCATCAGCTAGGCTTTGAGTTAGTAGCTTGTCAGTGCTTAATTCAGCTACTTTCTCTTCACTTAGACCCGCTTGTACAAGTAATGTACGTACGCGTGTTAAGATACCGCCTTCAAGGATTCTGAACTCTTCGTTGAAGTCTTTCTTCGCTTCACGAAGCTGCATTTCTTCAACTTCTAACGCACGCTTGTCTTTTTCAACGCCGTCGCGAGTGAATACTTGTACGTCGATCACTGTACCAGTTACAGAGTTTGGTACGCGTAGTGAGCTGTCTTTAACATCAGATGCTTTTTCACCGAAGATAGCACGTAGTAGCTTTTCTTCAGGAGTAAGTTGCGTTTCGCCTTTAGGTGTTACTTTACCTACAAGGATGTCGCCACCTTTTACTTCAGCACCGATGTAAACAACACCAGACTCATCCAGTTTACCAAGTGCAGACTCACCTACATTTGGAATATCAGCTGTGATCTCTTCAGGACCAAGCTTAGTATCACGTGCGATACACTGAAGTTCTTGAATGTGGATTGTTGTTAGACGATCTTCTTTTACAACGTTCTCAGATAGTAAGATTGAATCCTCGAAGTTGTAACCATTCCATGGCATGAATGCCACGCGAAGGTTTTGACCTAGTGCTAAGTCACCTAAGTCAGTCGAAGGACCATCTGCTAATACGTCACCACGTACAACCGGCTCACCAACCATACAAGTTGGTTTCTGGTTGATACACGTATTTTGGTTAGAACGTGTGTATTTAGTTAAGTTGTAAATGTCGATGCCCGCTTCACCTGGGATGCGCTCTTCTTCATTTACGTTAACTACGATACGGCTTGCGTCAGCATACTTAACAACACCGCCACGCTTAGCAACGATTGTTACACCAGAATCTTTTGCTAGTGTACGCTCGATACCTGTACCTACTAACGGCTTATCAGCGCGTAGTGTTGGTACTGCTTGACGTTGCATGTTCGATCCCATTAGTGCACGGTTAGCATCATCGTGTTCTAGGAATGGGATTAGTGCTGCTGCAACTGAGATAACCTGCTGAGGTGATACGTCCATATATTGGATGTCATCACGACCCATAAATGTCGATTCACCTTTGTGACGACATGGGATTAACTCATCAATAAATTCATTGCTGTCGTTCAGGTTCGTGTTCGCCTGAGCGATTACGAATTGACCTTCTTCGATAGCTGATAGGTAATCAACTTCGTCGCTTACTACACCATCAACAACTTTACGGTATGGTGTTTCTAAGAAACCATAGTCGTTAGTACGTGCGTATGTAGAAAGTGAGTTGATCAGACCGATGTTTGGACCTTCAGGCGTTTCGATAGGACAAACACGACCGTAGTGCGTTACGTGTACGTCTCGAACTTCGAAGCCTGCACGTTCACGTGTAAGACCACCCGGACCTAATGCAGAAATACGACGCTTGTGCGTTACTTCTGAAAGCGGGTTGTTTTGGTCCATGAACTGTGACAGCTGTGAAGAGCCAAAGAATTCTTTAACTGCTGCTGAAATAGGTTTCGCGTTGATTAGGTCTTGAGGCATTACATTGTCAAGATCACCTAAGCTTAAACGCTCACGAACAGCACGTTCAACACGTACTAAACCAACACGGAATTGGTTTTCAGCCATTTCACCTACAGAACGGATACGACGGTTACCTAGGTGGTCGATATCGTCCACTTCGCCTTTACCGTTACGAATATCGATCAATACTTTCATTACTGATACGATATCTTCTTTGCTCAGTGTACCTGGACCTGTATCTGAATCATAACCTACACGGCTATTGAACTTCATACGACCTACAGTTGATAGGTCATAACGCTCTTCAGTGAAGAATAAGTTTTCAAATAAAGCTTCTGCAGCTTCTTTCGTTGGTGGCTCACCAGGGCGCATCATACGGTAGATTTCAACAAGCGCTTCTAAGCGGTTTGTAGAAGAATCGATACGTAATGTATCGGAAATGTATGCACCACTGTCTACATCATTGATGTAAAGTGTGTCGATTTGCGCGTGACCTGCTTTAACAAGCTCAGCCATTAGCTCTAGTGAAAGTTCAGAATTCGCTTCTGCGATGATTTCACCAGTAGACTCATCGATGTAGTTCTTCGCTACTACACGACCAATGATGTACTCATGTGGTACTTCAAGTTGTGTAATTTCTTTCTTTTCAAGAGTCTTGATATGACGAGCAGTAACACGACGACCGGCTTCAACGATCACGTCACCGTCTTTGTCTTTAATATCAAATGCAGCTGTTTCACCACGTAGACGTGAAGGAACAAGCTCCATTAATACTTTACCGTTAGCAACTTCGAACGTTGTCGTTTCGAAGAACATTGCTAAGATCTCTTCAGATGTAAACTCTAAAGCACGTAGAATGATAGACGCCGGTAACTTACGACGGCGGTCGATACGTACATATAGGTTATCTTTTACATCAAATTCAAAGTCTAACCATGAACCACGGTAAGGAATAACACGTGCATTATAAAGTACTTTACCTGAAGAGTGTGACTTACCACGGTCGTTATCAAAGAATACACCAGGAGAACGGTGTAGCTGAGAAACGATAACACGCTCTGTACCATTGATTACAAAAGTACCGGTATCGGTCATGAGCGGGATTTCGCCCATGTAAACTTCTTGCTCTTTAATGTCTTTAACTGTGCCTGGTGCTTCTTTATCCATTAGCACAAGACGTAATTTCACGCGAAGTGGAGCAGAATAAGTCACGCCGCGAATTTGACATTCTTTTACATCGAATACTGGCTCGCCAATACGGTAACTTACGTATTGGAGCTCAGAATTACCCGAGTAGCTTTTAATAGGGAAAACAGAGCGGAATGCAGCTTCCAGTCCATAGTCGCCTACAGCGTCAGGATTCAAGAATTTTTTGAACGATTCTAACTGTGTAGACAGTAAGAAAGGTATATCCAAAACTTGTGGACGTTTACCAAAATCCTTACGGATACGTTTCTTTTCAGAATAAGAGTAAGCCATGGGGTTCCTCAGCTTGCTGATCTTTGACCCAACCTGTTCTTGTAAGAACAGCATTACTGGCATCTAAGCCATGATAACAACATCTCATTGTTGCACTAAATGCCACTGCTATTAGCAAAAAACTTAAGTTATTGAAATAAAAGTGAAATTTAGAGTTTTTTGCGTCTAGTAAATATGATCATACTAGAGCGCAAAAGGGCCGGTGATTAAATAATCACCAGCCCTTGCCTGATTGCTCAGGCAGCGAACCTAGCCGTAGCTAGATTACTTGATCTCAACTTCAGCACCAGCTTCTTCAAGATCTTTCTTAAGTGCTTCAGCTTCTTCTTTAGAAACAGCTTCTTTGATTGGCGCAGGAGCAGACTCAACAAGAGCTTTTGCTTCTTTAAGGCCAAGACCAGTTGCACCACGTACAGCTTTGATAGCAGCAACTTTGTTACCGCCAGCAGCAGCTAGGATTACGTCGAACTCAGTCTTTTCTTCAGCAGCTTCAGCAGGACCTGCAGCAACAACAGCAGCAGCTGCAGTTACGCCGAACTTTTCTTCCATTGCTTCAACTAGTTCAACAACTTCCATTACTGACATTTCAGCAATCGCGTCAAGGATTTGGTCTTTAGTTACAGACATTGTAAATTTCCTAATTAATTACGAACCCATGAGGTTCAAAAAAATTTTTAAATGAGAAAGTGAATAAAGGCTTAAAATTAAGCAGCTTCTTCTTCTTTCTTAACGCGAACTGCTTCAATTGTTTTACACAATTTGCCAGCAGACGCTTCTTTCATAGCGCTCATTAAGCGTGCAACAGCTTCGTCGTAAGTAGGTAGCTTAGCAAGCATATCTACGTCAACGATATTGCCTTCGAATGCAGCAGACTTAAGCTCGAATAGCTCATTCTTTTTCGCGAAATCTGAGAAGATACGCGCAGCAGCACCTGGGTGCTCTGAAGAGAAAGCGATTAGGCTTGGGCCTACTAGAGACTCGTTAAGACACTCATAATCAGTACCTTCAACAGCACGTTTAGCTAGGGTGTTACGAACAACCTTCATCCAAACGCCTGCTTCACGAGCTTCTTTACGAAGAGCAGTGATAGCATCAACTGTCACACCACGAGAATCTGCAACTACTGCAGATAGAGCACCTTTGGCAACTTCATTAACTTCAGCAACAATTGCTTTCTTGTCTTGAAGGTTTAAAGCCATGGGTGTTACTCCTGGTTAATTAAAAACCTAATGGTTTTCAGTTCTACTCTTACCTCAACAAAATTGCTGAGGTGCTTTTTACGGCGAGAGCCAGAAGATTAGGAAAATCTAGCTGGGATTCACACCGTCTACGTAGGGATTATTAAGGCTTTCACCACCTACGGTCTTGGACGGAAACGCAATTTATCGTTTGATTGTAGACCAACTGGTTAACAATACACGAAATTATGCGCTTCAACCCGAATTCTTTACTTCGTTAAAGAACACGTTCTCAACGAAATGGCGCGCAATTATAGTTCAAATTTTACGCCATGTAAATGCTAATTTCTAAATTACGCTACTTGCGTGTTTAGAGTAGCTTGGTCAACAGCAACACCTGCGCCCATAGTTGTTGAGATGCTTACTTTCTTCAAGTAAGTACCTTTCGCTTGAGAAGGCTTAGCCTTCTTAAGCGCAACAAGTAGTGCTTCAAGGTTTTGTTGTAGCTGTTCAGCAGTGAAGTCAACTTTACCGATAGTCGTGTGAACGATACCGTTCTTGTCGTTACGGTAACGAACCTGACCAGCTTTAGCATTTTTAACTGCTTCTGCAACGTTAGGTGTTACAGTACCAGTTTTAGGGTTAGGCATAAGACCACGTGGACCTAGGATTTGACCTAGTTGACCAACAACGCGCATTGCATCTGGAGAAGCAACAACAACGTCAAAGTTCATTTCGCCTTTCTTAACTTGCTCAGCAAGCTCTTCCATACCTACTAAATCAGCACCCGCTTCTTTAGCAGCTTCAGCGTTTGCGCCAGCTGTGAATACAGCAACGCGAACTTCACGGCCAGTACCGTTTGGAAGTACAGTTGCACCACGAACGTTTTGGTCAGATTTACGTGCATCGATACCAAGGTTAACAGCAACGTCAACACTTTCAGTGAATTTAGCAGTAGCTAGTTCTTTAAGAAGAGCAACAGCTTCGTTGATTTCGTACTCTTTAGTTACGTCAACTTTTTCGCGGATTACGCGCATACGCTTAGTTAATTTAGCCATTCTCAATTACCCTTCTACATTCAAGCCCATTGCACGTGCAGAACCTGCAATCGTGCGTACAGCTGCATCCATATCAGCAGCAGTAAGATCAGGACGTTTAGTCTCAACGATCTCTTCTAGTTGAGCACGTGTTACTGTACCCACTTTTTCTGTGTTAGGGCGGCCAGAACCAGACTTGATGCCAGCTGCTTTCTTAAGAAGGTAAGAAGCAGGTGGAGTTTTCATGTCGAAAGTGAATGAACGGTCGTTGTAAACAGAGATGATTACAGGAACCGGAGCGCCTTTCTCGATAGACTCTGTACGTGCGTTGAACGCTTTACAGAATTCCATGATGTTTACACCGTGTTGACCTAGTGCAGGACCTACTGGAGGACTAGGATTAGCCATACCAGCAGCAACTTGTAGCTTGATTAGAGCTTCAACTTTCTTTGCCATTTTAAATAACCTCGTTAGTTGGGTCTTTGCCTTGTGCGCGCGAGGACGCGTACTCAAGCGGCTTCCCAAATTAAAAAAATCTGTGCTTTTGCTATACCAGATAACAAAAGGCCGCTGATTATAGATTAACCAGCGGCCTTTTTCAATCTCTTCGAAAAGAAATTATTTGTCTTTTTCTACCTGACCAAATTCTAGGTCAACTGGTGTAGAACGACCGAAGATAAGAACAGACACTTTTAAGCGGCTCTTCTCATAATCAACCTCTTCAACTACACCACTGAAGTCTGCGAATGGACCATCGTTCACGCGTACCACTTCACCCACTTCAAATAATGTTGCAGGCTTAGGCGCTTCAGCATTTTCTTGAATACGGTTAAGAATACGGTCAGCTTCTTTTTTGCTGATTGGTGCTGGACGATCAGACGTACCACCAATGAAACCCATTACACGTGGCGTGCTGTTTACTAAGTGCCAGCTCGCATCGTTCATGTCCATTTCAACTAGAACATAACCTGGGAAGAACTTACGCTCAGATTTGCGCTTTTGACCAGCACGCATTTCAACTACTTCTTCAGTAGGGACTAGTACTTCACCAAAGCTATCTTCTAAGCCTTCGATCTTAATGTGCTCAATGATTGTTTGAGCAACGCGCTTTTCGAAACCCGAAAACGCTTGAATTACGTACCAGCGTAATTTCTTTTCTTTGTTCTCATCCGACATGGGATCAGATCTCCAATCCAGTTAAAAAGCCAACAATACGGAATAAAATGCCGTCTAAACCCCAAAGGATTAACGCCATTACCACTGTTGCTAGCATTACGATAAAAGTTGTATGCGTTGTTTCTTGACGCGTTGGCCAAACAACCTTGCGTACTTCAATTCTAGACTCTTTTGCAAAAGCAATAAAAGTACGACCTTTTTCAGTAGTTGCCAGTAGACCTAAAGCGGCTGCTACTGCAACAACAACACCTACCGCACGCACTAACACAGATAGGTCAGCGTACATGTAATTACCTACAACTGCACCTAATAGCAATGCAATTGATACTAGCCACTTAACCGTATCCATCGAGTTTGACGGAGTTTCTACATTCGTGCTCATAAAAAATTTACCTTAAATACAGACACAACGACCCTGCATATGGCAGGGTAAATCCATTAATCCAAATCTACAAATAAGCGAGAGGTTCATTGAACGGCCACATTATTTTAGGTTTAGACTAGCTGTATGAATTGGCAGGGGCGGCAGGACTCGAACCCGCAACCATCGGTTTTGGAGACCGCTGTTCTACCAATTGGAACTACGCCCCTGCAAAGTGGATGCCCATTATACTGACGAACAAAGCGAAAACAAGAGTAAAAGATGCGCAAATTTTAATTTTGTCAAATCTTAAGCTAATCTCACGCCAGCAATGGTTATAAATCAAACAAAAACATTCGCGCATTTTAACGATTATGCCAGCTGTAAAAGTCACCATGATGAAAATCACACAATAACCAGATTTGCTCAAATGGGTGGGTATCTGGAAAGCTTAATTGTGCCTGCACATTTTTAAAATCATCGTAATGCCAAATCGGACTGGCGTTACGGATCAACAACTATGTCCGCTCTGATTGATAGCTTTTCTTGGCTTTTTGATTCAACAACCGTCCTAATGCCACTTTGAGCTGCTGTTCAGACGGTGCCTGAGACATCACAGCCAATTCTTGTTGCATCGATAACGATAGCGGTCTGCCAAGTACAGCCATAGCTTCGGTTTCACTGGCATACAAATGCGCCACTTCAATGTCGAGTTTCTGATCACCTTGGTAACAGCTGACATCGGGTTTTCGTGATTCATTATGCCAGATATGGCGCATAGGGGTGCCATACGCCTTTTCGTAACATTTTAAAAATAACTTGGCCGCTTCATGCTCAAGTTCTATTTTTTCTTGCTCACTGTATCTATGCATCTAAGGTGTTATGAATATCTTTTAGTAAGCCTGATGCGCCGAATCTGAATTGCGCTGGCGTCAAACTACTGCATTCTAGTTTTTGTTCAGCAAGTCGTAAGTAAGCACTCGCATCATTCACTGTTCTTACCCCGCCAGCAGCTTTAAAGCCAACTTCTCGGCCTGATGAATTAATTGCATCAAGCATAATTTCAGTTGCTTCTAAAGTGGCATTAACAGGCACTTTTCCGGTGCTAGTTTTAATAAAGTCTGCACCCGCTTCTATCACTAAGCTACTTGCTTTGCAAATAAGCTCAGGCACTTTTAGCTCACCACTTTCTATGATTACTTTGAGACAAGCATCATACTCTGTGCATAACTGCTTGCTCTTATGAACATACAGTTTGGTATTCTCTAGCTCGCCCTGTATCACTTCTTTATATGGGATCACTAAATCAATTTCGTCAGCCCCGTCTAATAAAGCTTGTTTTGTTTCATTAAGCACCGAGTCTAATGACTGCTCGCCATCATAAAAGTTTGTCACTGTTGCAACTTTAACTGACTGCCAGTTTCTTCTTGTCAGTTCTTTTTTTACTAAATCAACAAATTGTGAATAAACGCAAATGGCAGCTGGCAGACCTATCTCAGGACGGACACTATCAAGCAATGCTAATATAGATTGCTCTGTATCGTTTTCATTTAAGGATGTGAGGTCCATTAAGGACAATGCTTGTGCTGCATCTTGTTGTATTGTCATTGTGCTATCCCGTGTATGTGTGAGTCATTCACCAAAGTTAAGTGAATGTATCTCCTCAATCCTAGGGCATTTGTCCGCTAAAGACTCTGCTCAAAATCAAATTTATCTGTTTAGCATATCTCATAACCAAACATAATAAGCTAAATTAAGTAGCTAAAACTTAGCTCAAGGGCTTGTAAATAAAGCCTTAAACCAAATCAAACCCCCTTCTATAACTTTTAGTTATATAGACTAGGTTTTAATTATTTTTTCCTGTTTCAAAGCCGCTATATTCTGCTGCTCTGTAATGTTCTGCACGATAAAAATAGCAGAATATGAATATAACTAAGGGGCAAATGGTGCAGTACTTACCTATCTTTACCAAACTTGATAACAAACCGGTGCTGGTTGTCGGCGGCGGTGATGTTGCACTTCGTAAAGCGCGTGCATTTTTAAAAGCACGTGCGGATGTAACGATTGTAGCCCCTGAGTTTTGCCAAGAGTTACTCGATGCCGAGCAAGATGGCGAAGTTACGCTAATTAAAGACTATTTTAATGAGTCTCACCTTGCAGGCAAAATGCTTGTTATTGCTGCTACTGATGTTGAGTCGGTTAATAACACCGTATTTGAATTAGCAAACCAGCATAATATTTTCGTCAACGTGGTAGACGACCAGCCTAAGTGCTCGTTTATTTTCCCGTCTATTGTTGACCGTGACCCAATTACCATTGCAATTTCAAGCGCAGGCACTGCGCCGGTTTTAGCACGACGTTTACGTGAGAAGTTAGAAACGCTTATTCCACAGCACATTGGCCCATTAGCAACCTTAGTAGGCAGTTTCAGAGATAAGGTAAAGTCACGCTTTAAGCATTTTGCCGATCGCCGCCAATTTTGGGAAAGCGTGTTCGATTCAAGTGTGGTGAGTAAAGTGCAGGTAGGCGATACCGAAGCTGCGACCAAACAACTACACGACATGCTCGACGCTAAAGCTGAGCCGGAAGGTGAAGTATATGTAATTGGTGCCGGCCCGGGCGATCCTGAGCTGCTAACACTCAAAGCGCTTCAGCTTATGCAACAAGCCGATGTTGTGGTGTATGACTACCTCGTCTCTGATGAGATTATGGATTTAGTACGTCGCGATGCAGATTTAATTTGTGTCGGTAAACGACTTAACTACCACAGCGTTAAGCAAGAAGACACCAATCAGATGTTGGTTGACCTTGCGAAACAAGGCAAAAAAGTCTGCCGAATTAAAGGTGGCGATCCGTTTATTTACGGTCGTGGTGGTGAAGAAGTACAAATACTGAAAGCCCACGATGTACGTTATCAAATCGTACCGGGCATTACAGCCGCAGCTGGATGTAGTGCCTATGCTGGTATTCCTTTGACGCACAGAGATCATGCACAAGCAATCCAGTTTGTAACGGGTCACTGTAAAAAGGACGGCCAAGAGTTAGATTGGCAAGGGCTTGCTAAGCCTAACCAAACGTTGGCAATTTATATGGGCGTGATCAAATCACCGCATATTCAGGCTAAATTACTTGAGCATGGCCGCAGTGCTAACACCCCAGTTGCAATCGTTGAAAATGGTACTCGTAAGAATCAACGCGTAGTTAGAACCGAATTAGGCCAATTGGCCGAACAAATTGAGGCACATGAGATTGTCTCACCAGCACTACTGATCATCGGAGAAGTAGCTGCTTTACATGAAGAGTTAGCTTGGTTTGGGCAAAGTGCACAGATCAGCAGTTTTGCTCAGCCACTGACCGATGTGGCGTAACGATTTTATTTTTAATTTTTAAGTAGGACGACGACAATGGCTTTAACACACCTTCAGCAATTAGAAGCTGAAAGTATAAAGATTATTCGCGAAGTCGCAGCCGAGTTTGAAAACCCAGTGATGCTTTACTCTATCGGTAAAGACTCATCTGTACTTTTACACTTAGCGCGTAAAGCATTCTTCCCAGCGAAAATTCCTTTCCCTCTACTACACGTAGACACAGATTGGAAATTCCGCGAGATGATCGAATTCCGTGACCGCTTAGCAAAAGAATATAACTTTGACTTAATCGTCCACAAAAACCCAGAAGGCATTGCCATGGGCGTGGGTCCGTTTACGCACGGTTCAGCTAAACACACTGACGTGATGAAAACACAAGGCTTAAAACAAGCACTAGACAAATACGGCTTTGATGCTGCTTTTGGTGGTGCGCGTCGTGACGAAGAAAAGTCGCGTGCAAAAGAACGTGTGTATTCATTCCGTGATAAGCATCACCGTTGGGATCCTAAAAACCAACGTCCTGAGCTTTGGAACACCTACAACGGTCAGGTTAACCCGGGCGAATCAATCCGTGTATTCCCACTGTCTAACTGGACTGAGCTAGACATTTGGCAATACATCTATCAAGAAAATATCGAAATCGTGCCATTGTACCTTTCTGAAAAGCGTCCAGTTGTTGAGCGCGACGGTACGTTAATCATGGTTGACGATGAGCGTATGCCATTAAACGAAGGCGAAGTACCTGAAATGAAATCTGTGCGTTTCCGTACGTTAGGCTGTTACCCACTAACCGGTGCGGTTGAGTCAGAAGCAAACACTCTGACTGGCATCATCGAAGAAATGTTGCTTTCTACCTCTTCTGAGCGTGAAGGCCGAGTAATTGACCATGATTCATCAGGCTCGATGGAGAAGAAAAAACGTGAGGGGTATTTCTAATGTCTACGGCAAATGAAGTAAGAGAATTAGGTATCGACGCTTATCTAGCGCGCCAACAAGACAAAAGCCTTTTACGCATGATGACTTGTGGTAGCGTGGATGACGGTAAATCAACGCTTATCGGTCGTCTATTACACGACAGCCACCAAATTTATGAAGATCAGCTTGCTGCACTTCACAAAGACAACGAAAAAGTGGGTAACGCAGGTGAAGAGCTTGATTTAGCACTGCTTGTTGACGGTCTACAAGCTGAACGTGAGCAAGGTATTACCATTGATGTTGCGTACCGTTATTTCTCAACGGCGAAGCGTAAATTCATCATTGCTGACACACCAGGACACGAGCAATACACACGTAACATGGTAACAGGTGCGTCTACGAGTGACTTAGCTATCATCTTAGTTGATGCGCGCTACGGTGTGCAAATTCAAACTAAGCGTCATAGCTTTATCTGTGATTCATTAGGTATCAAGCAGTTCGTTGTTGCCATCAACAAGATGGACATCGTGGACTTTGACGAAGCCGTATTTGAAAAAATCAAAGCTGACTATTTGAAGTTTGCTGAGCAGTTAAACGTATCTGACATCAAGTTTGTGCCTATGTCGGCGCTTAAAGGCGACAACGTCGTAACGCGTTCTGAGCACACACCTTATTACACAGATAAGCCATTGCTTGAGTTACTTGAAGATTCTCCAGCAGCAGAGGCGAATACAGACTTTGAAGCGCGCTTCCCTGTTCAGTATGTTGTACGTCCAAACCTTGATTTCCGTGGCTTCCAAGGCACATTAACATCGGGCTCATTAACGGTTGGTCAAGCGGTTAAGGTATTACCATCTGGCAAGCAATCTAGCATCAAAGAGCTAGTGACCTTTGACGGTAACTTAGAGCAAGCGCAAACAGGCCAAGCATTCACAATTACATTAAACGATGAAGTTGATGTAAGCCGTGGTGATGTGATCGTACCTGCTGACTCAACAGCTGCTGTAACAAACCAAGTGCAAGCAAAACTTGTGTGGATGCACGAAGAGCCGTTAGTGCTAGGTAAGAGTTATAACTTCAAGTTAGGTAGCAAAAACACCGCTGCTATCGTGAAGAAAATTGACCATACCATTGATGTAAACACCTTAGAGCAAGGTCAAGCTGACAGCCTACAGTTAAACGAAATTGCGATTGTGACACTAGAGCTGACTGAAAGCATTGTGGCTGATATATATCGCAACAACCACGAAACTGGCGCATTCATTCTGATCGACCGTTTATCAAACCTGACGATTGGTGCAGGCATGATTGAAGCATTACTTTCAGAGCAAGCAACGCAAAACTCAGAGTTTAGCGACTTTGAAGTTGAGTTTAATGCCCTAGTTCGCAAGCACTTCCCGCACTGGCAAGCGCTTGATATTACCAAGCTTAAATAAGCTGTTTATTACCTTATGAAATTCGTAATGCACGTAGGCGGCAAGCAAATGAGACCAATGAGCATAGTTAATCTATGTGATTTGGCGAATGCGCGAAGCCAACAACCGTGCATTGTGAAGGACAACGGGTAATTGCCTGTTATGTGGAGCTAAAGCTAGATGTACGAACAGATCATATTAACAGGCATTATGCTGGCATTGGTGGGTTGCCTTTTTGGCACTCGCCTAAATCCAGCTTGGTTATTTGTCGGTGCCATTGGCACCGGCTATTTAACTGGTCTCATTGAGTTAGAAGAGATGTTAGCCAACTATGCTAACCCATCTCTTATCACCCTTATTCTGTTGATCTTGGTGTCGATTGCCATCGAGAAAACAACCCTAGTGCAAGGTCTTGCACAATCGTTAGCAAAAGGCAGTCTTTCTAAATCAGTCATGAAGCTTGGCTTATCCACTGCGTTTTTATCGTCTTTTACTAATAATACCGCAGTGGTGGCGTCATTAATTTCAGCGATAAAAGACAGCCCAACCCACTCGCCTTCAAAATTATTATTACCGCTGTCTTATACCGCCATTTTAGGGGGCACCTTAACCCTTATCGGCACCTCTACAAATTTAATCGTCAATGGTTTTGCCGTTGAAGCGGGCATGCAACCACTGGGCTTTTTTGATTTTACGCTCGTGGGCTTAGGCGCACTCAGTGTCGGCCTGATCACCATTATAGTGCTACTAAAGTATTTACCTGATCACGGTAAACAAGACCAAGAAGTGGTGCCTTTTTATCTTGAAGGCAAAGTCGAAGCTGGTTCAAAACTAATTGGCCGCACCGTAGAAGAAAACGGTCTGCGTGATTTAAAAGATTTATTCTTAGCTGAAATCATTCATGGTGACCGCCGTATTTGTGCCGTGACGCCTCAGCAAGTTATTCAACAAGGCGACATCTTATTGTTTGTTGGCGACATCAAATCAGTACCTTTATTACAACGTTTTGATGGTTTGAAAATCGTCCATGACAAGCATGAAAAAGACGTTGAGCATTTAGTCGAGGTGGTGATCAGCCAGTCATCTCGCTTTGTCGGTAAAACTGTCAAAGAGGTGCGTTTCCGTGAACAAGTTCACGCAGCCGTAATTGCTATCCGCCGTGGGCATGACCGATTACAAGGGGGTTTAGGGCAAGTGCGCTTACAGGCGGGTGACTCTCTTATTTTGGCGCCGGGCTCAGAGTTCTATCAGTTACCTAACTTAAAGCGTGAGTTCGTGTATATTTCAGGCCTTGATTTACAAACCCATCTTAAGTCGAAAAAGTCTAATTTGGTATTAGCGGGTTTTGTGGCCGTTATTGGGTTAAGCATTTTTGATGTGGTACCGCTAGTTAAAGGGTTACTGGTATTTTTAATCGCGCTATTTGCTATAGGCGCTATTAAGGTTAGTGAATTGAAGCGCCGTTTTCCCATCGAGCTACTTGCTATTGTTGGAAGCGCCATTGGCTTAGCTAAATTAATGATAGATACCGGACTGGCATCACAAATTTCAAATGCACTTTTTTATTTGCTCGGTGACTTCGGTCCATATGGCGCTTTTATCGCTATTTTTGTGATGACCGTGATTTTCACGGAACTCATTACCAATAACGCAGCGGCAGCGCTTTCTTTCCCTGTGGCCTTTGCACTCGCCATTGGTTTTGATGTGAGCCCATTACCTTTTGTGATGGCAGTGGCATTTGGCGCATCGGCGAGTTTTATTTCACCATTTGGCTATCAAACCAACCTCATGGTGTACAGTGCAGGTAACTACCGTATTAAAGACTATGTTACGGTCGGCTTACCGCTTTCAATTATTTATTCAATCACGGTGTTGACCTTAATACCGCTGGTTTTCCCTTTTTAAATAGGTGATGCAATGGATGAAAATATCGTTTGGCATAACTATGCCGTAAACAAGTCACAACGCAGCGAGCAAAAAGGTCACAAACCAGTGATTTTATGGTTCACCGGTTTTTCAGGCTCAGGTAAAAGTACCGTTGCAGGTGCACTAGAAAGTGCCCTTCACCAGCAAGGCGTGCACACTTACCTGCTTGATGGCGACAACGTGCGTCATGGTTTGTGCAAAGACTTAGGCTTCAGCGATGAAGACCGCGTCGAAAATATTCGCCGTGTTGGTGAGCTAAGCAAGCTTATGGTAGACGCAGGACTTGTGGTACTCACCGCGTTTATTTCGCCATTCCAAGCTGAGCGCGACATGGTACGTAACCTTGTCGGTGACGGTGAATTCATCGAGGTCTTTTTAGATACGCCGTTAGATGTCTGTGAGCAACGAGACCCTAAAGGCTTATATAAAAAAGCACGTGCCGGTGAAATTAAGCACTTCACGGGCATAGATTCAGATTACCAAGTACCTGTTAATCCTGAGATCCGTATCGATACCAGCGCGAATAGCCTTGAACAATCAGTACAACAACTGGTAGCGTATCTGAAAGACAAGCAAGTAATTGGATAAGTAATGAATCAAACGGATCTGTTAGAAGAAATTTTACAACTGAGCGTTGAAGCAGGCGATGCCATTATGGGCATCTATGCGAAAAACTTTAACGTTGAGTACAAAGAAGATGAAAGTCCAGTGACCGATGCGGATCTGGCTGCACACAAAGTCATTGCAGCTGGCTTGCAACAACTTACCCCTGATATTCCGGTATTAAGTGAAGAGAGTGCTGGTATTGATTGGGCAACACGTCAAACTTGGAACCAGTATTGGCTAGTTGACCCAATTGATGGCACCAAAGAGTTCATTAAAAAGAATGGCGAATTCACCGTTAATATCGCGCTTATCAAAGCTGGTAAACCTATTTTAGGCGTGGTACACGCACCTGCTTTAAATGTCAGTTACCTGGCTGCAGAAGCCGTTGGAGCATTCAAGCAATGCGACGAAGCACGTATAGAACTCAAAGTCACTAAGAAAGCCAATACTGGTCTTATCAAAGTAGTTGGCTCTCGCTCACATCCATCGCCGGATTTAGCCGCTTATCTTGAGCAGTTTGATGATGTAGAAATGGTACCGAAAGGCAGTTCTCTAAAGCTTTGCTTAGTCGCCGAAGGGGAAGCTGATGTTTACCCGCGTTTAGGTCCTACGTCTGAATGGGATACAGGTGCAGGTCATGCTGTGGCAGAAATTGCAGGCGCGACCATTACCCAAGTTGATGGTTCAGCACTGACGTACAATCAAAAAGAAAGTTACCTCAATCCTTACTTTATCGTATCGAGATTAGAGGCTTAAACTTACTTGTTGGACTTATGGAACAAGTTACTCGTACGAATGATTCGCCCGAGTGACTCGTCCGATTAGCTTGGACAAGTTAAATAAAAAAGCGAAGCACTTTTGAGTAAGGCTTCGCTTTTTTAATTGTATTAAATTCCGTAAAGCACCTGCATCGCTTTATAGTCCACACCAAATGTTTGCTTAGCCCAACGATTCACAAAGTCATTATCAGGTTCAATCTGAGCACAGCGTAAAGCCTGCTCAGCGACAAATGACTGATTAACCATAGAGCAATACCTTTGCTGCCAAAGTTTATTCAGATCACTACTAAAGTCAGTACTTAATTGCGTTAAGTGCTGCTCAAACTTTTGCACCTGATTGATATAATCAGCACTGAGTGGAGCGACATCAGCTTCTGCAAACTCAATATTATGACTGCGGGTGAGATTATCATAAGAGCCTGATTCACTGTTAGATAAGCGCATTCCCAGCAAATTACCCGAGTAGCTTACATTCACTGAATAGGTCTCTTTATGTTCCTTTAGCTGATAGGCGAATGCCTTTTCAACATCTGTCGCCAACTTATTATTTGCATCTTTTGGATCAGGCTTTAGCTCAGTCACTACATATCGCTTTTCAACCTGTCGGTAAGACGTTTGTTTACGGTATTGTGCTTTACCCTCCAAGGTGAGAGATAAAGCGGCAATGCCTGCGTGACTAAACCAAGGGCTCGACTGAAAAGCTTGCTCAAGCTCTGCTTGCGTATTACGAAGTGCATAGCGATGGGCCTGAGCATTGGATGTTTTAAAACGTTCACGCTTATTCACTTTCAAACCAGTAAAACGTGATTTATCAGATTTATCTAATGTTAAACTCACAGGCTGTTGCCAAAGAGCACAGTATCGCTGCGTCAACTCATGTAAATAAAAGCGTTGACCTTGCACTTGCTCTGCCAAAGCTAGGCATTGTTGTTTACCGGCTTTATTTAGAGTGTCTCTGTATTGCTGCAGTTCACCTGCAAGCTGTGCATTGGCAATTAAATTACGATATTCATGCTCAAACCATTTAAATGGATCAGGTTGAGATAAACCCGCAAGCTGCTTGGCTTCCGTTTTCAACCACCCTTCTACGGCTAGTACTTCTTCACGCTGAGTCGCAGCCTGCGCCCCCATAGTCTCAACATGCCATTTATTTTGACTTGCCAGCAAGGACTCTAGTTTACTGGCTGCACCTTTATAGTTTGCACCTAAGCGCAGCATACGCACTTCAATCAAACCTCTGTCGATGATTTTACTGCGCGTTTCAGCAAGGCGCTGTTTTGCCTCTACGTCTTCAGGGTCCTCTAAAAGCGCTTTTTCGTAGAATTCTGCTGCTTGTTGGTACATGCCTTTGCCATACAGCTTGTCACCTTTCTCAACCAAACTCGTACAGGCCGAGAGCATCAGCGCTACCACCAGCCCGATAGATATCTGTGATACTTTCATTCTCTTCCCTTTATTCTAGCCAAACTCATCGCTCAAAATCGTTCTTTGCATCGCAATATATATCAGCCTAAATTGAATGCCCAGTTTAACTGACTATGGCTAATCTTTGCTGAGCGCACAATGAACTAGCATCATCTATATTCAATGGGCGACTCATATAGTATCCTTGGGTTTGTTGACAGTGTAGTTGCACCAACACATCTAGCTGCTCGGATTGTTCAATACCTTCTGCAGTCACAACCAAATTAAAACTTTTTGCGATTGCACAAATGGCTTCTATTAATTGCCTCGGTTTTTCGCCACTTTCTATCCCTTCGATAAACGCCCTATCTATTTTTAGACCATCGACAGGTAAATGATTTAAGCGCGCCAAGCTTGAGTAACCCGTGCCAAAGTCGTCAATATAAATACCAAACCCTTGCTCATGCAGAACTTCGAGCGGCTCAACAAGATTATCTTCGGTTGCCATCATCGCAGACTCAGTTAATTCAATTTTAAACTCCTCAGGCTGCAATGCTGAGTGAGTGAATTGCTGGGTCAACCAAGCCATAAATTGCGGACTCTGTAACTGTAACGGCGAAACATTCACACTCATAAAAATATTGCTGCCACTATGTTGCTTCATAAACGCCATGGCTTTTGCAAACACCCATTGACCTAACATAGTGATTTTGGCGCACTCTTCCGCAATCGGAATGAACTCTGCAGGGCTCACAAAGCCCAAACTTGGACTTTGCCATCTTAACAAAGCTTCGAAGCCTTTTAACACTTTGCCATACTGGCAAAAGATTGGCTGAAAATTAAGAGTCAACTCTTGATCTAGATTGATATCTTGAAGTGCACGCTCAATCTCATTCTTACGTGCTGCCTGACATGCAAT
Source organism: Pseudoalteromonas sp. BZB3 (assembly GCF_040104455.1). Taxonomy (NCBI): domain Bacteria; kingdom Pseudomonadati; phylum Pseudomonadota; class Gammaproteobacteria; order Alteromonadales; family Pseudoalteromonadaceae; genus Pseudoalteromonas; species Pseudoalteromonas sp. BZB3. The sequence goes on along the minus strand of NZ_JBECOS010000004.1, from coordinate 114,838 downwards.
ATCTCGGGTGTAGATATGAAACGCATTCTTACCACGTTGTTTAGCTTCATACATAGCTACATCAGCATCATGTAACAGCTTTTCAGCTTTGACATTAGTACAAGGTGTTGTGAATGTGCGCACACCGATACTGCCGCTTACGCTATGGGTATGCTGTTTATAAGTAAATGGCTTACGGATCTCAGACAACATATCTTCAAGTATGCCTTCGAGCGGTCTTTCTAAGTTTTCTAAATCAAATAACACAGCAAACTCATCACCACCAAGACGAGCAATATCAGCAAAACTGCCGAGTAATAGCTGCATACGACCCGCAAACTCCACCAGCAATTTATCACCCGCTAAGTGACCTAAGGTATCGTTTATGAGTTTGAACCGATCCAAGTCGATATAAAGTAGGATGAAGGTTTTTCCTCTACTTTCTCTGGCTTCATCTACCAACTTCAAAAAAGCCAAACGATTTAGCAAGTCGGTCAAACTGTCATGACGCGCTTTATACTTAAGCTGCTCATTAAATAGTTTATCTTGAGTGATATCGGTGATCCTGCCTTCGTACAGTACGGCATCAGGGTGATATAACCAATGTCCGCTCTGTCTTAGCCAAATCGTACCATGTTGATCACTGCGTGCTAACCAATCTAACTCTTTATGCTGTTGTTTATCTACAACCACTTGCTGCCATAAAGCTTTGACTTCTTCATCAAGTATAAAGTCTTCCAGCGCGGCCCCCTCTAAGGATGCTGACTCACCCACGAGCAGCTGCTTAAAGGCAGGATTGGCTTCGATTATCTGACCTCGATGATTGAGTACAAATAACCCTTCTCGGCTGTTCATAAACAAACTTTTATATTTTCGTTCTGCCACCACTTGCTGCTGTAGTGCTTGTAAGCGCTTGTCTGATTCTCGTAACACTTTTTGGTTCGCTTGATCTAAACTGGCGGTGCGCTCTATGACTAGGTTATTGATGGTTTGATTCCGGTTGGCAAGTGCTCTCAGTTGAAGCCATACTAAGATCCCGCAAATACTGGCAACAAAAACAAAACCAATAATAATGAGTTGCCTACTCGTTAGGAAATTGGGATTCAACTGCTTCTTTGTATAAAGCTGTAAAGTGAGAGTGCGTCCATTAAAATCAATATCTCTAGACACTTTAGGCACTAAATCAGCGAGTTGGTAAGTATCTTGCCAATCGCTGTTAAACACCACACGCTCATCAGCTAATACTCTCAGGTGCTGTTGAGTATTTTGATACACTTGGCTAAATAAACCTTCAAGCAATAGCGATAACTCAAAACTTAAACCAATGGCTGTTTGCAACCCAAACTCCTGAGGACGAGGTAAGATCAAACTCCACTTATTGCCGTCTTGCCAACTAAGCGTTTGCAAGGTTTGCGTATCAAACAGCATATGATTAAACGCTTCTTTCATCGCACAGCTTTCACCTAGTGTATGTCCATAATCAGCTAAAGGGGCAGCATTTACGATAGTAAAGAAACTATCTTCCGGTGAGGCTAAATCTGGTACTTGCACTCTAAAATCAAAAGAGCCATTTTCTTGATATAACTTTTCAAGCCCTTCTACATCTGATGCTGTAATAGCATGATACACCTCTAAGCTAATCGGCAGTTCACTATTAGATAACTGCGAATGTGCAACTTGGTGAAACAAAGATTGCGTTGATGTCGCTGGTAAAAACGCATCTATGGCATAAATAAGGTGGCCTAATTGGTCCAGCTTAGAGTTAAGTTGATACTCGTATTGAACGAGCTGTAAATCAGCACTTTGCGCTTCTTGTTTATGGTAATACTCATTTACGACAGCACCAACATAGGCCATTAAAGAGATAAAGAGTCCACAATAAATTGTCCCGGACTGAAGCGGTGAACGGAGAAAAGAAATAAATCGGGTCACTATAGACATTGTATAAAAAAGCACTGTATCCTATATGGTACCGATAATAATTCTTATTTGCAGTAATGAAAAGCTTTCTTTTAATTTCATCCCTTTTTATGGGACAAACAACAGCTGTACACGCTCAATCTCCAGAAATTAATATTTATTCATTTAGGAAATATGAATTAATCAAACCCGTTTTGACCCAGTTTGAAGCCGAGTCCGGTATCAAGGTGAACCTAGTCAATGGTAAATCAAATCGATTGCTTGCTCGTTTAAAACAGGATGGTGAAGCGTCTCAAGCCGATGTGATTTTGAGCTCAGATCTAGCACAACTTCACAATCATAAGGATTTATTACAACCCATAGAAAACAGGCAAGCATGGCAAAATGTTTCCAGTGCACTGTATGATGAAAACGGTTACTGGGTCAGCATATCAATGCGCACCCGTGCATTATTTAGCCTGTCAGAGCAAACATCACAACCGATCCCAAATTCATTTGCACAATTAAAGCAAGCAGATTATAAAAGCGCCTTGTGTATTCGAGATTGGCAACATAACTACAATGCAACCTTAGCCGCAGCTCTTCTGACAACAGACAATAAAAATGACAGTGACTGGTTAAAGCTCGGTAATAAATTGTTAGCTAAACGACCAAGCGGTGGAGATCGGGATCAATTACGCGCCCTGGCTCAGGGGCATTGCAAACTGGCCTTCGCCAACCATTACTATTGGCACATGATGAAGCGCGCCGATAACAAGCGAGACCAAATGCTAGCGAAAAAGCTCAGTATTCACTTCTTACAAACTGAAGACGGCCTCACGCCCGTTTCTACCACTTCGGCAGCCATTGCTAAACACGCCCCGAACAAACAAAACGCGGAGCTATTTATCGCTTTCTTACTAACGCAAAAAGCCCAAGAAATTTATGCACAAAGCTTACATGAATTCCCTGTATTGAATGGCATGATGGCCAGCCATGTGCCTTTTAAGCCCAATCTATCAGCCATAAAACAAGGCCTGCTGCGCTTAGCTGATGCCAATAAATTATTGGCAAAACATTAGTCAGCAAATATCGCCTGCAGGTCACAATTAAATAAACTAAACGAATAGGTGCGGTGTCCTAATACCTCATAGGTCACCGCAGGTTTGTAGCCCTGCAATGTTCTCACTTGATGCTGTTTAGCTTGATAGGCCTGCTGTTGATATGTGCCATCATCAAAGTGTCTTCTGAGCGTCAAAAATGGCTCGCTAAACTCCCACTCTAACTTTAGGCCTTTTATATCAACTGGACTGTTCATCGCCGTCCATTGCCCGTTTGTTTTGATATTAACTTGAAAGTCTTGATCACCACAGTTATGGGCAAACAGCAATTCAGGCAATACCCGCTCCGAGTAAGCACTCGGAAAATAGAGGCCTAGATTACCTTTTGTATAATAATGCCCTGTATGACTAAATACCTGGCTATCAAACCTATCGAAGCCCAAACCTCTGACAATCCGCTCAACATTTTGAATATAAGCCTCTGTTACATCACCCGGAAAATACAGTAAGTGTGGCGTGTTGTATTTATCAGGTGTAGCTAACTCAGTAAATTCATAGTTAATTTGCTGCTGATCAAACTGTTGCTTTAATTGAAATCGCTGTGTATCAGATAAACCTTCATGATAGATATGTACAACTGGCTGTTGGCAGGCCGAAAGCATCAACAAACCAATAATAGAAGTAGAAAGGTGTTTAAAATTCAATGGACTGGCTCCATGCCTATTTTTTAGACCAGCCTACATAACATGCCTCTATGCTGTCAATTGCTGCGACTTAACCGCCCTAACAATTATTTAGGTTAATGTACCTTTGAAAGCCAAGTCTGAACTGAGTTACGCGGATATAAGACTTCTTTAAACAATTTATGCTGTTGATGCTCCAGACCCTTTTCATGACTTGGTAACCCTGCCAACACTTTATTGTGATGGGCATTAAATCGTGCCACCAAACTTAGGCCGGTTTGACGCACGAGCGCTTTAGACTTCATCAAATGCACCCTTACATCCTCTGCGGTCATTAGCCCGTTAGCATCTAGGTTCATTAATTCACGTCTTAGCTGACTTCTTACACCCATGCTCACCATACTCCTAATCGTTTAAAAGCGATGCGCAAGTTACCTGTTATTTGCTGCAGAAAAATGACAAGCGCAATAAAACTTAAGACCAAATGGCTCGCGAAAAAGTTTCGTCATTCACCCCAGCTAAGCGTTATACTGTCGCAAAGATGATTTTGAAGATAAACGCCATGTCTGAATACGAACCTGAATACATTGAAATTGAACTAGAAGAAGAACCTATAGAACTATGTAACCTACTCAAAGTACTAGATTTAGCCGAAACCGGCGGGCAAGCAAAACAGTTGATCGCTGATGGCTACGTAGGCGTTAACATGGAGCTATGCACAGTTAAACGAAAAAAAATGTACTCAGGTGACAGCCTACACTTTAATGGTGAAGATTTTTTACTGACCTTAGCTGAGGATGTTACTCCTGCAGTCAAGACAGAGCCTACGCCGCCAACAGAAGAAGCCCCAACTAAACGCAAACGTAGTCGTAGCCGTAAAAACAAAAAAGACAGCGATACAGGTCGCCGTCCTATCTCTTTTGGTTAACACCCCTAAATAAACAGGCAAGTTAAGATGGCCATTTGGTATCATCCAATCACACTTGAGCTATGCCAAAAACTCGATGCGGATTTACATGGCAAAGGCTCCCTTATGAAAACCTTAGGGATCGAAATTTCTGAAATTGGTGATGACTACCTAGTTGCCACCATGCCTGCAACAGCCGGTCATCATAACCCAATCGGTATGGTGCATGGCGGTGCAAATGTCGCCCTTGCAGAAACCGTTGCCAGTTACGCCGCTAATTTTGCCGTCGATTTTGAACAATTTTATTGTGTCGGCCAAGAAATCAACGCCAATCACCTTAAGGCGTCGCGCAACGGGACCTTAACAGCCATAGCGAAACCGCTGCATTTGGGTAAGAGTACCTCAGTATGGGAAGTTAAAATCACCAATGCAAAAGGCGAGTTGTGCTGTATATCACGTATGACAGCGGCAGTTATTGAGCGAGCAAACAAATTGCCTATTTAACCTGAGCTCTGGATAATAAATCTATCTTCAGCGGCTACTTTCAACGTTAACTGCGTTGAATTTATTTGCAATAGGCCAGCTATTGACGAGTAAATTCGCCTTGCCTATATGGATGTAGGTACCTTGGCGATAGCAGGACGCGTGAGCGGTGTTATCGCTAAAAGTCTCCGGCTGCAGACTTGAAAAAGAACTTATAAGTTAAATATTAATACGTAAGTAAACCTCTTAACCAAAGCTCAGGTCATTTAAAGCGTCATTTAGCCATTTCAGCAACACATGACTTGTTTAATAATCTTTATTTGATTTAGCACAACAATAGACAGAGTAGTTTATCGCGCACTAAGTTTTTACAAGTTAGGCTCTAAGTATCTCCTGAGTGAAATATGTATTTGGAGCCCAGTTGTGACCGCTAAAGAACAAATAAAACTGCTAAAAGTCTTCATCGTGATTGGTTTAATCCTCATCGTGACAGGCCACTTTATTATCAGTAAAAAATGACTCGCACATATGGGCCCACTAGGCTTCATTATAGGCGCAGCTTGCATTGCAATTGGCTTAATTAGCTCATTACCGACTAAGATTTATCTGACGATATTGCTAATGAAAAATGAAGAGCACTAATCGCTGACAGCATGCCTAACTGCTTGTTAAACTCACAGCACATTAAGTTAAGAGCATGATGTTTTGGATAAAGTAGAAACCTTAGTAATTGGCGCGGGGGTCATTGGTTTAGCAATCGGAGCTGAACTCAGTCAATCACAAAATGTATTAGTGATTGAGCAAAACACCCACTTTGGTGAGCATACATCGAGCCGTAATAGCGAAGTCATCCACGCTGGTATTTATTACCCCATCGAAAGTTTCAAAGCGTCGCTCTGTGTTCAAGGTAAAGTACACCTTTATAAACACTGCCAAGCATTTCATGTACCCGTCAAACCTATAGGTAAAGTATTAATTGCACAAAACCATGATGAAGCAGAGAAGCTCGAAGCCATACGCCTACAAGCACTTAACAATGGCGTTGACGATTTAGTCTGGCTTTCTAAACAAGCACAGCACCACTATGCGCCAGACCTTCACTTCAGCGAAGCACTCTACTCGCCTTCTACAGGCATTATTGATAGTCATCAGTTGATGAACTCTTTCATCACACAGATTGAGCAAAATCAGAGTCTATATGTTGCAAACACACGCTTTGTGAAAGCCGTACCTGATGAAACTGGGTTTGTGGTTTCTTTGTACTGTGATGGCGAAGAAATACAGTTACATTGTAAACACTTAATCAATACAGCAGGGCTATTTGCACAAGATGTTGCGCGGCACATTGAAGGGGTCAATCACACTTTAATTCCTGAGCTGCATTACTGCCGTGGCCAATACTTTACCTATCAGGGTAAACACCCATTCAAGCACCTTATTTATCCCATACCTGAACAACATGGCCTTGGGATCCACGCGACCCTAGATATGGCTAATCAACTCAAGTTTGGCCCTGATACCGAATTTATCAATAGCCTGAATTATCAAACTGACGCGACACAAAAAGCCAAATTTGTATCGGCGATAAAACGCTACTGGCCCAACTTAGACGAAACCAAGCTACACTGTGACTATGCAGGCATTCGCCCTAAACTCACTGTAAGCGGCCAACAAGATTTCGTCATTCAAACCGAGCTGCAACATGGTATGGCGGGCCTAGTGAATTTATTTGGTATTGAATCCCCCGGACTCACAGCCAGCATGGCCATTGCAAAACATGTCAAAAACGTGCTGCAAACCTAAAATTAAAATAAAAAAGCTTAATATTCATAAACATTCCTAAATATTCATGTTGGTATTTATGGATGAATTACCAAGAATAAGGCGTCAATTACCCCAACAACAGGAATCGGTTATGACACTCGGACAATATATTAAACAGCTGCGTACAGATATGGAATTAAGCCAGCCGCAGCTTGCTGAACGTATGCTGGTAGAGCAAAGTTACTTATCAAAACTTGAAAATGATAAATCTACTCCCTCTAATGAGGTTTTTAGACAGCTGCTCAGTGCGCTATCAATGGATGTCGATGCATTTATGTCGGGTTTAAAAGACAAAGGTAATATGGCGTCGCTAAGACAGATCCCCGACCTAGATAGCTGGTACGCCTCACAACAAGTTACCTCTGAGCATAAGCAGCGTAAATTACTTTATAGCGCCATGCTTTTAATTGCCCTAGGTTCTGCAGTCTTTTATATCGGTTTTCAAAAAATTCTCTTACCTGAACGTTTATATGAATATCGCTCTGAAGGCGTTGTACTAGCAGGCGAGCCTGAAGATATTTTCTCTGTCTGGCATCAATTTACCGACACTCCTGAACAAAGAGAAATTAAAAAACGAGAAATGCATCAAAGAGAATCTATTAAGATTATACTCACTTATACCTATCAAGGGAGGCAATTTACAACTTCAGATGGCGATAACCGAAGATTACATAGACAGGTTGTTTCATCCGAAAGAGAGCAGACCCGCATAGGCAATGTACTAATGCAATTCTTCGGCTTACTGAGCACAATTGCTGGCTTAGTGCTACTTATTATCGAGCCTAAGCTTTCGCGTCAAAGCCGTTAATTTTTATACTTATTTAAAGAAACGATTACCCTATTGCTCTTGAAAGAACTGAAGCTGCTTACTACCAAGAGTTTCCTTTTAAAATCGAAACACTCATAAAGCAAAGAGGTGGCGCATTTAAGTATGGTTAACGCAATCAATCTTATGTGAAGGTTGATAAAAGGATAATAACTGGTACTAACTTTTAGTCATCTAAGGCTGTCGCCGAAGCAATGGTGCATGCATTAAATAAGTTGTAGACCTAATACAAGTGCCATTGTTATGGCACTTGATATTTCATTATCTGAGAAATGAATCAGTTCCAAATACCTGAACGTGAATACATATACTCAGCATCGGCGCACCAGTTTACATCAGCCCATGTGTAATCTTTATAGTAGATTTTATCTACACATGCTGTCATGTAGCCTTCTTCGATTTTGTATACATCTACAACGCATGTCGTGCCCTTACACTTACTCGCACTTGAACGGTTATAAATACCACTGAACTTCCAATCTACTCGAGCAACTTCCTTAGAAGTATTCACCTTAAAAGCAACTTTAGGTGAGAACTGCGGGTTTGACTCAGAGCCCCAACAACGGTTTTGCGTATAGTTATCGTACTTCATTGTATCTACATAGCATGATACAGAGTTAGCGTAAGAGTTAACTGAGAATAGGCCTGCAACAAGCGCCATCAAAGCGATTAGTTTTTTCATTTTAATTGTCCTTATTAATATTTTAATTTCGCTCAATAATGAGCAGGGAATAACCTACCATCAAGAAAAGCAAAAATAAACACTTTATTTACATTAATTAAACACTAGATAAACCTTACTCTTTCTCGGTGTTTATCTATCAATTTTAAAGCTACACTCTGTAAACTAATTACATTGAGAGAAGATATCATGATCGAACAAGGTCAAGCCCTACCGAATGTTGTGCTAACCGAACTGACTACTGACGGCATGAAAAATCACCAAGTGTCTGAATTGTTTGCAGATAAAAAAGTTGTGTTATTTGCTGTACCAGGCGCTTTCACACCAACCTGCTCTGCCGCTCATCTACCTGGTTATGTTGTGCTTGCTGATCAAATCAAAGCAAAAGGCGTTGATATTATTGCCTGTGTGTCAGTTAACGATGCATTTGTAATGAAAGCTTGGGGTGAAGCACATAATGCCAGCGAATTAATGATGCTAGGTGATGGCGATGCGGCATTCACTAAAGCCATTGGTCTAGATAAAGAAACAGGCAGTTTTGGCGGTGTGCGCTCACAGCGTTATGCCATGATCATTGACAATGGCGTAGTGACTGAGCTTGCAGTAGAAGCGGCAGGTGAATTTGAAGTATCAAAAGCGGAATCTATCTTAGAAAAACTTTAATACCAATCCTCAATAATACGCTTTGAAGTAGAAAAGAAAGTGTAACAAAAATGGGCAAGTATTCACGCGCCCATTTTTATTTGATTAACCAGAGCTTTGGTTAATTAGCTGGTTAATATCTAAAAATTAATCGAGAAATCATCCGCATCTAAATGAGCAGGAAAGCTTTTTCTAAATTGCTCAAGTTTCTCTTTGTTGAGCTCAGTGATCACAACTCCAGGCTTGTTATCTTCACCCTGAGCCAAAGTTTCACCAACAAAGTCATAGGCTGCCGTTCCTCCATTATGCGCAACGCCATTACCATCATTACCTACACGGTTACTGGCTAACACATAACATTGGTTTTCAATAGCACGTGCTTGTAGCAAGGTATCCCAAATACGACGGCGCGCCGCTGGCCAGTTGGCGACATTAACCATCACATCATAGTCGTTACGGTTACGCTGAAACACTGGGAAGCGTAAGTCATAACAAATCTGCGGTAACAATCTAAAACCATTAATTGTGAAGACTTTGCGGCTATTACCTGCACGTACATAGTCACCTTCTTTGCCTAGGCAAAATAAATGGCGCTTATCGTAAAACTCAAAGCAGCCATCAGGCCTGCACCAATAAAAGCGATTGGCTTTCTTGCCTTGTTGCTCAACCAGTACAGAGCCAGCAACCACCGCATTGTGTGCAGTGGCTTGCGTTTGCATCCAGTTAAAAACAGGCCCTTGCTCAGCTTCTGCAGAAGCTAAGTTAATCGCAAACCCTGTGGCAAAGGTTTCAGGTAAAAGAATTAAATCAACCGGCTCAATGTGCTGCAATTGCATCGTTAGGTTGTCTAGATTTTGCTGCGGCTGTAACCAAACAATATCGCTTTGCACTAAGGCAACTTTTAAATTTTCTGAGTTTATAGTTGACATAATTTCTCCGCAGCAGCAATCAATGTTGAGTCTTCTTTGGCAAAACACAAACGGATCACTTTATCGTTTGGTGTTTGGTTATAGAATACACTCAATGGGATCGCGGCAACGCCCACGTCTTTGACAAGGTATTCGCAAAACGCCATATCGTCTAACTCGGAAATATCACTGTAATCTAACAATAAAAAATAAGTACCTTCGCTTGGCAAAATTTTAAAGCGACTCTGTGCGAGCGCTTCGATTAACAGGTCGCGCTTTTGCTGATAAAACGCGCTTAACTCGTCAATGTGCTCAGGCTGCTGTGCCATCGCATCGGCGATAGCCAACTGTGCTGGCGTAAAACTCGAGAAGTTGACATACTGGTGGATTTTACGAAATTCTGTCATCAATGCCGCAGGCGCAACACAGTACCCCATTTTCCAACCTGTACAGTGGAATGTTTTACCAAAACTCGACACCACAAAACTGCGGGCAAATAAACGCTCATCACGTAAAGCACTTAAATGCGCTTGCCCATCGAAGCAAATGTGTTCATACACTTCATCACTGATCAAATATAAGTCATGCTGTTCAAGTAAATGTTTTAACGCCTTAATGTCAGCTTGCTTGAACGTCTTAGTGCTTGGGTTATGTGGGGTGTTGATAATAATGGCTTTGGTTTTATCTGTAACTGCCTCAGCCACTTGCTGCCAATCAATTTTATAATCTGGCGCAGTAAGCGCGATATGCACGGTTTTACCACCCGCTAACTCAATCGCTGGCTTATAAGAGTCATAAGCAGGATCGAATACAATCACTTCGTCTTCAGGGCTAACTAATGTCTGAATAGCCACATATAAGGCTTCGGTTGCACCCGATGTCACTGTAACAGAGTGCTCTGCATTCACCGTCAGGTCATACTTGCGTTCAACCAACTGCGCAATTTGCTGTTGCAAAGCAGGTACACCACTCGATGGCGCATATTGGTTAAAACCACTTTGACTGTAATGCGCCAGTCGCTCTTTTAACAGTGTCGGAGCATCAAATTCAGGAAAACCCTGAGATAAATTAAGTGCTTGATACTGATTAGCCAAACCAGTCATTTGCGAGAATATACTCACGCCTAAATTAGGTAATTTACTTTGCACAAGGGCCCCTTTTTTGTTGATGGTGCTTTCGCACGAGCGATGCTATCATTGCCAAAAATAGATGTATAGCCGTCTAAAATTATTTTTGAGATTCTTTATTATGCAGAATAATGCCGCAAAAAGCGCACTGATAGAAGCCGGTCGTTGGGTAAGCCAAAAAGGCTGGGTACCCGCGACAGGTGGAAACTTCTCAATTAAAACAGAAACAGGCTTTGTTGTGACAGCCAGTGGTTACGATAAAGGCCACTTAGCACCTGAGCATTTCTTAGAACTTAATCAACAAGGCGAGATCACCTCCGGTAATGGTAAGCCTTCGGCTGAAACAGCTCTACATTTAAAACTGTATCAACTTCAACCTGATACTGAATGCGTATTGCACACTCACTCAGTAGCGGCCACTGTGCTATCACGCTTTATTAAAGGTGACTCCTTGTATATACAAGGCTATGAGATGCAAAAATCGTTACGCGGTATTAGCAGTCACGAAAGCACATTAAAGATTGCCATTTTCGACAATGACCAAGACATCGACAGACTGGCGGAGCTTGTTGCACAGCACCATCAATCTGAGCCTGTAGTCCATGGCGTGTTGATCCGTGGTCATGGTTTATATGCCATGGGTAACAGTGTGGCAGAAACCCGTCGCCATATTGAAGGGCTAGAGTTTTTATTCGCCTGTGAATTAGAACGCATTAAATTGGAGTCAGCTCTATGATCAAAGCCATCATCACCGATATTGAAGGCACCATTACTCGTATCTCATTTGTGAAAGACATTCTGTTCCCGTATGCTGCTCAGCACCTTGCGCAATTTGTCGAGCAAAACCAAGACAAGCCAGAAGTCGCAGAGCAAATACAGGCGGTAAAAGCCGAAATCGCGCAGCCTGACGCGCCATTAAGCACAGTCATTGATGCCCTACTTGGTTGGATAGCCGAAGATAAAAAAATCACGCCACTTAAACAACTGCAAGGTTTGATCTGGCAAACAGGTTACCAACAAGCTGACTTTACCGGCCACATCTACCCAGACGCACAACAGTTTCTTGCTGAGCAAAAAGCCGCTGGCCGTGAGTTGTATGTGTATTCATCGGGTTCAGTAAAAGCACAACACTTGTTATTTGAACACTCTGATTTTGGCGATATTCGTCCGTTATTCAGTGGCTATTACGACACCAAAGTCGGTGGTAAAAAAGAGCAAGCGTCTTATGAAAATATCTTGGCGCAGCTCCCTTTTTCGGCCAATGAAGTGGTATTTTTAAGCGATGTGTTAGCAGAATTAGACGCGGCCAAAGCTGCGGGTATGCGTACCTTACAGCTGTGGCGCGATGACCAAACCCGTAGCGAAACACACCCATTTATCGAAGATTTTACACAATTTAATGAAGCGTTATTTGTATGAGTAATTTAACTATCTACCGTCATGATGAGCCTGCGCAAGCAATCTTCCAAAGCGCAGACTTTAAAGCCATTCAAACCGAGTTAAACAAGGCTGGCGTGTTATTCGAGCAATGGCAAGCAAATGCCGAAATTGCAGCCGAAAGTACACAAGAAGATATTATTTCAGCCTACGCGGATGACATTGCTCGCGTACAACAAGATGGTAGCTACCAAACCGTAGACGTTATCTCGTTGGCCAAAGGCAACCCTAATGCTGCCGAATTAAGACAAAAGTTTTTATTCGAGCATACTCACAGCGAAGATGAAGTACGCTTCTTTGTGAAAGGTCAGGGGCTATTTTGTTTGCATTTAAACGAGCGCGTTTATCAAGTGTTATGCCAGCAAGGTGATTTAATTTCTGTACCAGCAAACACTCAACATTGGTTCGATATGGGCAGCGCCCCTGAGTTTACCGCCATTCGTTTTTTCAATAACGAAGCGGGTTGGGTTGCACAAAGCACCAACAACGACATTGCCACACAATTTCCTATTTTAGATTAAACTCTTCCTCTGAAATTGTATAAAAAAGAGAACTGATGTTGATCACACCGCTCTCTTTTTTACTTTGTGGCACTGCCTGTATTTAGACTTATAAATTTCTCAATGCCCCCGCTGCCACTTGGGCCTGATCATATACACCAGTATTGAGCACCCAACCCGTTACGAGCTTTGCAGGGGTGACATCAAATGCAGGGTTGAATACTTGTGCATTGCTTGGCGCCCACTGGCAATCTCCAAAGCTACCACTGACCCCTGTTACCTCTGCCGCAGCACGTTGCTCAATAGGGATATGCTGACCATCAGGGCAATCAACATCTAGGGTGGTTGTAGGCGCAACGACATAAAACTCGACGCCATGGAAGTGCGCTGATACCGCCAAGTTGTAAGTCCCCACTTTATTGGCAAAGTCACCGTTTGCAGCAATGCGATCTGCACCAACAAAGATTTTATCTACCTTGCCTGCCGCCATTAGGCTAGCTGCCATATTGTCACAAATTAAGGTGTATGGAATTTGCCAGCTTTCAAGCTCAAATGTGGTTAGACGACCACCTTGTAATAAGGGTCTGGTTTCATCAACCCAAACATGAATATCACCATGCTGTTGATGCGCGTGATAGATCACCCCAAGTGCTGTGCCAACACCTGCTGTCGCCAAAGCTCCAGTATTACAATGGGTTAAAATTTGCTCACCGGGTTTCACAAGCTCAGCGCCCAGTTTCGCCATTGCATCACATAGCGCAACATCTTCGTTAAATAAACGCTCAGCTGCTGTGACTAACGCATCGACAAACGCTGTTTGCTTGAGGGCTTCACGCATCTGTTTCATACAGTGCATTAAGTTAACAGCCGTCGGTCTCGTGGCTTCTAACTCATCGATCGCTTGGGCTAAATCAGTTTGGCTCATGCCTTGCTCAGCCAAATGTGCCACCAACAAAGTGGCTGCCAAGCCAATTAAAGGCGCGCCGCGCACTTTTAACGACAGAATTAATGTTTGCATCTCAGACACACTATTGCACAGGTGCCAATGTTGCTCATGCGGCAGAAGGTACTGATCTAAAACATATAGTTTTCCATCTTGATATTTTAGGCTGCGCGCCAGCAAATTTTGCATGTAAGTCACTCCAAAATGATAACCGCTAGATTTTACATAAAGAAACAAAGAAGTATAGACATCTAAACATTTAAAAATATAGAATGCCGCAATTATGTTCTTCACTGTGATAAAAGAGTATGGCTGACTATATTGCTTTTGATAACGCACAAGCCCTGAGTTATATCGAGCAGCTTGGCGAGTTTTTTGAACCAAACGCACAACTCACTTGTAACGAGTTTGGCGATGGTAATTTAAATTTGGTATTTCGCATTGCGGATCAAAATGGCAACAGCATTATTCTTAAGCAAGCTTTACCCTATGCCCGCTGTGTGGGTGAATCTTGGCCGTTAACCCTAGATAGAGCGCGTATTGAAGCATCCGTTCTGAAAAAGCATGGGTTAGTGTGCGAGCAACATACCGCTAAAGTACTGCACACCAACGATAATCTTGCAGTTACTGTGCTTGAAGATTTGGGTCATATGGCTATTTTGCGCAGCGAATTAAATCTTGCAAAATCCTATCCAAAACTTGGGGCTGATGTGGCCACTTATTTAGCAACAAGCAGTTTTTATTACTCCGATTTCTATTTAAAGCCTGCGGAGAAAAAATCGTTAGTCCAAGAATTTACAAACCCTGAGCTATGTTCGATCACAGAAGACTTGTTCTTTGATGACCCTTATCGAGTGTCTGAACGCAATAACTACCCAGTTGAGTTAGAAACCGATGTGCAACGTTTACAACAAAACCCTCAATTACTTCGCCAAGTTGCACAGTTAAAGAGTTTATTCTTCTCTGCTCCACAAAGTTTATTACATGGTGATGTGCATACAGGCAGTATTTTTGTCGATCAGAACAGTACCAAATTAATCGACCCAGAATTTGGCTTTTTCGGCCCAATTGGTTTCGACTTAGGCTCATTCATCGGTAACCTATTACTTAACTACTGCGCGCAAAATACTCGAATTAAAGAAACTCCTAAGCGCCGTCAAATACAGTCTTATCTATTGACTCAAATACAACAGTGTTTAAATGATTTTGAAAGCATTTGGCTAACATTAGCAGCGCAACATACCCGTGATTTAGCACTACAAGCACAAGGTTATGCACAACAGTTTGTAGAGCAAATTCTTCAAGACGCGTTAGGTTACGCAGGCACTGAATTAATTCGCAGAACAATAGGTCTTGCTCATATAGTAGATATTGATGCTATTGAAGATGACAGCGCGCGCCTGCAAGTACAAAAGCAAACCTTATTACTCGGTGAGCAATTAATTTTGCATGCTGAAGAATGTGAAAACAAAGAGTCGGCTTACCAGCTGATTGTGAGCTTGGTCCAGTAGAATTTAGCTCGGTATGTGATACACAAAGACAAATAAAAAAGCCTTAACTTTTCAGCTAAGGCTCTTTTATACAAACTCTTAAAGCTTATTACTTGTGGTATTGACCACTGAACTCATGTACTGAGTTGATGAATACACCTGCGTTCTCAGGATCTACGTCTGGTGTAATACCATGACCTAGGTTGAATACGTGACCAGAGCCTTCACCATAGCTTGCTAGAATGTTTTGTACTTCTTCACGAATACGCTCAGGTGTACCGTGTAGCATTGCAGGATCCATGTTGCCCTGAAGCGCAACCTTATCACCAACACGACGACGTGCATCACCAATATCAATCGTCCAGTCTAGGCCTACCGCATCACAACCTGTTGCTGCAATTGCTTCAATCCATTGGCCGCCATTCTTAGTGAATAACGTCACTGGCACTTTACGACCATCGTTTTCACGAATTAGACCATCAACAATCTTGTGCATGTATTGCAGTGAGAACTCTTTATAATCTCGCGGGCTTAATACACCACCCCAAGAGTCAAAGATCATAAGCGATTGTGCACCTGCTTTAACCTGTGCGTTTAGGTAATCAATTACTGAATCAGCGACTTTATCTAGCAATAGGTGAAGTGTTTTTGGCTCAGCAAAAGCCATTTTTTTGATTTTGCCAAAGGTTTTGCTCGAACCACCTTCAACCATGTAAGTTGCTAGCGTCCAAGGAGAACCTGAAAAACCAATTAGTGGCACTTCACCTTTCAGCTCACGACGTATGGTGCTTACTGCGTTCATTACATAGCCAAGCTCGTCAGTCGGGTCGATATTAGGGATCTTCTGAACATCTGCTAAAGAGCTGATCGGGCGTTCAAATTTAGGACCTTCACCAGTTTCGAAGTACAGACCTAAGCCCATTGCATCTGGAATTGTTAAGATGTCGCTGAACAGAATTGCCGCGTCTAACGGGTAACGACGAAGTGGTTGTAAAGTAACTTCACACGCCAATTCTGCGTTTTTACACAAACTCATAAAGTCACCAGCTTGCGCACGTGTTGCGCGATACTCTGGTAAATAACGTCCAGCCTGACGCATCATCCATACTGGCGTTACATCAACAGGTTGTTTCATTAACGCACGTAAATAACGATCGTTTTTCAATTCGCTCATAGCGTATCTCGATTCCAAAGCCTAAAAAATTGCGCAAATTGTATCACTAATTATGCGCAGGCTCTATCTAAACGCCCAAGCAAAGTGATTTGTCATGATCTAGATTAAACCACTAACGCTTCAACCACTTATGGAAAGACAAGCAAAAAAATTAAAAAACATCTTGTTAAACTATTTGCAACAACAAAAAAAGCTTGGTATAACTTCCTCCGCGTTAAAAAAATAACAACAAAACACCTTTAATAATAAAAATAACTTTTAATTTTAATAAAAATAAAAACTGCTAAACCAATTGATAAACCACCTTCGGGTGGTTTTTTTATGCCCACAACCATAAAAATTCTTAACCGATTATTTTCAATAACTTACAAGCAAACCTGAACAAATAATGAAAAAAATGGTTGACCTTTGAGCTAGATTTTCTTTTTATAGAGGAAACAACACGCTAAAGGAGTTCGCTATGTTATCAAGATTTGAAGAAGCCCAACAGAAATGGGGTGGTAGTCACAGCGTTATCGATGCATGGTTAACTGAGCGTCAGGAATTGTTATTACAGTTTTGTAAATTGGCTGGTTTCGCACCATTCGACAAAAAAGATCATGCACTACCTGACCAAGTGCAGATCCAAAGCTTTTGTCAGATCATGATGGATTATTTATCCGCTGGTCATTTTGAAGTGTACGACAACATAGTACAGGCCTGTAAAGAAAAAGGCCCAAAGAGCGTCGCTCTGGCGAATGCACTTTACCCTCGTATCTCTGAAACAACAGATGTTGCGCTGGATTTCAATGATAAGTATGCGGAAGCGTCTCAAGACGCAAGCTTAGGAAGTTTTGATACAGACCTATCTAAATTAGGTGAGGTGTTAGAGTTACGTTTTGAGCTTGAAGACGAGCTAATTGAAAACTTTTACGCAAACCATACTGATTAGATAAGAATTAAGACAATCTTTAGACACAAAAAAGGGTTCATGTAGAACCCTTTTTTTAAGCTTTTTGGTATAATACCAACCCGCTTAATTACTCAGCTGCTGCCGCTTTTTTCTCTTGCTGGATCTCAAGTAACTCAACTTCAAATACTAGCGTTGAGTTTGCAGGGATCTTACCAAGGTCACGTTCACCGTAAGCAAGCTCTGAAGGAATCGTAAATTTAAACTTAGAACCTTCGTGCATTAGCTGAAGACCTTCAGTCCAGCCTTTGATTACTTGTTGTAGACCAAATGTCGCTGGCTCGTTACGTGAGTATGAGCTATCGAACTCAGTACCATCGATTAAAGTACCTTTGTAATGTACTTTTACTACATCTGTTGCAACTGGCTTTTTACCGTCACCTTGAGTGATCACTTCATATTGAAGGCCAGACTCAGTCACTGTTACACCTTCTTTCTTAGCATTGTCAGCTAAGTATTGAATGCCTTTTTCTTTGCTTTCTTTTGCTAACGCTTCTGCTTTTTCAGCTTGCTTAGCACGAACCGTCGTATCAAGCGCAGTTAATACTTCACGAATTTTCGCTTCATCTAATTTTGCTTCACCCGCTAATGCATCTTTAAAACCACGCATTAGAAGTTCTTGGTCAAGCTCTACACCGATCTCTTTTTTATCAGCAAGGTCTTTTTGTAAGAAATTACCAACAGACGCACCAATACCATAAGCTTGTTGTTGTAGTTCTGTTTCTAGTTTTACTTCTGCTGGTTTTTGTTCAGCTTCTGCTTTTTGATTACACGCAGTTAGCGCCAATACCGACGCTGCAATTAAAGACAGTTTAATCGTCTGTTTCATTATATTTCTCCGGCTCACTTATTGTGGCCTTTACTATTTACTTGAAAGGTTAAATTTATGTATCCACATTATCATTCATATGCTTCGATGCCAATCCTCATGCGGCTATCGTCATCCAAGCTTCACAACGCGACTTTCCGGCTTTGATGCGCTACTATCAATAAAAAGCGCCATTATATGGACATGAGCGCAAGTGTACCCTTTGTGAAACAGAGCGTTAAGGGAAAAAGCCTAAACTATGCAAAGTATTCGACTCTTTCTTACTACTGCAATCTGCACCTTGCTGCTGGCGTGTACTCCTTCAGTAAAACAAGCGTCACATACCGTAGAGCATGCTGTGCGAGGCTCGTTTGCAGCCGCTATCTCTGCAGACGGTCGATACTCTTTGATTTCATCGGTCGAGCATGGCGTTAGCCTATGGGACAATCAAAGTCATGGCTTAAAATACCAATGGCAGCACTCAGCAGATCCCGAAAACCTAGTACATTCGCTCGCTATCGCCTATGACAACAGCTTTGCTGTGACTGCCGCCAACGATACATTTGCCGTTTGGAATATTCAAACCGGTAAAAACCAAGGCTATTATCAAATAAAAACAGCCACGATCCGCGATATCGCAATTAGCAATCAAGGCCGCTATGTAATGTATGGTCGTAGTGATAATGTCATCGTCCATCTCGACTTAGTCAACGGTAGACGCTTAGAGTTCCTCGGTCATCAAGAAAAAATCAATAGCATTGCGCTATCACCTAACGGCCATTTCGCGTTAAGTGGCGGCAATGATTACACCGCCTATTTTTGGGACACTAAAACTGGGCAAGTACTTCATCGCTTTAATCACCCTAGTCGCGTCACTAAAGTCGCCTTAGATGCCAGTGGTCAATACGCATTTACCGCCGATAGCTTAAAAAAAGCCAGTGTCTGGCAACTCACTTCAGGTGATCTCGTATCACAATTACAGTATATTGCTCGCCAGAAAATCTTTAGTGCCGTTCGCTTTAATGAAGATGCATCACTTATTGCCACGGGCTCACCTAACCGCGAATTATCACTTTGGCGGTTGAATGACGGCCAACAACTAGATACCTTTTTAGTAAAACCGAGGGAGGGTAGCCGCCCAAAATCTGCGGTCGTGTTTGATGTTGCCTTTACTGATAACGAGCGCAGTTTAACCACAGAGAGCTCTAGTGGTTTACTAGAGATATTTACCGATTTGGATACACAATGACAGAATTAGAAAACCGCGTGATGGAGTTAGAAGCAAAAGTTGCTTTTCAGGACGATACCATCGAAACACTTAACGATGAGCTTCGCACCCATCAAAAGCATTTAGCAAAAATGCAGCGACAATTAGAATTATTAGCACAAAAAGTTAAAGAAGGGGGTGACAGTGGGTTAATGCCTCAACACCAAGAGCCACCACCGCCGCATTACTAACCGAGTACCTGGTTAATAATAAATACGTTTAAGCCAGTGTTACTCTGGCTTAAATACACCAATTACTTGCTCAAATTGGCGTGTTGATGCTTGCACCGCATCTTTTGGTTGCGTCATCTTATGACCACATTCAACACATTCTACTTTTTCTACATCATGCTCTTTATATAGCATCATGACATCTTGCTTATTACACTCAGGACATACTGCCCCAGCAATAAAGCGTTTCTTCTGTTTCATCTTCGACTCGACCCGCGATTAAGTTATACCCTATTCTATCTCAATACCCGATTTATAAGAAACACGTTCACTCTGTTTGTAAAAATAATACCTGCCCTCAAATAGAAGATAGAGTTGAGTCCCATAAAGCACTTCATGTTATGATAGCCGCATTATTTATTGTTGCTGTAACACTATGATCCAACTGTCAGATATCGAGCTACTTCGCGGTGGCAAAACCCTACTTAAAAACGCCAGTGCAACACTTTTTCCAGAGCACAAGGTCGGCCTAGTCGGCGCCAATGGCTGTGGTAAATCATCTTTGTTTGCATTGTTAAAGGGCGAACTACAGTTAGATTTGGGTGAGTTTCAATTTCCAAAAGATTGGTCTATTGCCTCGGTAAAACAAGAAACCCCAGCGCTTGAGATCAGTGCCCTTGATTATGTACTGCAAGGTCACCCTGAATATTACGCCTGCCGCATTGCACTGCGTGATGCAGAAGCGAGCGATGACGGCGCAAAACAAGCGCAAATACACCAACAAATTGAGCACCTAAAAGGCTACAGCATTGAGGCCAAAGCCGGTGAACTATTACACGGTCTTGGATTCAGCAACGAGCAAATCGATAATCCAGTGAGTGCTTTTTCAGGTGGGTGGCGTATGCGCTTAAACCTTGCTCAAGCACTCATTCGCGACGCAGATTTACTCCTACTCGATGAGCCTACCAACCACTTAGACCTAGATGCAGTTTACTGGTTAGAGCGCTTTTTACGAGCATATACCGGTACACTGGTGCTGATCTCTCACGACCGCGAGTTTTTAGATACCGTGGTAGACCAAATTTGGCATATCGACCGTAACCTTATTAATGTTTATAAAGGCCATTACTCTCAGTTTGAACGTCAAAAAGCAGAGCGCATGGCACAGCAACAAGCTTTGTTCGACAAGCAACAAGAGCAAATTGCTCACTTAGAAAAGTTCATAACTCGCTTTAAAGCCAAAGCCAGTAAAGCAAAACAAGCACAGAGTCGTGTTAAAGCCCTAGAGCGTATGGAAAAGCTGGCCCCGGCACATGCTGATTCGCCATTCGATTTTGAATTTGCCGAGCCTAGTGCACTTCCAAACCCATTAATGACGCTAGATAACGCGCAAGCAGGCTATGGCGACATCACGATCTTGCATCAAATTAAGCTTAACCTAGTGCCAGGCAGTCGCATTGCACTACTTGGTCGCAATGGTGCGGGTAAATCAACCCTTATCAAGTTGCTTGCGGGCGAATTGCAGCCGCAATCTGGCGAAGTCTTTCAGCATCAAGGATTGAAAATTGGTTACTTCGCTCAGCATCAGCTCGAATCACTAGATTTACAAGCGAGCGCTGTGACACATTTACAACGTCTTGCACCCGATGCACCGGAGCAGTCTCTACGTGACTTCTTAGGTGGCTTTGCCTTTAACGGTGATCGCGCTCTAGAACCGGTCGCCCCATTTTCTGGAGGCGAAAAAGCCCGTTTAGTTCTAGCTATGTTGGTATTCCAAAAGCCAAACTTACTATTACTGGATGAGCCAACCAACCACTTAGACCTAGAAATGCGTCATGCCCTTGTTATGGCGCTACAGGGCTTTGAAGGCGCGATGGTGACGGTATCGCACGATAGACACATGCTAAAAAATACCGCCGATGAATTTTATCTGGTAGATAACGGCAGCGTATCGCAATTTGGCTATGATTTAGATGAGTACTATCAATGGTTACTCAATGCCAATAAAGCCGACAACAAAAAAGAGCAAGTCGAAGTTAAAGCGCATTCCAGCAGTAATCGTAAAGAAGTTAAACGCCTTGAAGCTGAATTTAGAAAGTCAGTTCAACCTTTAAAGAAAGAAATCGATAAACTTGAAAAACAACTAGACAAGTTCTCGGAGCAGTTATCTGACGTTGAAAACCAGCTTGGCGACAACGATTTATACAGCGATGAAAACAAAGCCAAGCTCACCGAGCTACTTGGCAAACAAGCTGAGTTAACGCCAAAAGTGAACCAAATAGAAGAAGACTTATTAATGGCGCTTGAAGAGATGGAAGAAAAACAAGCTGAATTTGAGGCAAGCCTCGTCTAATGTCTAAGCTCACGGCCGATACATTTTGGCAATTTGCATGCGATATATATAGTAAAAATGGCGTGCAACCTTTGCTGCTCGAGCTACAAGACGAGCAGCAAAAAAACGTAAACGTATGCTTATTACTGTTATTCCTCGACAGTCTAAAGCTACAACTAACACCAACTCAGTTTTCAGCGCTCAACAATGCCGCTGCGCTCAGTGATGCTCAGTTATTGAACCCGCATCGCCTAGCCCGACAAAACCTAAAAAAACACCATTCGTACCACAATAACTATGCTGTTATTCGCAAGCAATTACTTGAAAATGAGTTAGCCCTTGAGAAATTACAACAAAGCTTATTACTAGAAGCACTACCAAGCTCAATCAGCGTTAACAGCGGCGCTGACAACCTAGCTCTATATTTATCTGAACAAGATAAAAACCGCCTTTTCCAGTGCCTTTAGCGGCAAAAAAACATGATCAAGATCAAGCTCTGACCCTAAGCCAAGCTGGCCAGAAAACAAACTTGATCTCGATCATATCAAGTCCGTCATCCCTAACCTATGATTACTTCATCGAGTGATTAGGAGGCCAAGGCCATGAACGTATTCTTTAGAGATTTTTTTAGCGACCCAGTGTTGTTTCTTTCATTTGGCATCTTGGGCACAGTGATTGTGCTATGCGCTTACTACGTTTATTACTTCATGAAGAAGATTAACGAGTCAGAAGCTCCTGAATAACATTTTTTTGTGGTCTTGCCTTTGACCCACTTTAAATAAAGGCATTTGTTCCCCAATAGAGACGAATTAAGCACGACGCACAAAGCACCTTACTAACCTAGTTAGTCGGGTGCTTTTTATTTGTGGCAAATACCAAACTAGAAACTAAAATCTAGTTTAAAGTAAATTCGGCTATTGTTTTTGAACTGCCCTAAAGCCGAATTTTTACTACCAAAGTAATTTATCAAACCACCACTAATGCCCATATTTTCACGCAGCTTATAAGAGATATTAAATTTGTTCAGCTGACTCAATTTGCCCCTATGCTTCTCTAAGATCAAATCATTCTGAATAAACAATCTCTCGGCCAAAAAGTACTTTGAAACAGACACAGAACCTTGTTCATAACGCCGATTAATCGCGTGGTTTTTAGATGCATTCAATTGATGAAAGTTTGCGTATTGAAAACTAAAACTCAATGTATCCAAAGCATAATCAAAACCTGCCAGCATACTCAATCTATCTACTTCCAATGTACCTTGGGAAGATGAAACTTGAGAGTCGGGCTGCCAAGCAATATCCGAACGGAAAACCCACACACCTAAAGGTCTTGAAAGTGAAACGCCAAATAACTTTTTTCGATAAAGGGTAAGAGCCTCATTAGACTCATTCAATTGCTCAGGTTTAGGGTCAAAGTCCCATCCATAGTAGCTATATAGCCCTACATCCCATTCCCCCAAAAAAAACCTTAATCTAGAGGCTAAGCTTGTGTTCTTTAATGTAAAGTCATTTGGTAGATTGAAGTTATTTTCAATCCCAGATATGGATAGATTGTCAAACTCACTCCTATTTATTGGTAAAAGAGTGCTTTTAACATCGGGAATTATAAGAAATTGAAAATCTCCGTCTTCTAGAATTCTGGACAAATTTAACATGGTTAGAGGCAATCTTGCCTCTTCTAAATCGTCCATATAAGCAAGTAAATGCTCTCGAGTATCCAGTGGGTTAATCGTATCTAAAACTCTGAAATAATCGCTTTGCCCCCAAGTAACTTGCTGCTTGCCTAAGACTAACTCCCAGTCATCAAACATACAATTTACAGTTGCATTACGTATATCAAGGTCCTCATCACTGACGTACCCAGCAACTTTTTGATTGGTATTACTACGTTGAAGTAGCTTTTGAGCTCTCAACTCAACTTCAGCGAGACATTTATCATGTACTGCTGTTCCCCAAGCAAGCTTTGCAAAATACTTTTCAGATGCGACACCCGACTTTTCCGTTCCAGCTGCAATTTGATAGTAAATTTCCGTTCGCTCAATCTCAGCAAAAGCGCTGCCAGATAGCAACGCCGAAGCTGCAAATAGCTTGAAGAGGTTCATCTACAAACCTCTCTTCAGACTAACTAAGCTAAATTGGGAGTTGGAAAATGACTTATTATACTTAATATCATCAAGCACCAACTCCGTCTTATCACCCGTTTGGTGATTATTGACTGTCAAATGAGTGATTGTCCAAAAACTTTCAATCTGTTTAATTGAGTTTGCAACCCGTGTTTTTAATAACAACCCGTGCTCGTCATAGTAAACTTCTTTAAGTAAGATATGCCTTTGGGTATCAACCCAAAGAACTTTTTTGCTATAGCCCGTTTTAAACTTTGCCTCATCATTCGCAATTTGGCCTGAGATTTTCGTAACCTTAATGCCATCTAGCTGTTCTTCACCTTCAACCTTAAAAGTAAAGTCTTGTAACTGAAGACGCTCTAGATCAGCATATGTCAGTTCACTACTCACAAAGCGGCCACGCTTATTCTTCGCAGACAACCTTTTGGTCTTTCTCATCGCTGGAATGTATAGCCAGATATCGTCTTGCTTTGCTGATGTTTCATCGTAAGCATGTAACATCACTCCTGTCCCTTGCACCTCAGCTGGCTTATGGATATAGATCAGTGACTTTAAATCTGCGCCTTCATCTTGCTCCAATAATGTGATTTCACGAGAACGCTTAAAACCGCTCTTACTCGTTAGTGTCATACTGAATCTAGATTGCCGGGTCTGGCCGTCTTCCCTAAACTTTACAGCCTCTAAAATTTCATATGCCTTTGTATCATTATTTTGAGCATTGACAGTGTGTGACGAAATAAGACTGCTCAATATAAAAAATATTCCTATCGAATAATTGAACTTCATTTTGAAAATCCTTCTAAATTAAGTTGTGTTGTTTTTGGTATGGTTAAGTATTTTTCAGATAATAAGCGCACTAAAGTTGGTAGGATAAATAACGTCGCAATGGCAGAAAGCAGCATTGTCATCGCAACCAGATACCCTAAGTTCGCTAAGGCTGCGAATGTCGAAAAGCCCAATACCGAAAAGCCTAAACTCAAGACAAGTGTGTTGAATATGATAGGCCTGAATACCGCTTTTAAAGCCGCTTCTATGGCGCTCTCTGTATTACTGCCCATATTTTTATGCTGTAAAAACCGACTAATAAAATGAATCGCGTAGTCCACACCTACCCCAATCGCGATCGCAGCAACCAAGGCTGTTCCAATATCAAGATCCATTCCGATAAGAGGCATAATTGAAAAGTTGAAATAAACTGTCAAACTCAATGGAACTGCGCCTAACACACCGAATTTAAAAGACTTAAACATGATACTAAGTAATATCACAACACCTAATAAAGACATGCTTAGACTCGTAATTTGTCCATAAATCACTTCATTTTTAGTTGAAACTAATAACTCACCAAATCCACTGGCCTCGATCTCAATATTTTCAGGTAGAATAGTCTGTGCAAACAACAAAACATCATTAAGTGTTTTTTCTACAACCGTAGACTGATCTGAGTGATTAAAAACAATGATGCGAGCCGTTTGGTAAGTAGGATCAACAGTATCAAATACGCCTCGTCCATCACTACTTTCATATAAAAAGAAATATTGACCGACTAAGTACCCCTCATCAATTGGCAATTTAAACTCATCTATGTTGTCTTCGTTTAACCTTTGATTTAAGAGTTTTATAAAGTCGACTGCTGAATAAGAAAAGCCTACGTCAGCGTGCTCGGCCAAACGATGCTGAATCTGTTCTATTTTTCTTAAATTCTCAGCCTGTTTAAAGGTATCTGGTTGATTCGATTTTAGTGTTAAGCTAAACACCATCGAGCCAGCAAAATACTGATTTATGATTTCATCATCAATTCGAACTTGGCTCTCTTCATCAAAATATTTGATTGCTTTATTATCAATATTTAATTGAGAAAGTGAGAATCCACACCCAACCACCAACATCGTTATAACAAGTAAAAAAGACTTTTTGCGCTCAGCAATAAGCCTGTTTACCACTAAAATACAACGCTCCGATCTGCTTTCTTGCTCAAATTGACTAATATTTGTGTCAATCGACTTTGTTTTTGCGAGCTTTAGCAGAACTGGGGGCAATAAAAGCACCGTAATTATTAAGGCAAAAATCACACCTATCGCTACAAATAAACCAAACTCTTTAATAAAAACTATATCTGTACTCATCAAAGATAAAAAACCAACAGCCGTTGTTAAAGTTGTAATTACCATCGGCGTCCAAAGCGATTTCAAAGTATCAAAAACGGCTTGTTTTCTTGGTTTTGATTTAGCCTCATGGTTGAACTCTGTTAGCACATGTATAGTATCGGCAACTCCTATCGAAATAAGAAATACAGGTAACATAGTCGAGACTATGTTTTGCTTCACCCCTAAAAATGCCATCAAACCCAGTGTCCAAATAACACTTAATATTGCAACTGTCAGTGGTAGAATGACACCTCTAGGGCTTTTAAACATTAAAAACAATATCACCATGACCACTAAGATTACGCCAGGAAATAGGCGGTCACTATCTTGTTTCATAGATAACGCTTGCTGACTTGTTACAACTGGAGGTCCACCCAAATGGTAGCTATTTTCACTTTGAAGTTGTTCAATCACATTGAGCGCACTTAAATAAAACTTTTGCATATTTGGTGCATCACTTTCAGGGATCAGAAGCTCAACCTGCATATTGGTCGCTTGACCAGTTGGCTCAAAGAGCGCCCCCATTAATATAGGGTTAGATAGCGCTTCATGTTTTAATGCTTTTAGCTCCACTTCTGTTTTAGGCACAGAAAACATCATCGGATGAATGTCGATCATATCGTCTGAACTAGTAATACTTTCGACGCTGACTATGCTTCTGATTTTTTTCACCGGTCTTACTCTGATTAAAAAGTCTTGTAACCAAAGCTTGCCGTCATAATCTATGTGCTCTGAATTTAAATGATTAATTAAGCTATTTACTGAATCGAAGTCCGTCGTAGTGATACCACCTTGTTTGATTCGCTCAATTAATGATTGTGCTTTTTGATCAATCCCAAATTGGCTCAATCGCTGTAAATCTGATTGCTCTGTTAAAGTTACCTTTAGAAGTTGATGGTGTATTTGGTAAACTTCGTTCAACGGCTTTTCTTGAAATAAATCGCTTTGCTTATTGATAACTGAGATAAATAATGACTCGCCGCTACTCGTAAAGTGTTTTTTTACATATCTATCGGCTTGCATGCTTGGATGTTCCGCACCCAAAAAATATGGTGTGGCATTAGTCTTCAGTGTTACCAATTGAGTAAGCATAAAGCCCGTGATGACCAATAAAGACAGCAACGGCAACCACCATCGCTTAAGTAGAAATGATATAAATCCCTCTCTCCAAGAGCTCATTTTAATTCCTGTTAATTATTTAAATGTAGTAAAAGCATTTTACAAGGCATTAAACCGATGCTTTCAGGTATGTATGAGTTGAAAAATGACATGGAATAGTGAAGCAGAGCTGACTTTTGCTCTGGCTATAGCTTTGGAAAATATATTTTTATACGTAAAGCCACCATGTAAGACACTGATTATTTTGATAAATTCAGCACCTTTTTATAGAAAACTAAATTTTAAAAAGCTTATTTTCCTGTCAAGCACTCATACAATAAATGGTAAGGACAGTTTCACTATGACTGATTTCTGTGTAATCCGAACAATATCTTTATTTCACAGAATACCTGTTGCCCATGTTTTACTCGCTGAGATTCTCAGCCATAAACCACTGAACTAATCCTAGGGTGATTAATACTGCGGTAATGCCAAGCAAGATAGGTGTTGCTCCCATACCCACACAAATAATCTGAATGATAGCGACCGTAAAACGTAAAATTGCATCTAAACGACCTACTTGATAACTCGGATTTAAAAAACGAAATACCCCCCAAATGGTGACGTAACAAGCCCCCAAACAGATAAGAAATAGGCTTGTTGAATCAAGGGGCTTGAAAGTACTATTGAAGCCCATAGCACTATCTAGTTGCATAATGACGCCAAGAATTGGCGCTACAAGAAAGGGAAGCATTAATAAAGAGGTTGCAAGCAGATCATACACTGCACCAAACTTAACCAGTTTATTATATTTATGACTACCCAAATGGGCATGTCCTTTCACAGCAAGAGAATCACTCATCTTAATTTTTCCTTTTAATATTATTAGGCCGAAGCCAAATTCATAGTTTTTAGCAAAGTTCTAATTTCGTAAAAATTGCCTTTTTCCAATTGCAATTCATCTAATCGCTCTACGATCTTAGCCATGTCTTCAGCTCTTTGCTTTGCTGAAATAACATAACCAGGCTCTTGTGCTCTTTTCTTTAAAGCAAATAACTCAGGTAACTCACTAGATACACCGTCAGTGATAGCGTGATATATGCTGGTTTTGACATTACAAAGCCCTAGGGATAAGAAAAAGATATCAGGGTTTTCTAGCTGATAGATTTTCACAATTGAATTTAATGCGGCCTTGGAAACGGCATAACTTAGCATCCCGGCTCGAGGGCGAATACTTGATATTGAGGCAGAAGCTAAAGCAATTTTAGGGCGCCAATCTATATGCAATAGTGCATCTAATGTAGACTTTACTGCTAGGGCGTTAATGGCAAATACATTATTAAATTGCATAAGATCTACTGTATGTGCTTTTTTGGGTGCATCTCCAAATGTGCCAGCATTAAGGAATAACAATTCTAAGGAGGCACCTTTCACACGATCATATAGCTCTGACACCGCGCAGAGAACAGCATCATGCTGTGTTAAATCACAGTATTGCCAATAAAAGCTTGGGTGTTCAATATCAGGCTTTGTTCTCGAGATGCCACAAACCGTATACCCGTTCTGCAAATAATAAAGACTTAACGCGTACCCAATACCCTTGCTACACCCAGTAATCAAAACAACATTAGAAAGTTGCTTTTTAAGAGAACTTTCCACAACTGTAGCCCCCATCAACATCTAACACACTGCCAGTAATATAGGACGATTGCTCACCTAATAAAAACAGAGTTGCAGCAACAATTTCTTGGGGCTCGGCCATACGCTTCATTGCTGTCACAGCCAGTTTTTGTTTTGTCGCAACCGGGTTTGCTGCTAAACGCTCAGGTGTATTCATACCACCTAGTGTGGGACCAGGCGCAATGGCATTAATTCGTACCGCATAACCAAGCTCTGAATCCTGAGCGAATTCAATCGCAGCAACTTGCGTTAAACAATTTACTGCTGCTTTAGACACACTATAAGCAGCCTGATTTGGTATAGGCGTTACCCCTGCACATGAAGACACATTTACAACTGCGCCTTTAGGCTTTTGGCCAATAAGAGGGATCTGATGCTTTAAACAAAGCATTGTACCTGTGATGTTGATATCAATTGTATTTTGCCAATCTTCAATATCTATATTTGCTAAATTGTTACGCTTAGAAGTTACTCCTGCATTATTAACGGCCAAATCAAGACCACCAAAATCATCTACAATTTTTTTAAATAAATTTGATACGCTGTCTTTTTTACTAATATCGCAGTGAATAAATGTAGCTGCGGGACCTAATTCAGTCATTGCCTGATCGGCTTTAGCCGCAGAACGACCGGTTACTATTACTTGAGCACCTTGAGCAGTTAACTCTTTAGCAATAGCCAAACCTATACCATGGGTGCCGCCTGTTATTAGTACAATTTTATCCTTAAAACTCATAAATTTTCCTATTCGTAATTTATATTTGAGGGACGTAAATACTGAGGGTTAACACAGCAGTAAACACGCTCTGCTTGAGGGTTACTTTTATCCCGAAAGCAATGTCCATCGAATTTGCAAAAGTGGATATCACTCTTTCGACCTGACACACTTTTATTAATCAACTCATTATCTGCAAACAATGCGCGTGTCATTCCTACTAAATCAACCTGAAGCTCATTCCTTACTCTCACTGCATCTTCTAAACTGCCAATTAAACCGGCAAAGCCAAGTGGAATAGTGCAATTCTTTCTGATCTCACTTATA
Organism: Pseudoalteromonas sp. BZB3; assembly: GCF_040104455.1. Taxonomy (NCBI): domain Bacteria; kingdom Pseudomonadati; phylum Pseudomonadota; class Gammaproteobacteria; order Alteromonadales; family Pseudoalteromonadaceae; genus Pseudoalteromonas; species Pseudoalteromonas sp. BZB3. Next base: position 84,655 of record NZ_JBECOS010000004.1, on the reverse strand, counting down.
CCGCTAGCGAGCCTTATTTTTGCTTCTTCAGTTGCATCAACGAGCATTGAGAATGTTTCGCCAATACTGACCGATAAAGTCAGAGCATATATTCCTGACGCTTCTAGTTTTCTTATATAGGGCGAAAGCAACTCTGGTCGCTGTCCAGCCTCACCCAAACCATCATCAATGCCTAATCGCACGCATATACCGAGTTCAGGGTGCGATGCTTTTATTTCTTGGATCACCTCTAGGAGTAGTTGAAAACGACTCTCTCCACTTCCCCCATATTTATCTGTACGTTGATTCGTATAAGGTGATAAAAAGCTACTTAATAAGTATCCATTAGAAGCTTGCAACTGCACCAGCTCCGCTCCTGCTTGCTTGGCAAGTCCTGCGGCAATCACAAATTGCTGTTTCACTGAATTAATGTCTTCTTGTGACATAGTACTGACTTGATAGCCATGCTCTTTTGCCTGCATACGCTTACAAGCGATGCCGCTTGGTGATAGCAGCGGCTTACCTGTAAGAGACATGCTTCCCTGTGCACCATAGTGTTGCAACTGAACGACGACTTTACAGCCATGCTTTTTACCTGCAACAAATAATGGTGACAACGCCTTGGCTTGTGTTTCATTATGAAGACACAAACCTTTCTCATGTAACCGAGTTGTAGGGTGTATTGAAGCATTTCCTAATACAACCATCCCCACTCCGCCGGCAATAATGTTTAAATAGAAGTCGATAAACTCTTGCGAGGCTGTGCCATCTTTATCCGCTACATCAATCCCCATTGGCGCAAAATACAGCCGATTTTTTAAGATCATAGTATTAGACAGTGCTAACGGCTCAATAACTCTGTCATACTCATTTGCCATATACTTATCCGTTCGCCTGAGCAAGTTCAGCTTTTCCATCTTGAGCTACTGGTGGCGTTTCATAAACTTGTATTTTCGTTTTACATTTTATGAATTCACTCAATGCATTACGCTGAGAACTAGTGAGTTTTGCAAATTTTAGTTCAATAAAATCATCAAATTGTTTGCCATACTCAGCAAGCGGCAAGGTTATACTGGGCTCATTGGGTAGCAATATATTTACATGACTGTAGTGGTCAAATGGCGAAGTATTCAGCCTCACACCTTCAGTGGATACACTTTGCAGTTCAACAGACGCACAGCGACCAGTAACGTCCGTAACGACAACCTGGCTTGTATTTTTATTAACTAATTTAAACCAGTGAGTTGGAGGGAATGATAAGTTTCTTAACCGTTTAAAAAGGCGTGTATTAATCACTGAACCAGCAAGAGTCAAAGAGCCAACAAACTGACCCCGTTGATAAAAACGCGCTATCTTATCAACCGTTTTCGGCTTATTTCTGTATTGATTTTCACGATGACAAACAAGCAACTCTAACTCATAAGAGGAAATCACGTACTGTTGACATGACAGCCCCAAGTTATTCATTGAAATAGACACATCACCACGATCATAGCCACTACAACTATATACGTAGTGATACATTGCTTGGCGAGCCATTTCGATCAACATTAACCCCGGAACATGCTCATGTGGTTTTCGATAAAAAAAGTAATTCTCAGTATCTATTTTTGCAATATAGCTAAAGACTGGCGCAAGATAGTTATCTGGATGCTGACTAAACCAACGCTGCAGGATTAAGCTTTTTTCCCTATCAAACAAATACTCGTTCAATGGCTTTTCACCTCGATTGAGCATACGTACAACTGTTACAGGCAAAAATCGAGCTGACAATATAAATTCACCCTTAACCTCATTATAAAACCCTGAAAAGACACCACCATTAAATTCACTTTCAGAAATTTTATAAGGTACAAAAGACAAGAGGTAAACATTACCAACTAAGTTATAATATTTATCAAAAACTTCCCTGCTCTCTTTTTCAGCTGGCAAGCTTTCAAATTCTTCAATAGTTATATAAGCAGGAAGTAGAGGTGTGGTACTGTCAATAAGGATGTCATCATCATGATCCTTATGTAATACTTTCGGTGACAATTCTAAATCTTTCATAATCATTTCCTTTAATTATACAAATCATTTAAAACTAACTTTTTTGAGCATATTATTAACAATAAAACTATGAGCTGGCCTCACTGGGACCATATATAGATGACCAAAAAAATTTTTATTTTTTACACTGGCTGTAATTGTTAAGTTTTTGCCCGTCCCTTCATTGCTCTGCATGTTTATCGCAATTAATACACTTAAATGCCTATCACTAGACATGAGGATCAATTCATACTCAGATATTTCTACCACATCAAAGAAATCTAGCTTTTCTCCAGCTTTCGGTGGAGAATCGGGTTTTTTATTATGAAAACCCTTTATATTTTCAACGTTAGCCAAAGCACTCATTTTGTCTCTCAACCAAAAAGCAGCTTGGAGCCAAGCAGGGCAATCGTTGGTCATCTTACAGTAAGCTGAATAGACTGTTGCCGAAGCACAATCCTTTACTGAGGCCTGATGAAAATAATCTAGCTCAGCTTTATCAGCAACTAATGCAAATGAGGTTTTTTTATCTCTGATGTACATACAGAAGCCTTATCAAAATTTTCCTAACTGATTAATTCAATTTGCATTTCTTCAGCTTTAAGCAGCATTTGCTCATACTTAAAAGTCGGATCCTGATAATCAGAAACAATAAATTTTGTAGCACTCTTCGCTGCTTGCTTTAAATCTTCTGGCGAGATAAAAACTGATTCATAGATAGGGTATGGCGGAATATACTTAGCTTTAACATAATAAGTTAACTGCTGGATCGGCCTTAACAATTCATCAATTGTATAATGGTTAAAACCACCGGCTCTATAACCCTCTTCCATAGCGCCTACAGTAGTAACAACCATAAACTCTTTGTTGAGTAATTTATCTCCGCCTCTTGCATAAGCAAAGCCAGGCAGCAAAATATCATCGAACCATTTTTTTAGTATTGCTGGAGTTGAATACCAGTATAGAGGAAACAAGAACACAATACGGTCATGTTTTAAAAGTAAGTTTTGTTCTTTTTCAACGTCAAAGTTGAAGTTTTCATGATGCTCACTTAGGTTGTGTACAGTTACAGCATGCTCACTTACTTCTTTTAAAATTGCCGAATTCACACGTGATGCTTTTAGGTTTGGATGACCACATATAACCAATATTTTTCTTTCCATAAAAATCTCCTTAAAAATATGAAAAAATTAATAAACAAGCTTAAAAAAAAGCCTAAAATTTAATGCGGCGATATTAAGAGCAACATTTACACCTTGTCAAACCAAGCTTAAAAAAAACAAGTACCAATAAAAACAATACTAAAAAAAAGTCATTATTGATGCGTTGCAAATAACAAAATACCAGAAAACAAAAAACTAATTAAAAGTAAGAACAATAAAAAACAAAAATAAAAACAAAGCAAAATCAAAGAGGAAACAAAACATAAAGGAAGATGAAAATCTTTTATTTATGGAATGGTAATATTTTAGTTTCACTTTATAAAATTATTACCTCAGCTAAAAACTAAGAAAACAGCGTATACTACTTTAGTATAACCCTTGAAGATTAAACCTCCTTGTAATCAATATGGGGAAGTTGAAATAAAAAAATACTCATACGGCCCCCACTCTTGCTCCTAAAACATTTAACTCCATCAAACCAACATGCTTGAGGTTGTAAAAATCTCATGCTGAATCAGACAGCCTCATAGCTAGTTGCCATTAAATCTAAAACCTTAATTATTTATTGAGTTTTGACTCTCTGATACACTGCCTGTGAGTAAGTAAATAAGAAAAATTATGAGTTATCAGTTTGAGAGTGCTTGGTGGATGTCAAATCGTCATGCACAAACTATCTTGCCCCGTTTTTTTAGACCTTTTCAGCGCGTTGATGTGGAATATGAAGAATTGACTACGCCTGATGGTGACTTTTTAGAATTAGCCTGGAATCGTACAGGTCAGAAAAATTCCCCTCTTGCTATTGTACTTCATGGTCTAGAAGGCAATCTTGATAGCTTTTATGCCAAAGGCATGCTCAAAGCCTTGACTCAAGAAGGCTTTGATACCGTACTCATGCACTTCAGAAACTGCTCACGTTTACCTAATCGTTTACCGCGCGCTTATCACAGTGGGGAAACCGGTGACTTACAATTTTTAATCCAAACATTAAAAGCACGCTTAAACCCTAGTTCTTTATTCGCTGTTGGCTTTTCTCTTGGTGGCAATGTACTTGCCAAATATTTAGGTGAGCAAGGTAAGCAAAGTGACCTAAGCGGTGCTGCGGTTGTTTCAGCGCCCCATCATCTTTCTTCTTCGTGTCAGGTGATCAGAAAAAGCTGCTTTGGTTTATATCAAAAATACTTGTTGGACCGTTTAAAAAAATCATCCGCAAGAAAATACCCGCAGATCGGTGAAACGATAAAGCTGAACAAGCAAGAGTTAGCCGACATTAACGACTTGTGGCAGTTTGATGATCAATTAACAGCACCACTACATGGCTTTGAGGGTGCTGAAGATTATTATGCACAAGCAAGTGCTCAGCCTTTCTTAAAATATATTGCGACACCCACTTTGCTGATCCATGCCGAAGATGACCCCATGCTATCAAAGAAAGCGGTGCCTAAAGCCGATCAAGTCAGCGACCAAGTTACTTTGGCAGTGTCTAAAAAAGGCGGTCATGTCGGCTTTATTAGTGGGAAGAATCCGTTCAAACCCGAATTTTGGCTTGAAAAAGCCGTTCCCCATTATTTTCAATCACTCCTTAAAGGTCAGAAGTAGATGCTCGTCCCATATCAGCAACTTGATCCAAACACGCTTAATAATCTCATTGAGCATTATGTACATCGCGAAGGCACCGATTACGGTGATGCTGAAGTGAATACTGAAACAAAAGTGGCGCAAGTGAAAGCCCAACTCAAATCAGGTGAAGCCCTTATTGTGTTCTCTGAACTGCATGAGTCGGTCAATATCGTCTCAAAAGCCCAATTCAACGCAATGCAAAGTGAAGAATATACCCAAGGCTATGACACTGATTACGCGTAATCAGTGTCAATCTAAGCTCACTTACAGATAGCAATAAAACACTTATTATACCAATCCTCAATAATACTCAATCATTTTGAGGGACTAAAACTGACGCTAACTTCATTGAAAACTTCTTATTTAGAACAACTAAATAGCAAAATTTCCGCCTCGTTATCGACTAGTTTTTCTTGCCTCAAAATAGACCGCTTAATTAAGAGGATTGGTATTAAAACGCTGCAAAGCTCATTTGTTTTTTCAACGCAGAAGCTTGGCGGCGAGATATATCGACTTCTGAGCCATTACTCAGGGTCGCAGTTAACCCATAGTTGATACTCTCCTCTAGATGCACCACCGCATCCAAACGAATTATTTCACTGCGACTTGCGCGTAAGTACACGCTAGGGTCAAGTTTTGCTTCTATTTTACTCAGCGAACTATGAATGTAAGACTTGCCAAATTCGGTGTAAATTGCCGCATGGTTACCGACACTTTCAAAACGCAATATGTCTCTCAACAAGATGATTTTCATTTTGTCAGCAAATTTCACCATCAATTTAAAATCGTCTTCAAGCTGTGTATTTTCGGTTTCTGATAGCAGACTTGTGAGCTTTTCAATGGCTTTTTCTAACCGCGCAGGGGCTGCGGGTTTTAGTAAATAATCAACTGCATTGAGCGAAAAGGCGTCCACGGCAAACTCGTTATAAGCTGTACAGAAGACGATGGGGATTTCACCTTTTAATTGCTCAGCGAGCTCAAGCCCGGTCCCTCCCGGCATTTCAATATCTAAAAATATTGCGTCTGGTGCTAAGTCATCGACTAAGGCTTTCCCCTCGATAATATTTTGCGCTTCACCCAGCACTTCTATTTGCTTATACTTTTTTAATAAACGCTGTAACTCTGCACGCGCCAAAGGCTCATCGTCAATGATAAGCACTTTAATTGTTGCTTTAGGCTGCATAGGGCACCTCCATAATGGCTTTAAATTGCTGACGTTCTTGTGAAATCAACAGTTTTGCCTGTTGTCCAAACATAAGCTCTAATCGAGATTGAATGTTTGCCAGCCCCAACTGGGTACCACTTTTAACTCTAGCTTCATCAAAAGGATTAATGACTTGTACCTGCACTTTGCCTTCACGCTCTGACACATGAATTTTCAGCTCCCCACCGTTAGGAAGATGAGCAATACCATGCTTTACAGCATTTTCAACCAGTGTAAGTAAAGACATGCTGGGCAAGGTTGCTTTAAGTAGATTCTGTGGGCAATCAAAGTGTACTTTTAGCCGCTCACCAAATCTCACTTGCTCAATAGCCAGGTAGTTTTCACAAATTTGCCATTCATCCTCAACGCTGACATGTGTCCGTAAATCTGTCGTTAGGTTATACCTAAACAACTCTGAAAGCTGTGTGACGATCTCTGCCGCCTTATCTTGATCTTGGTAGATCATGCCACGAATAGTATTCAACGAGTTAAATAGAAAATGTGGGTTTATTTGATTTTGCAAGCTGGCGAGTTGCTGCTCTTTTAACTGCGTTTTTAACATACGCTTCTCTCTTCTAGCAATCACAGCTAAATAACAGCCAGACCAAAGCCAATACATTGAGCATTTGATAAAAATGGCTACCCACTCGATTCTCTTGTTTTCGTGAAATTCAATTTTGCTACCCTGCACTTGCATCGACACTTCTTCACTGGGTAAAGCTGAAGGGGCAATTGTCTGAACCACAAACTCATAAGAAAGATGATACAGTGCTGCTGCTAAAACACTCATTACCAATAAAAGTGCCAATGTAGGCCTCTTCATACCGCGTTTGCGAGCAAGCCATTGACTGCCATTTCTGATAACAAAGTGACTAAACAAGATAAAAAAGCCTGATGTAAGCAGCGCCCTAGTAGAAAGGGAGCTTATCTGCTGACTCGTCAATTCACTAAAACCTATGGTCGCCAGAATACTGCTATTTAGTGCCAAAATTACAACGAAAACAGCTAACTGGCACAGCCAATACTTCTTCATGGGTACAATACTCCTTGCTTCGACGCGATGAATTGTACCCATAATGATTTCCATTACCAACTTAGAACATTGAAACAATTGAAATAAACAGCGAGTCATTGTCACCTACACTGCTAAACCCCATACCTACTGAATAAGCATCTTTCTTGGTAGATTCTAAAGCGATACGATACCCCAATTCGTTCTCTTTACCATTTCGATGAATTGCTGCGCCATTAAGTACAAAATTCTTTTTAAAGTTGTAACGCGCGCCTAAGCGAGTGACATCATAACTGCGAGCAAAGCTTTGCGATTGACCAGATACTTCTTGCTGTAACATCGCTGACTCTAAATAAACGTGCAACTTGTCAGAGTGAGCGAAATTCAAACCCAGTGTGATATCAGTCTGAGTAAGCTGAGCATCCTCATCACTGCGGTTGATTTGATAATGTATACGACCATATAAGTTTAAACTTTTTCCCTCTTCTTTAAGTAAATTTCCGAAGCCAGCTTGGTAGCTCATGCCAAGGCCACTGCCTTCAAAAACATCGTCAATCTCGTTGCTTTGCACACTGATATTAAAGCCTTCTTTAAGCTCCAGCTTGACCGCAGCTTCTACCTTTTCTTCTTGTTGTGTTTGGGTGTTTTCCGTTGCAATAGCAGCACTTGATACTGAACCTAAAATAGCAGCAATTAAAGTACGGCGGATTGTTTTAGCATTGAATGTAGACATGTTGTTTTCCTTAATTTTTAATTTGTTTAGGCTGTGTGCCTCTGTTGGGTATAACTATATGGAAAACACCCCATGGCAATTTGCGAAATGTGACAAGTGGTCAGAAAAGAGGATAAGCGGAGAATATACAGGACGAAGAAATTGTTGTTACAATCAAAGCACTTAAAACAATAAAAGACTGAGCCATGAAAGCAACTTTTACTCTTGCCGCACTCGCGTTAGCGATTGCCAGTGCAAACTTATCAGCAGCAGAGAAGCAGTACACAGCATCAGAGCGTGCCGAGCGTATTGCCAAACAAAGCATTTTAATTGATACCCATATTGATGTGCCATACCGAATCGCAGACAAGTGGGATGATGTCAGTAAGGCGACTGAAGGCGGTGACTTTGATTACCCTCGTGCGAAAAAAGGCGGCTTAAATGTACCTTTTATGTCGATTTATATACCTGCCAGCTTAGAGTTTGAAGGCAAGGGGAAAAGCTACCAATTAGCGAACCAATTAATTGATGGCATGGAAGCGCTGGTGTTCCGTGCACCAGACAAATTTGCCATCGCTTACTCATATAAAGATGCCTATACCCATTTTAAACTGGGTAAAATGTCGATTGCCATGGGTATGGAAAACGGCTCGCCGATGGAAGGCGACATGAAGAACCTAAAGCACTTCTATGACCGCGGTGTTCGCTATATCACTTTGGCACACTCTCAAAGCAACCATATCTCGGACTCGTCTTATGACTTGCGACGCAAATGGAAAGGCTTAAGCCCATTCGGCAAAGAGCTAGTAAAAGAGATGAATAGTATCGGCATGCTGATTGATGTATCACACATTTCTGATGCTGCGTTCTATCAAGTCATGGAATTATCAAAAGTGCCTGTCATTGCATCACACTCTTCATTACGCAAATATACGCCTGGATTTGAGCGTAATATGGATGATGACATGCTGTTAGCTCTAAAGAAAAATGGCGGCGTGATCCAAATTAACTTTGGCTCAAGCTTTGTGACTAGTGCATCGCGTGGTTGGTACGACAAACGTAACGCTGCTAAAAAAGAAGCCGAAGACAGTGGTAAAGCAACGACTGATTTCGCCGCAGCTTATCGCGCTAAAAACCCATTCCCGTTCGCAACACTAGAGCAAGTACTTGATCACATTGACCATGTAGTCAAACTCATTGGTATTGATTATGTTGGTATTGGCTCTGACTATGATGGCGTGGGTGACTCACTGCCTATCGGCTTAAAAGACGTATCGACATACCCTAATCTAGTGCAGGGGTTATTAGACCGAGGCTATAACGAAGCGCAAATTAAGAAAATCTTAGGTGGCAACACCATGCGCGTATGGCGCCAAGCTGAAGAATACGCAGAGAAAGTAAGCACGAAAAGTTAATGGCAGAGTGCACAGAGAAGTAGGCTTATTTTAAAGTTTTTTCAAGCACTGACTAAAAAGTAAAACCGAACCTCTGAAGTTCGGTTTTTTTAACTACTGTTCCTAGCTTTGCCTGAGGTTTACCTTACCTTGACCCACTTATTCGATGCTAAAAGCCCAAGCCCAAGCGCTAGTCCATTCATATGATAAACAGCACTGTTTAAACTCATAGTTAAGAGCCCTGCGATTGGATAAAGAAGTAAAAACCCAATACCAACTATTTGTATAGGTCGCCTATTTTTCAAAAATAGCACCACACCGTTATTTTCTTTACTGCCTATTACGACCCAATACACAAGCAATAAACTAGATAACACATATGGCAAGTACCAGTAATGTTCTAAACTGTGCTGAATAGCGAAAACGATCGACCCAATTAAAGACACCGCTAAAATACTAAAAATAGTCAACCATAAAGTATTCTCTTCTTTCTCAGGGCCGCTCATCAAGAATAAGATTGCAATAGAGGAAAACAATGTCGCTGTAATCAAATCTTGTTTTAAGAAAGCAGATCCAAGCAACGCAAAAAGGAGGGTAAAAAATACTACTTTAAACTTATTGTTCATAGATAATTTAGTCACTATGTAGAAAACCCTAAACTTCCATTTAGGGTTAAAGTAATTGAAACATAGGGGTATAAAAAGGCTAAATTAATTAACCCATACCATATGGGTCAATACACTCAAAGTCCCATTCATCGCCTATCGGCATAGGAATGCATACCTTGCTTTGAGGTTCAATTACTGGCTCTTTTGGTAATTCAGTTACAGGCGCTGTGCTTAAAAACAGTGCTGCAAAGAAGTTATAGATTGCTGTCATTTTAATTTTCCTTTTAATTAAACATCAATTTGCTAACAAATCATTAGCAAATGACATGTTTGCATAATCGGTTCAAGAAAACAACAGTACCTAAGTTAATGCATAAATTGATGCAAAGGTTTCTTAATAAACACGCAGTGCTTCATTCCTTTTTCGCAAGAGTAGTGCAAAAGTTTAATGACAAGCACGCAGTGCTCCATTCCTTTTGCGCAAGGTGAAGTAAGCCCACTTAACAGTAGCTGACCTGCTATTAGATTTACAATAGGCCTTGAGGAACCCTGCTTCATGGGTGAATTACAACTGAGAACTAGCCTGAAGCAAGTTTCACAGTTTTTAAAATTTCCTAGTTTTATACCCTTAAAAACAAAAAACCCGAGCCTAAGCTCGGGTTTTTTTAATGCTTTGTGGCATTAACTAAAGTCGATATTACTCAACAAAAGTTGCTACAACACCAGCACCTATCTGGTAAAGTGCGCCACCTTCATAAGCTGCACTAAATTACAGGCATTAAAAAAGGCCACCGAAGTGACCTTTTTCACAGTGTTACTGCAATCTGTAGATTATTCTACGATTGTAGCTACAACACCAGCACCAACTGTACGGCCACCTTCACGGATCGCGAAACGTAGACCTTCGTCCATCGCGATTGGAACGATTAGCTCAACAGTCATCTTGATGTTGTCACCTGGCATTACCATTTCTACGCCTTCTGGTAACTCAACGTTACCTGTTACGTCAGTTGTACGGAAGTAGAACTGTGGACGGTAACCTTTGAAGAATGGAGTATGACGGCCACCTTCATCTTTAGATAGTACGTATACTTCTGAAGTGAACTTCGTGTGTGGGTTGATTGAACCAGGCTTACAAAGAACCTGACCACGCTCAACTTCGTCACGCTTAGTACCACGTAGAAGTGCACCAATGTTCTCACCAGCACGACCTTCGTCTAGAAGCTTACGGAACATTTCAACACCCGTACAAGTTGTCTTCGTAGTTTCTTTGATACCTACGATTTCAACTTCGTCGTTCACGTTGATGATACCAGCTTCAACACGGCCAGTTACAACAGTACCACGACCCTGGATTGAGAATACGTCTTCGATAGGCATGATGAATGGCTTATCGATGTCACGCTCTGGCTCTGGGATGTAAGAATCTAGTGCTTCTGCAAGCTCAACGATCTTGTCTTCCCACTCTTTCTCGCCTTCTAGTGCTTTAAGCGCTGAACCCTGGATTAGAGGTAGGTCATCACCTGGGAAGTCGTACTCTGAAAGAAGTTCACGAACTTCCATCTCTACTAGCTCTAGTAGCTCTTCGTCGTCAACCATGTCACATTTGTTCATGAATACAACGATGTAAGGTACACCAACCTGACGTGAAAGTAGGATGTGCTCACGAGTCTGAGGCATAGGACCGTCAGTAGCTGCAACTACTAGGATCGCGCCGTCCATCTGTGCAGCACCAGTGATCATGTTTTTAACATAGTCAGCGTGTCCTGGACAGTCTACGTGTGCGTAGTGGCGAGTTGGTGTGTCATACTCAACGTGTGAAGTTGAGATTGTGATACCACGCTCACGCTCTTCTGGAGCGTTATCGATTGATGCGAAGTCTTTTGCGTCACCACCGTATACTTTTGCAAGTACGTTAGTGATTGCTGCAGTTAGAGTTGTTTTACCGTGGTCAACGTGGCCGATTGTACCTACGTTTACGTGCGGTTTCGAACGTTCAAACTTTTCTTTTGCCATGACGGAACCTATAAGTAAGATTTATGTGTATCTAGATTACATATAAAAATAACCCGCAAGATGCAGATTAAAATTATTCTTCAATTATTAAGTATTTTTATGACAAGTCAAAGGAAGTATTTTGGAAGATTCTAGTACTGGTGCTGATAGGCAGATTTGAACTGCCGACCTCACCCTTACCAAGGGTGCGCTCTACCGACTGAGCTATATCAGCACACCAGAACTCTGGAGCGGGCAGCGGGAATCGAACCCGCATCATCAGCTTGGAAGGCTGAGGTAATAGCCATTATACGATGCCCGCTTTAGGAACCTGTTATTCAACTACCTCTAACCGTCAAGAATAAAGTGGTGGAGGGGGCTGGATTCGAACCAGCGAAGGCAGAGCCGTCAGATTTACAGTCTGATCCCTTTGGCCGCTCGGGAACCCCTCCACGTCAAAAATTCTTGCCTAAAGCGCCTCATAGTGAGGGTAAATAAATGGTGCCGACTATCCGAGTCGAACGGATGACCTACTGATTACAAGTCAGTTGCTCTACCAACTGAGCTAAGTCGGCACTGCTTTAGTACGGGGCAGGATTCTAGAGCAAGGTTTGGGGCGATGCAACAAGAATCTTAAAAAAAATCAAAGTTTCTTGTTTAAATGCTCACATTTACAACAAAAAAGCCAAAAAACACCTATTTGTGTATGAATTCACACCAGTTTCTCAACCCTTTTAATACCAGGTCGTCGACATATACACTTGGCTTTTCAAAGTGAAGTTGTAATAACTCGCCATAACCACCGGCAAAAATCACCTGAATATTGTCAAAATCTCTCTTTAATTGTGCAATGCCCGCTTCAACAGCACCTAAAGTGGCTATCAAGGCACCATTTTTTACAGCATTTGGTGTATTTGTGCCAAGTTCTGGCAAAAACAAACTCTCAGAGTCTGAAAATACCTTTTGTGTGTTACTCACAAGGCTGTCGATCATCATATCTAAACCGGGCAAAATCCACCCACCTAGATGCTCACCAGATCTGGTAACCACATCGACTTTACTCGCCGTGCCCGAATCCACGACTACACAGTGTTTATTTGGATATAAGTAATGGCAGGCAACCACCCCCAACCAACGGTCAATGCCGAGATTTTGAAATTGCGGATAAGCACATTTAACTGTGCCAAGCTGTGCTGTCACATTTGCTTGTAATAAAGGTATGCTGAGCTGCTGTGCTTTAGCAGTTATATTTGCAAGCAGTTTGTCGGGCCCAACTTGTGCAATCGCGATTTCTTTAACCGCTGACCACTTAATATCATCTTCTTCTATAAGGGTGATCTGGCCATCTACTTCACCGGCAACTTTTAATGCGGTATTGCCCACATCGACTAACAATCTCATTCAGTTACTTCCTTACGCAATGAAATCTCCCCGCCGTAATAGCTCTTCACTTCACCATCTTGGCGCAGTACAATCCCACCTTGCGCATCTATGCCTTCACAAATACCGCGCCATTGTCTCTGTCCAGTAGAAAGGCAGACTACTTCTCCAGCAAATGCATTTAATGCATTCCACTGTGAAACCATTTCGGTTAAGCCTGACACCTGATATTGCGCTAACCTTTCATCAAGAGCATAAGTTAAATGTGCCACCAGCTTATCTTTATCTAGTTCATTGCGGTGAGTGGCTATGTCTGTCCAAGGTTGATCAATTTGCTGTGATGCAGTCTCTGGCATTTGCAAATTAATACCAATACCAATCACTAAATGGCATGGCCCTTCAACCTGACCATCTAATTCAACTAATACACCTGCCAGCTTTTTATGATTAAGATAAATATCGTTGGGCCACTTCAACGCAACCTCTAACCCATAAAGTGCTTTTAACGCATCATAGACCGCAAGGCCTACCGCAATAGAAACGCCCATCGCAGCTTGTAACCCATCATCTAAACGCCAGTAATAACTGTAATACAGGTTGGCACCAAATGGGGATTGCCAAGTACGACCGCGACGACCTCGTCCTGCCTCTTGCATTTCAGCGACCAGTACTTGCCCTGAGCTAATTGGCAATTTGTTTTGCACACGACGCATTAATTCTGAGTTGGTTGAATCAATGATAGGCATCACTTCAAGCTGTTTTTGTTGCCCCGATAACGCTTGGTAATACTGATTTACTGCTGACTCATCTAGCAATGGAACACTGTGGTTGAGTTTGTAACCTTTACCACTGAGCTTAAAGATATCGATGCCCATTTCTTGTAACGACTTAATATGTTTCGATACCGCAGCGCGAGAAATGTCTAAGCTTTCACCTAAATGCTGCCCTGATACAAACTCTCCCTTATTAAGGGCTTTTAAAATAGCCAGCTTGTTCCCTTGTGGTCCTTTATAACTCATGCTTGCACACCTTGTAGTTGTACATTGCCATTTGCAGCAATCACACGCACTTCATGCTCTAATTGTATATTGAACTTTTGCCACACGCTTTGTTGAATATGTTGGATCATGGCTTTAAGCTCTGAGGCTGTGCCCGCACCTTGATTAACCAGTACTAAAGCTTGTTTGTGATATACGGCAATCCCCCCTAACTCAAAGCCCTTGAGCCCGGCTTGTTCAATCAACCAGCCAGCTGCTAATTTAGTATGCTTAGTATCTACTGGATAATTTGGCATATCAGGATACTGCTTTAACAAAGCTTCTACCTGCCCGCTTCCCACAATGGGGTTTTTAAAAAAACTACCAGCATTGGCCAGCACTTTCGGATCAGGGAGTTTGCTTTGTCGTATTTCAATCACTTTGTTAAATACCTGCTGTGCAGTGACCGTATTTTTATCAAGCGATTGTAAAGGTCCATAGCTAAGTACAGGCTGCCACTGTTTAGGTAGCTCAAACAGCACTTCGGTAATAATAAACGTCTCTTTTAACGCCTGCTTGAACACAGACTCTCGATAAGCAAAACCACACTCAGCTTGCGCTAGTTCCACAAATTGTGCTTTGGCAATATCATAACCTTTGACCGATTTAATGAACTGCCCGACCTCAACCCCATACGCACCGATGTTTTGTACAGGAGCTGCCCCCACCGTCCCCGGGATTAAGGCCAGATTTTCAAAACCAAATATGCCTTGTTCAAGTAAATAAATAACCAGTTGATGCCAGTTCTCACCTGCGGCTACTTGAACACGCCAAACATCTTGTTTTTCTGTCACTGCTATGCCTTTAGTGGCAATTTGCAATACCGTGCCAGCAAAGTCTTCAATAAACACCGTATTGCTACCCTCACCCATTACATAGCAAGGCTTAGAAAAATCGAGCTCAATGAGGTTATCTGGATGAGTAATGGTTATGAGCGCTGCACAGTGGGCAGGTAAAGCAAAAGTATGGAGCGATTGGACTGATGGCACGTTCAACCTAACAAGTAATATAGTAATCGAGCTAGTTTACCCTATGCTATGCCTGTACGCACCTATGTGATCTTATCCTTAAGCATGATATAAATGCCGCTCGTTTACTCAATCCGTGCAAGGATAAACAATGAAAAAAACTGCTTTAGCCGCAAGCTTAATGCTGGCAGGCTTCTCTCACAGCGCATTGGCAACACAGGCGTTCGACGAACATACCTATGCAAATTTAAAAGATGTAGTCAGTACCCACCTGCATTTAGACCTAGACGTGGATTTTGCAGATAAGCAACTGGAAGGCTTTGTAGAGCACACCCTTGATTGGCGCAACGCGTCAGCGCGCACCCTAGTACTAGATACACGCGACCTTGAAATAGATAAGGTGATGTACCAAGGTAAAAACGGCCAATGGCATAAAGCAGATTTCACCCTAGCACAACGCAATGGCGTAAAAGGCGCAAAGCTGACCATTCGCTTTAAAGAACAAGCTAAAAAAGCCCGTATTTACTACAACAGCTTACCGCAAGCGTCAGGCCTTCAATGGTTAACGCCGGTACAAACTGCCAGTAAAACACACCCGTTTATGTACAGTCAGTCACAAGCAATCCATGCGCGTAGCTGGATCCCAGTGCAAGACACACCAGCAATGCGTACTACCTACACAGCCCGTATTCAAACACCAAAAGATGTTCGTGCGGTCATGAGTGCTGATAACTCAGAAGCATTTGTTAAAGACGGTGACTACTGGTTTGATATGCCGCAGGCTATTCCACCTTACCTCATTGCTATTGGTGCGGGTAACCTTGAATATAAAGAAATGTCGCACCAGACTGCGATTTTCGCAGAGCCACAAATTCTTGATGCCTCAGTGGCAGAGTTTAATGACACACAGGCGATGATCGACAAAACCAACGTAATGTACGGTGAATATGCATGGGGTCGTTACGACCTACTGATGCTGCCGCCAAGCTTCCCGTTTGGTGGCATGGAAAACCCACGCCTGTCATTCATCACCCCAACCGTTGTTGCTGGTGACAAGAGCCTAGTTAACCTAATTGCCCACGAACTTGCGCACTCTTGGTCAGGCAACCTAGTGACTAACGCGACGTGGGAAGACTTATGGCTAAATGAAGGTTTCACCTCTTATGTTGAAAACCGCATCATGGAAGAAGTATTTGGCCGCGACCGTGCTGTAATGGAGCAAGCATTAGATGCCGCAGGTCTGCGTGCACAACTTAACAACATTCCTGAGCCTGATACCCGCCTTAACTTGAAGTTGAATGGTCGCGATCCAGATGATGCGTTCAGTAAAGTCCCCTATATCAAAGGTCAGTTATTCTTAATTTACTTAGAAGAAAAATATGGTCGTGCACGCTTTGACGAATTTGTAAAAGGTTACTTTGCAAAGTATTCGTTTAAGTCTCTGACAACAGCAGAGTTTGTTGAATACCTAAATACACACCTACTAGAAAAGCACCCAGGTATCGTGTCTCTAGAAAAAGCTAAAGAGTGGATCTACGAGCCGGGTTTACCTGCAGATGCACCAAACCCGACTTCCGATGCGTTTAATAAAGTCGATGCTGCAACTGCAGCTTGGTTGAAAGGTGACAAAGACTTAGCAGACTTACCAACGGACGCATGGACAGTGCACGAGTGGTTACACTTTTTAAATAACCTACCGCGTGATTTAAGCCTAGATAAAATGGCGAAGTTAGACGAAGCATTTAACCTAACTAATTCAACTAACGCTGAGCGCGCATTTGCTTGGTATATGTTGGCTGTAGGTAATGGGTATGAGGCCATTTATCCGGCGCTGGATAAGCATTTAACAAGCATTGGCCGCCGTAAGCTTATCGTGCCGCTGTATAAGTCTCTTGTGCAACACGGCAAACGCGATTGGGCACAAAAGGTATATAATAATGCACGTCCAGGTTATCACCCATTAGCGCAAGGTACTGTGGACGCGATTTTTAAATAAACACAATATAAATATAAACAAAAAGGGCCTAACTACGGCCCTTTTTGTTTTATATAGCTCAATTTAACAAATGCACTTGAAGCGTGTTTAATTCACTTTAACCGCTTTCAAAAATGCCTCTCGCTGCTTTTCATCGGCCTGTTGCCACCAATAATGCAACATAAGCTCTGCACTTGGGTGCGTCACCCCTTCAATCAGTTTTCTACTATTGGGCGCAACCTGTGTTGTCATCGCTATTGGCGCTGCTGCAGTTTGAACTGTTGCTGCGACCACAGCAGGAGCGGTCACTGCTTTTGGTTTTACTTTGACAGCCAATTGCTGAGATTTATTCGGTGCGATCACATATACACTCGGCGCTTTAGCAAACCGCTCGGCAGCATCCGCATCTTTCGCTCTATCAAAACCAATTTGATATTGGCCATCTTGAGTAATAGCCACTTCAACCCAAAAAGGCGCTGATGACACGGTTTGGTGCTCATCATAGTCTAGCTCATATAGGTCACTATATTTTATCTGTACTTTATGAGTACCTATTGGCAAATCAAAGTCGAGTTTCTTACTAAACAAAGAGTGCTCAACTTGCTTGCCATTGACAGTGATTGGGATCAGCTCTTCAGGAAAACTAAGTGTTGCAGCCTTCACTGCAAAGTTAAAACTCCCCAACAAAACCGCTAAAATTAAGCCTTTAGTTTGACTCATCGCACTCTCCCTCATTGAATTTTTATCATCTAACCATTTGCAGTTTGACAGTTCATAGATTCTTTGTCATTAGTGTATAGATACTAAAACAGTCTAATAAACCGATAGATAGCAACAACATACTTTTAGGATAGATCATGGCCGAAGCCACCATTTTTGACAAAATCATTAGTAAAGAAATTCCTGCCGACATCATCTATGAAGATGAAAACACACTGGCTTTTCGAGACATTAATCCGCAGGCCCCCTTTCATGTGCTGGTAATTCCTAAAACGCCCATCGCTACTATCAATGATGTTAATGAAACTAACGCCCATTTAATTGGTCAACTTTACGTGGTGGCAGCAAAGTTGGCAAAAGAGCATGGCTTTGCAGAAGATGGTTATCGTGTCGTGATGAATTGTAATGAGCATGGGGGTCAAACTGTATTTCATGTTCACTTGCACGTACTGGCAGGTTTAGAAATGGGCTGGCCGCCGTTCACAAATAAGAAAAAGGAATTAATTTAAAAAATTCCGTGTTAATAAATGTAAATGAATAAGCTATTAATGCAGCTAACAAAATAATAACATTATCAATTGGTTAAAATTAAAAATACCAATTAGTCGCATTATTTAACAAAAATGCTTGTATATATAGCAAAATTTTCTATATTTTTAGTAGCAAACTCATACAAAAGGTCTGAGTCGCGTGTTAGCATTAAAGCAATAATTTGAATGAGAGCGTCCATTTAAAATGAGCAGTACCGCCTTTTTACTTTTAGATAAAGAGCCAATTAATACAATTGGCATTAATGTCCTTCAACCTTTACTCAAAACCCAAGGTTTAGAAGTCACTACCGGCACAGACATTACTGAAGTGCCAGAAGATACCAGATTGTTATTCATCGAAACCGCGCAAAACGATGCATGGAACAAACTAAAAGAACATTTAGTTAAGCTAAAAGTAAATTGCGATATCGTGCTATTTAATCTAGACGAAAACCCTGAACTTGCAAACCGTGCATTACTAAGTGGTATTCGCGGCGTATTCTATACCACAGATAACGCTGATGTACTGATGAAGGGGATCCGCTTACTGATGGAGAACCAACTTTGGTATCGTCGTGACATCATGTGTAACGCCCTTAACCGTATGTTGCAATTCAATAAAGATGCCCTTCATAAATTAACTGAAGGCGATATTGAACCAGTTAAGCTGACCAAACGTGAAAAAGCCATCATCTCACTGATGAGTAAGGGAGCGAAGAACAAAGAAATCGCCGAAGATTTAAATATCAGCCCGCATACAGTTAAAACACACCTTTACAGTGCATTCAGAAAGACTAAATGCCGTAACCGAATTGAATTATTGTCTTGGGCGCAACAAAATATCCCAGACGAAATTCGTTAACAAAACAATTCTAAAAAGAGGAAGCCTAGCTTCCTCTTTCTTTACCTGTACCTAACTTCCCTCTATGCTAGAGCCATTACTTAATAAGTTCGACGCGTATGTTTGATCCCAAAACTCTCTATTTTACCAGTGGCGCTATGATGGCCATGATGACCTTGTTGTGCTATTTAACTTGGCGAACCAATAAAAACATACCCGGCACAGCCACTTATATCCTCTATCCGCTGGTACTATTTCTGGCGACGATGAGTTTCTCATTACATGGTTATTTAGGGCATTGGCAAACAATCGGGATCGGCAATGCGCTTTTATTTGGTGCATCAATTATCCATGTGTTGGCGATCAGCCAATTCTTAGAGCATAAAGGGTGGGAATTAAAAAGTTTCTTAGCCTTTACTTGCTTATTACTCGTTGCTTTAGGCTACTTCAGCATAGTCGATGATAATTTAAGAGCACGGATCTGGATTTCGGACTTACAGCATATCGCTGAAATTGTGCTGCTGCTATCAATGTTTTGGCGTTTTGCGCGCCCACGCTACCCCAATGGCACCATTGTATATACCATAGTGCTTGGCCTTTTGCTTATCGCTTTCATTGGTCGCTCAATTATGATGGATGATGTCACACACCTAACCATTATGAAAGACACTTGGTTCACCACCACCGTATTCATTAATGGCGTGCTCTCTCCAATCTTCTATGCTACTGGCATGGCCCTGCTTTGTAATGAACGACGTGAATTACATCTAAATGCGTTGACTGAAAAAGCACAAAAAGATTTAGAAATACGTGGCTTATTTTTATCTACTGTTAGTCACGAAATTCGCACCCCACTTAACGGCATTCTAGGCAGTGCACAACTGGTATTAAGCCGCACTAAGAGCCCAAAAAATAAAGCTTATTGCGAAGCCATTATTAATTCCGCAGAATCGCTTAATTTACTCATTGATAAAGTACTCGATTACGCCAGTTTAGAGCAAAGTGATGAGTCACTCTATGAAGAAGATATCGAGCTCAAGACTTGGTTAAATAATCTCTGCTTGCTGCTCACGCCATTAGCAGAACAAAAACAATTAAAGTTTGAGCTCGACTACGACCTGCCTGAACAGGCTTGTTATTACTGTGACCAACAAAAGCTTCGACAAATCATCATTAACCTCGTCGGCAATGCCATTAAGTTTACCGACTCAGGATCAGTAAAAATTAAAGTCCACCTTGAGCAAGATAGTGCTATGGCACATACCGTCACATTCAGCGTGATCGACTCAGGTCCTGGCATTGAAGATGACGATATTGAAAAACTAACTCAACCTTATGTGCAAAGTAGCGCTGGCAAAGTAAAAGGCGGTACTGGCTTGGGACTGGCGATTACCGCACGTTTACTCGAACGTTTAGGTTCAAAGCTCGAAATTGCCAGTCAGTTAAATAAAGGCAGTGTGTTTAGTTTTAGTTTAAACCTTGTTATTGGTGAACTCAGCCTTGTACCACAACGCCTTCAAGAAACAGACTGCGTGACTGGGCTTAATATCTTATTAGTCGAAGATTTAGAGTTAAACCAAAAAATTGCCATTGAGTTTATGGCTGAGGATGAGCACAAAGTTAAGCTAGCAACCACAGGACAGTCAGCACTCGATTTACTCCAGTACCACCAGTTTGATGCCGTACTACTCGATATGAACCTACCGGATTTAACCGGTCAAGAAGTACTTAAGTCATTGAAGAAAATAGAACATAAAAATCAGCGCACGCCTTTCCTCGCGTTTACAGCAAGTTTAAGCCCGGATGAAATCAAAGAATATATGATGCTGGGGATCAAAGACATTGTTGCCAAGCCAATCAAACAAGAGAAGCTACGCCAAGCGATCAGTGATTCACAGACACTGAAAGAGCCTACCATCAGTGTTGAACTGGCTGATGTGCTATACGATGAAACCGCGGCGAGCTCTTTACAGAAAAACTTTAATGAAGATGAAGTATCTTCTATTTATAATGAATTCGTACTTTCTGCGCGCAACAAATTAATTAGCATTCAGCAGCAGTTAGACATAGACAACGACCAATGCATTAAAATGCTGCATCGCCAAGCGAGTACAGCCTTGCAATTAGGCTTTAATCGCTATGGGCAAATGCTAAAAACCATCGAACGCCGTTTACTAGAAGATAAATCTGCCCACGAAGAACTGACTCAAGCCATGGTCTTGTGGCAAGACAGCTTATCGGCATATTTGCAATTCGTTCGCTCTCAAACGCTGAATTAAGGCGTTTTATCGCGCAGAGTCGACACCTAGAAGCAAATTCGTCATGCTAATGACAAGTGTGAATATCACACATATAAAAAAATAAAGGGAACCATTATGGCATTACTTAAAACACCACTGGCGCTGGCCGTCAGTTTAGCCGTATTCGGTGCAAGCGCTCCTGCGCTTGCTAATGCTGATAGTAAAGCAACCGATAAGGCCGCTGTAAAAACTGAAGCTAAAAAATCGGACAAGTGGGATGTACTCAACCCACCAGGTGAAAAACAAACCATCACCATCGACACCAACGAAACCACCTGGAGTAACCTAGACGTTAGTCCTGATGGCAAAAACATTATCTTCGATATGTTAGGCGACATCTATGTGATGCCTATCTCAGGTGGTAAAGCGACAGCAGTTACCAACGACAGAGCATGGAACTTCCAACCGAAATTCTCTCCTGATGGGTCTAAAATCGCGTTCATTTCTGACCGTGAAGGTGCTGAAAACCTATGGGTTATGGATGTGAACGGCGAGAACATGCGTAAAGTTTCTGGCGAATCTCACAACCTGCTACATAACCCAGCCTGGTCACCTGATGGCCAATATATTGCGGTTAAACAAGGTCAAGTAACGGGTCGTACTATTCCGGGTGGCTCTATCCGCATGTACCACATTTCAGGTGGCAAAGGCGTAGTTGTACGAGAGCGTCTACATGGCGCTAAGTCACAAAAGAACGTTGCAGAGCCAGCTTTCTCAAAAGATGGTAAAAAGATTTACTACTCAGTTGATGCCACGGCAGGTGTACGCTGGCAATATAACAAAAACGCACTTGAGTCAGTATTTGAGATCCGCTCTTGGGATCTAGCAACCGGTGAAGAAGAGACTGTGATCCGCGGCTCAGGTGGTGCTATTCGTCCAACGCCAAGCCCAGACGGTAAATCGCTTGCATTTGTAAAGCGCATCGAGAATGGCAAAGAGATGCAAAGTGCCCTGTATATCAAAGATCTTAAGTCAGGTATCGAGACTGAAGTCTTTGCAGGTCTAGACCGTGACTTACAAGAAGCAAATGGCGCACAAGGTAATACGCCAGCATTTGCTTACACGCCAGACGGAAGAGCATTAGTGTTCTGGTCGGGCGGTGTATTCCACAAAGTAGATATTGCCAGCAAGCAAGCGCAAGTGATCCCAACCCGCGTTGTGGCTGAAAAACAAATCACACCAGCG
The DNA here is from genome assembly GCF_040104455.1 of Pseudoalteromonas sp. BZB3. Taxonomy (NCBI): domain Bacteria; kingdom Pseudomonadati; phylum Pseudomonadota; class Gammaproteobacteria; order Alteromonadales; family Pseudoalteromonadaceae; genus Pseudoalteromonas; species Pseudoalteromonas sp. BZB3. The sequence goes on along the minus strand of NZ_JBECOS010000004.1, from coordinate 62,007 downwards.
CTGAAGTTTGCAGTAGACGTTGCACCTGACACATTTAAAGTGAAATTAGCACGTTGGTCTCAAATTTCTCCAGATGGTAAAACAGCGCTATTCCAAGCACTTGGCCATCTTTACACCAAAGACATCGCGTCAGGTAAAGTAAAGCGTGTGACTAAGCAAAACGACCACTTTGAGTTCTATCCAAGCTTCTCACGTGATGGTAAATACATTGTTTACACTAGCTGGGATGATAAAGATTTAGGTGCGGTTCGCGTTGTATCTGCAAAAGGTGGTAAAGGCAAAGTGATCACGCAAGAGCCAGGTCACTACATCAACCCGAGCTTCTCACCAAATGGTAAAAAAGTACTTTACCGCAAAGTAACCGGTGGTTACTTACTCAGTGGTGACTGGTCAATGGAACCGGGCATTTACTTAACCAGCGTTAAGGGCGGAGAAGCAAAGCGCATCATCAAACGTGGTGATAACCCACACTTTGGCGCTGACAGCGATCGCATCTTCTTCAATGTTGCAAGCAGTGAAACTAGCCGAGAACTTAAGTCAGTAGATTTAAACGGCCAGCAAGCACGTTCACACTTCAAGGGTCAGTACATCTTTGACTACCGCGTATCGCCAAACGGCAAATACGTGGCCTTCATTGAAAACTTTAATACCTTTGTTGCGCCATTCACGAGTACAGGTAAAACGCTATCAATTAACAAGGGCACTAAATCATTCCCTGTTAAGCAAGTGTCTAAGTACTCTGGTGACTTCTTAAACTGGAAAGCAGATAGCAGCGCATTGACTTGGGCGTTTGGCCCTAACCTTTATCAGCGGAAGCTGACTGATACATTTGCCTTCTTAGAAGGCGCAGCAGATGACATCAGCGAGCTAACGGCTGAAGGTATCGACTTAAGCTTTGAGAAAAAAGCGGATAAGCCAGAAGGCCTACTTGCCCTAGTTGGCGGTAAAGTCGTGACTATGCGTAATGCCGATAAAGAGCAAGAAATCATCGAAGACGGTGTGGTGCTTATTGAAGATAACCGTATTATTGCAGTAGGTACGCGCGGCGATGTGAACATTCCTAGCAAAGCTAAAGTCATGGATATCTCGGGTAAGACTGTGATACCAGGCCTTGTTGATGCACACGCACACGGCAGCTATGGTAGCCGCAACTTACAGCCTGAACAGAACTGGAACCAGTTCTCAAACGTGAGCTTTGGTGTTACAACCATCCACGACCCATCGAACGATTCAAACGAAGTGTTCTCAATGGCTGAACTACAGCGCGCAGGTCTAACCGTTGCACCACGTATTTACTCTGTAGGTCGCATTTTATACGCAGGTAATGCACCGGGTTATAAAACACCGATTAACAATCTTGAAGACGCACAGTTCCACGTTAAGCGCTTAAAAGATGCCGGTGCAATCTCTGTGAAGAGCTACAACCACCCTCGCCGTGACACGCGTCAACAAGTGTTAGAAGCAGCGAAAGAAATGGAAATCATGGTGGTGCCTGAAGGTGGCTCTAAGTTCCAGCAGAACATGAACATGATCATCGACGGTCATACAGGTCTTGAGCACGCGCTACCAATTCCAAACATCTACTCAGACGTTGTGCAAATGTGGAGCCAAACCAAAGCGGGCTTTACACCAACGTTTAACGTAGCTTACGGTGGTATTAAAGGTGAAGATTACTTCTACGATACAACCGAAGTATGGAAGAACGAACGCTTAAAGGCATTCGTACCTGAGTACATTCTAAATCCACGCTCAATTCGTCGCCCTACCGCACCTGAACACCACTATAACCACATCAATGCGGCTAAATCTGCGAAACAATTACGCGATAAAGGCGTTACGGTTCACATTGGTGCGCACGGTCAGCGTGAAGGCTTAGGCGCGCATTGGGAGTTATGGTCAATGGCACAAGGTGGCTTCACTGCATGGGAAGCGCTACGTAGTGGTACAATTGACGGTGCTAAATACTTAGCGCTAGACAATGACATAGGTACCATTGAAAAAGGCAAACTGGCTGACTTAGTGATCATCGACGGTGACGTATTAAACGATATTCGTCAGTCAGAGAAAGTCGCTTACACAGTGCTAAATGGCCGTATCTATGATGCTGCAACGATGAACGAAGTAGGTAACTACAACCGTAAACGTCAGCCATTCTTCTTCGAAAACGGCAGCAAAGCACCTATGCACTCAGCAACCGAGGCGTATATGGAAGAAAAAGCACACAGATATCACTGGAAGCATTAATTTTTGCTGTTTTGTGTCATAAGTTATGAAAAAGGCCGCATTAATTGCGGCCTTTTTTACTATCATTAAAAAATCACCTAAATTAGCAACAATTCTGGACGATAACTGTAGACGCAATTAATAATTGTTCTAAACTTTGCATCTGTACCTAAACACTTAAAATTAATACTTTTCGATTTAGGTCGTCGTTCGTGCTCTCATCTCGTGCAAGATGAAACTATTAAAAAAGGAATGCGCTATGACTAGCCCATTGAAGTACTTCAGCTCGTTAAACCTGAGCAGAAAACTCATCGCCGCGTTTTTAAGTGTGGCATTAGTGCCTATTGTTGTGATTATCTCGATCGCACTATTTAAAGCTTCTAATGCACTCGAGCAACAAGCTTATTCACAACTTGCAGCGGTTGGTGAAATTAAGAAAAGTGCAGTCTCGCGACATTTCGAAAGTGTCAAAGATAACTTATATACACTTGCAATTAGTCAAAAGACCGCTAATGCTGCCAATGCATTCATAGCCAGCTTTAATGAATTAAGTGGTTTAGATAGCAAGCCTCAAAGCTTAACCAATTATTACCAACAAGACTTTCGCAACAAATTTAATACAGAAAATCCGAATGCTTCAGTGCCAAGCTATATATTAGATGGTTTGAGCCCTAGAGCACTGGAGTTACAAGCTCGTTATATTGCTGATAACCCGCATCCGCTAGGCGAAAAATCAACGTTAGTGTCAACGGGTCATAATGATGCGTACGACCTGGCACACCAAGAATTTCATACCTTTTTTGCTGAAGTCGCCAACGTTTACGACTTCTACGATATTTTCATCATCGACAATCAGAGCGGCTATGTTGTTTACTCTGTTTTTAAAGAACTAGATTTTGCGACTTCTTTAAACAGTGGCCCTTACGCAAATAGTAATCTCGCCGCAGTATTTAATGAAGCCAAAGATTTATTCAGTCAAACTGATTTTGCCTTTGTCGATTATCAAAAATATTTACCTTCGTATAATGCACCTGCCAGCTTTATTGCTGCGCCGATTATTTATGATGGAATGCCGCAAGCTACTTTAGTATTTCAACTATCAATAGATGCACTGAATAACATTATGACTGAACGCGAAGGCTTAGGTGAAACAGGAGAAACGTACCTGGTTGGTCCTGACAAACTCATGCGTTCGGACTCATTTCTAGATCCAGTAAATCACTCTGTTGTTAACTCGTTTAAATATCCAACTAAAGGAAGTGTAGATACTGAAGCCTTTAAATTAGCTATGTCTGGTCAAGAAGGTGAAAAAATTATTACTGACTATAATGGCCAGCCAGTGCTATCTGCTTATCGCAATATTAATGTTCTAGGTAATAACTGGGCGCTACTTGCAGAAATTGATGAGAGCGAAGCGTTTTCTGCTGTCGCTACCCTTCGCAATGTATTATTGGCTATTCTTGCCGCTGCTATCGCTTTTATCATTGCAATCGCAGTATTTTTCGCGCGCTCACTAACACAACCTGTACATGATTTAATGGCAACCATGCGCCGCGTTGAAAAAGAAGGTGACTTCTCACTTCGTGCACCCGTTTCTTCTAAAGATGAAATTGGTCGCTGTGCTGTGGCGTTTAATTCATTGTTGGAAGCACTACAAACTTCAATTAGCGCATCAAACCGCGTGCTTAACGAAATGGCTGACGGTAAATTCCATGACCGTATAAAGGTTGAATGTAAAGGTGAACTAAACACCCTTAAGCAAGCAACCAATAACTGTGCAAATAGTTTAGACGTGGCGATCGGTGAGATTAACCATGTCATCAGCGCTATGTCTCAAGGTCAATTCGATAAGCAATTGCAAGCGCCTATGTCAGGGGATCTTGCGCACCTTAAAGACAACATTAATTGTTCTTTAAACTCACTCGATAGCACCATGAATGCCATTGTTGAAACCATGGCCAATGTCGCGAAAGGCAATTTCACTGACACTATTCAAGTTGAAGCGCAGGGTAAGCTAAACGAGCTAAAAGTAAGCGTGAATGATTCTGTAAAAAGCATCAATGGTGCCGTTGCCGAGATTAATATGGTGATGGGTGCAATTCGTCAGGGTGATTTCTCCAAGCGTGTTAACTTACCACTTCAAGGTCAACTAGAAGCACTAAAAGACGATATCAATTTCAGTGTTGCCAACCTAGCTGAAATCATTAGTGATATCAGCAATGTCATGGCAGCTGTGAATAAAGGTGATTTCAAACACATCGTTGAATGTAATGCCGAAGGTGAGCTAGGTCAGCTCAAGCAAGACATTAATGCCTCGATTAACAGCCTAGATAAAGCCATGGATGAAATTTCTGCGGTGATGATGGCAATTAGCCATGGCCGCTTTGACCATACCATTGAATCACCCATGACAGGGCAACTAAATACTCTTAAACAAGACATCAATCGCTCAGTATTAACCTTAGACCAAGTTATCCAAGAGCTAGCAAATGTCATGGCAGCCATGTCTCAAGGTGACTTCACTAAGAAAATTGAATCTGACTTACAAGGCCAACTACTACAACTAAAACAAGATATTAATGGCTCAACCGATACGATTTCGGATGCCATCAATGAAGTTACGCAAGTGTTAAGCGCAGTCTCTCAAGGTAATCTAACACAAACCATCAATAGTGATTACCAAGGGGTATTCTTAACCCTTAAAAATGATGTAAACAGCACTATTTCAAAGTTGACCGAAGTGATCCAAGGTATTCAGATTGCTGCTAACCAAGTCTCACAAAGTGCCGGTGAAATCGCCAATAGTAATACTGAGATCAGCTCAAGAACCGAAGAGCAAGCTGCAAACCTTGAAGAAGCAAGTGCCAGTACGAGTAACATGCTAGATGAAATTGGCCAAGTCGCCGACCAATCAGGTGTTGCAGTACAACTAGCAGAAAGTGCCGAAGCCATAGCAAAAGAAGGTGGCACATTATCACACGATACGGTATTAGCCATTGACGAAGTCAATACAGCGAGCAAAGACATCAATGAAATCGTATCTGTTATCGACGGCATTGCTTTCCAAACCAACTTGCTTGCTCTGAACGCAGCGGTTGAGGCAGCCAGAGCCGGTGATAATGGTCGTGGATTTGCGGTTGTCGCCAATGAAGTTCGCGAACTAGCTGGTCGTAGCGCATCTTCGGCTCGACAGATCAAAGACATCATTGCCAACTCGAATGACAAAGTTGAACAAGGCACAGAGCTGGCAAACAGCTCAGGCCAAAAGCTTGAACAAATTGTTGGTGCAGTTGCACAAGTAAATCACTCGATTGTGAAAATAAACCAATCGACAATGACTCAGCAGCAGGCCATTCGTGAAGTCGATACGGTTGTTCAGCGTCTAAGCCATCTTATCCAAGAAAACTCGGCCATTACTGAAGAAACCATGGCTGCTGCGAAGCAAATGGCAGACCAAGCGCATAATATGCGTCGCTCATTGGAGTATTTCAATTTAGGTGAAAGCGATTATGCAGAACCCACTCTACTGGAGCATCACTACAACCGATAGCCCCCTGCAATAAACACAAAAACGGCCCATTAGGGCCGTTTTCTTTTATACAAACTCAGTTAATACTTTTCATTTAGCAGAGTTTGTAGCTCATCAATTTGCTCAGGCGTTAACTGCGCTTCTTTTAGTAATGAAGTGATCAACTTAAATTCATGGTCGCCTTCACCGTCTGTACCAATCGAAAACTTAAATACTTTAGCTGCTTTAATTGGCCTAACAGGTTGAGCTGGGTCGACTGGCATAGGCGGCTCTGGAGGCAAGTGAAGTTTAAAATCTTCTCCACCATGTATAAACACCATGTGTTTGCTTTTTCCGTCTTCGCTAACGGTTTGCACCACTTTATCGGAGAAGAGAAACACGCCATCATCACCTTTTGTACTAATTTGTGACAGCACCTCCTCTACTTTTTCTCTGGTTTCATCCGGTAAGTCAGCCAGCTTTTCAACTAACACATCACTCGCCAGATCTTCCTTATCAAGCTTAATAACTCTCACATCGCTGTTGTGCCCTTCACTCACCATGACTTTTACATCATCACTAATTTGTTTAACTTTAATCACATGGTGTGCTTCTTTATCAGCTGCATAACTGCTGGCTGCGACAACAAGGCCCGCTGCAGCCAGTGCTTTAACTACTTTTTTATACTTAATGGTTGAAAACATGGTCTTCTCCTTATGGTGCGATTTATACACGCTAAAATAAAATGTCGACCTGTATATAGAAAAAGCCATGCCAAATAGCTTTATATATATATTTCATGGGGTTAAAAATAATTTACTACTAGCTAGGTAATAAATATCCTGATATCGGGATATGAAAGGGCTGATATCAGGAATATTCAGTAGGTGAAACCTAATAGATATAAAAGACATTAATTAGTTAGCATAATTTCAAAGACTTACAAACCACTTGCGATTTAGCACTTTGGAATGCATCTTGTAATAAGGGTTTTAGAGACAGTTTAAAAATCTAATTGGGAGAAAGCGTGACGATTAAGCGTTATTTTATTCTGGGCATTTTGGCGATATTTCTTTTACTCGCAGTAAGCCAAACTTTGCTGGTCTTGCATTTCAAATCACAAGTCAGTGCTGATATTACTGAGCAATCAAAAGTGATCACTAAGCAACTAATTGGTAAAGCGCGAGAAGATATCAATCAAATCATTCACAAATTAGATAGTGATATCCCTAAAGTCGTGATTTTGTCTGACAAAGTGACCATTTCAAACACCTTAGAGCGACCACCTGAACCACCACAACCTCAGGATAATTCAAAAGTACCTGAGCCAAGCAAACCACCAATACCAACACAGCCTGTAAAACCCGTTGTTACCATTAAAGCAGAATCACTCAAAGATGAAGTTAACTCTGTATTCTTTCATTTTGAAGATGACAAAAGCATCAGGAAGATTATCAGTACTGAACATAACAGCCATACCCAGAGTCATAGCGTCGAACGCTTCACTTCGCTCATCCTGTGGAGTATTGCACTTTCGACACTCATTGCCGTTGGTTTAATGCTGTACTTTGTTCATCGCCTCACCCAGCCAATTACTGCACTCAAGCAAGGCTTTAAGGATTTATCAGACGGTAATCTTGGTACTCAACTGCCTGCACAGGGCGTGGGTGAAATTGCAACTTGCATTGACAGTTTTAATGCCACCAGCAACAAGCTCGATCAACTCAATCAAGTTGAAAAACAGCTACAACAACAAAAACAATTGGCGGAACTCGGCGAGTTAAGTCGCGCTATTGCCCACTCTTTGAGAAACCCATTACACACTTTGGGCCTCACACTTGAGCAGTTTTGGCAAAGCCAAGACAACCAACTCAAGCACAGTTTAAAAACCATTGCCGATAATAAAATTACCCACTTAAATAAGAGTATCAGCGCTTTATTGCAGCTTAGTAACCAGCAATCTTCTAGAACACACACAGTCCCAATCGCGGCCGTATTGCAAGATATTCAGCTCGAAATAGGTAAACTCAATTTTGAACTTGATATTAAGGTGCAGCAAGATTTGTTCATACAAGGGGCTGAATCTGAGATCCGCGCTATGTTACACACCCTGCTAGTCAATGCCATTGAAGCGCAACAAGCAAATCAAAACACCCAATCTATTAAGGTAAATGCCTATTCAGAGCAAAACACGTTATTTGTGGAAGTTGAAGATCAAGGTGGTGGTTTTGAAACACATGTTCTCACTCAGCTATTTGAGCCTCATGTGAGCAGCAAAGCAGATGGCGCGGGCATGGGCTTATATTTAGCCAAACGCTTAGCTGAACTTTACTATGCAGGTGATATTCAAGTACAAAACACACAAAATGGCGCACGTGTCACCTTACAATTAGCGCAGTCATCGCTTGAAGAAGGAGCAGTCCATGACTAAACCGCAGCCAATCTTGTTGGTTGAAGACGACCAAGCGCAAAATACCCTGATCAGCGCGATGTTAAGTGCTGCGAGCTATCAAGTTTATAGCGCTTTTAGTGTTGAAGATGCCATAGTCACTCTTAAAAAACACGCAGATATCGAACTCATCTTTACCGATTGGAAGCTAGGCAACCTGTCAGGCATGGACTTGATCAAATACGCGCGGGCACAACAAAAGCACATAGGCATTGTGGTCGCCACCGCTTATGGTTCAATTGAACATGCCGTTGAAGCCATCGAGCTCGGTGCAGATGACTACTTAAGTAAACCGTTTCAGCGTCAAGAATTATTACTGGCACTGGCCAAAGCTAATAAAGCCAATCAGTTACGCCTTGCCAACCAGCAGCTCAGCTCACAAATAAGCGAGCAAAACCAGTTGGTCGATATCATTGGTCATGCTCCGTGTATGCAAAAAGTCTTTCAGCGTATAGAGCGAGTCAGTGCTACCAGCGCAACGGTTTTAATCAGCGGTGAAAGCGGCACAGGTAAGGAGCTTGCTGCCCGTGCACTTCATCAGCTTTCTAACCGCAGCAAGCAAGCATTTATCGCCATTAACTGTGGAGCTATTCCAGAAAACTTGGCCGAGTCAGAGCTATTTGGCGCGCTCAAAGGCGCCTACACAGGCGCCATGCAAAACAAACTCGGTAAATTCGCCGCAGCCAACAAGGGCACGATATTTTTAGACGAAGTGGCAGAGCTGAGCCTCAATGTACAAACCAAACTGCTGCGCTTGTTACAAGAGGGTGTGGTAACGCCAGTAGGCGATACCAAAGAGCACAATATTGATGTCCGAGTACTTGCAGCTAGTCATAAAAACCTGCAACAGATGGTACAAGATGGCTTATTCAGAGAAGACCTATACTATCGACTAAATGTGGTGCCGTTACATATGCCACCACTGCGTGAGCGCCAAGAAGATATTCCGCGTTTAATCGAACACTTCTTAAAACGCTTTAGCCAACAATACGGTATTGAAGCCCCCCAGCTAAGCAGCAAACTGCTAAAACACCTCCTCAACTTTAACTGGCCCGGTAATGTTCGCCAGCTCTCCAATACCTTAGAGCAGTTTGTACTTCTACAGGATGAAGCTGAGCTTAAAGAAAACCTCACTAATACGGCAAACAGCACGCAAACCGACGCACTGTTTAATTTACCAAGTGAGGGCTTAAATTGGGATGAATTTGAGAAAGATTGCTTACAACAAGCACTAAACCGCGAAGGCGGCAATAAAACCCAAGCTGCCAAACTATTGGGGATTAGCTACAAACAGTTTTTATATCGCCTTGAAAAGCATAACTTTTAATCCGGTACGGCCAACTCAACAATGTCACTGTTTCGGGCATGCTTGTGGGACCAAATAAACTGCGCATCTTTTATGTCTTGCAACCATGCTCCTGCGCCAAGTGACTGTATTTTTTGTGGCTCACCCTGCTGCCCCGATAAATAAAATAGCGCCATATGCTTATCGGATATGGCCATTCCTTGCTGGTAGGCCCTAAGTCCATTCACTTTTACATCTGCAAGTGGGCGAGAGAGAGCTCCGTTTTCAATCTTATTGAGTCGATTATCTCGGTCTACAAACCACAAGTTATTTTGCGTATCTAATTGCACGTCGTTAAATAAACCGGCGTGAATTGGTGTGACTTTTAAGGTATCTAAATTGACAGTGGCCACAACTTCTTGATAATCATGTTGATACTCTATTAGTACATGATTACTAGGTAAGGCTTGGTATAAATATTTCACCTTCATCGGTAGGTTAAGAACCTCAAGTGTTCCAGTTAAAGATAATGTCGCAAGCTGATCATTCATCACAAAAATCAAACGTTCGCCCGTCTCTAACCACTCAAGACCTCTGAGCTGCTTTGCAGACTCAAATTGGCTCAACTGCTTAGGCGCAGCCATGCTATCGCTGCTCACCCAAATTTGTAATGCTTCGGTGCGATTTGAGACAAACGCAATGGCGTCAGAGTTTGGCGCAAAGCGAAAATAAGTTTCAACGCCTTTAGAAGAAAACAGCGGTGTTTGCTCGTCATCCGTTAAGCTTTGCAAAGTACCATCTTGTTTTGTGAGACCTCGCGTGGCGGCAATGGCATCACTTGAAATTGAAAAATCAGAGAGGTTGTTAGGTAAACTCATACGCTTGAGCATTGCCCCTTGCTCTGTGATTGCAAATAATTGACCGTTATTCTCCAGCAATAATTGCGCGTCGCTTGCCTCATAACTCAGCTTACTTCTAGAGAACACCGACAGCGCATCGTTAAAGTCAAGCGGCTGCGTTTGCAATACTTCCCCTAATTCGTTCACCGTATATAAAGTTAGTTGGGCACTGCCCTGATGGCTGAGTATAGCGAGTTTATTTGAATCCAACGACGTAAACGACAACACATCCCCCTGTGCAAAGAAATTGTGTTTTTGTCCGGTCAGTAAATCAATTTTTGTAAGCTGTCTATGGGTTTGATCTGTACGCTCTATAAATAGAGCCGACTGTTCATTAAACCACGCAACTTGGCTAATGCGTTTATGCTCACAGCTACCGATTGACTGGGTGTTGCTCAACTGCATTGCCCCATCTAATGTGAGCAACTCAAGCTGCCAGCACTGCTCATGTGTTGGTGCAATACACGGGTTGCTTTGCGCCACTAAAATACGATTACTGTCTTTAGACCATGCAACATCATTGATACGTTTTTGCAGCTGGGTAAGCGGTGTTTCTTGCTTGTTCTCGACATTTTGCAACCAGACTGTGCTTTCACAAAAGTCACTATAACGCTGAAATAGCAGGTGTTGGCCATTTGGGGCATATCTAGGCTGACCAGTATGCGCATCACTGGCTGTCATCACTGAGGTAATATGTGCGCGCTTGGGCTTCGAATTGTCTGTACGCACATGCAGTTGGTCAATCATTATCATCACCAAGGCAAACATTACTGTGCATGCAATTACAGCGATAAACCAAGCTTTTAGTTTGCTTTTTCGCGGCTTAGTTTGAGTAGCTTGATTGGGACTAACACTCGGTTGTAATACCTCAGGTTGCCTATTTTTATCAGTAGCAGCAACCTCTTCAAGTGCAGTCACAGGCGCCACCAAGGCATAACCTCGTCTCGGATATGTTTTAATAACGCGTTGTGCTTGGCTTGAATCTCCTAAGCCTTTACGTAGCTGCGCTATGCAGCGCTGTAAGGTATTGGGAGACACAACCGTATCAGGCCACACTTCATTCATTAGTTCATCGATGCTAACCAACTCACCTTGCTTTTGGAGTAAGCAACGCAGCACTTGCATCACCTTGTGCTGTTGCTTATGTACTTCTCCTGCCCTGACTAAGGTTTGCTCAGTAAAATCGACTTCACACTCTAATATTTGATAACGCGTATTCATGGTTATGTACTGCTGCCTTGCTGCTATGAATTGGAAAATAGCTGATTTACAGCAGATTAACCAGTCCCTGCTCAGACAAAAATCAGTGATAAATCAGCTTTTCACCCAGCCTTTTAGCGTGCTTCGTTTACTGTTGAGCCCATCATTCGAAGGAGCAAAGCGTCATGTTAAAACCCATATTAATCTTATTTAGCCTGCTAACTGCACTTAGCGGTTATGCCAACACATCGCACGATTACCAGATTCAATCTTTAGCACTCGCTAAAGTACAAAGCATCTCGGTGCATCTTCCCGATAATTACAACAATAAAAAATCTTATCCTGTGGTTTATGTGCTTAATACCCATGGCTTTTACGTGGGTGATTTTAAGGGGGATTTTTTACACCGCATTCGCCAACTTGAAGGCTATCAAGAGATCCCCGCAACGATTGTAGTGTTTATCAATAACCCCGCTTGGTACTCAACCTTATTCAACCAAACTGAGGCGCTGTCACAATTTATCTCAGCAGAACTCACCCGGTTCGTTCAAAACAAATACCTCACCGAGCAAAGCCATCTTTTTGCACACTCCTATGGCGCTGCTTACCTGCTCAATCAAAGTCCACTTTTACAACAGTACTTTACCCATTTGCATGCACTCTCTGTGGTCTTTCCAAATGTGGAGTATGTGCAGCAAACCGCCACTCAAATTTCACAACTTGATGACAACCAAGGGTTCGTTACTTTACTACAAGAAGTCGGGCATCAAAGTGATACGCAACTACTCAATAAAGTCACACAAAATACCGCCGCTTTCAATCAGCGCCATATTGCTAACCAAAATCACCAATCGGTTGTGCCCATCGCCATCGCAGAGGCATTGCGAAGCGCTTACCCCGACTACGCAGTCACAGATTATTTAAATCAGTTTGATCTCAATAAAGCCCAACTGACTGAGCGATACATTGCCATTCGAAAAAAGTATCAGCAAACAAGTAACGAGCAAGACCTACAAAGCTTTTACAGTGCCATGGCACAAAACAAAATGGAGTCAGCGCAGTTAGAGCTCGCTTTTTCATTGTGGCAAGACGCCTCACCACGCTTTAGACATTACTTTATTAACCGCTGGGCCGAGCGATATTTAGCACAAAATAAACCCGAACTTGCGCGCACTACTTGGCAGCAATTAACCAAGCTTTACCCGCATTCTTTGTTTGCATGGCACAAGCTTGCTGTATTTGCAAAACAACAAGCAAACTCTGCAGAACATAAGCATGCGCTACAAGCATTAAAGCAAGCTGCCAGCACATTTTCAGAGCCTGATCAGCAACTGATGTTAGCTTTTACCACCAAGCATCACCAAGATTACCCCAAACTAAGTATCGCGATATTAAAGCGTATAACCGAACAAACCCCATCCAATAAAACAGCTTGGCAACAGTTAAGTGACTTGTATAAGCAACAGGGTAACACCTCACTCAGTGAACAAGCTCAATCACATCTCAAGGCACTTTAATTTTACTAAGGACATACTATGAAAATATTTGACCTCTTAAAATCACTCATCATGGCCGTTTTCATCGGCACAATGCATCATGCACAAGCGCGCATCACTTCTGAGCAGCCAATACATATTGCAAACACCATACAGTTTGACTCTAAAATACTGAATAAAGAGATCAGCATGAATCTCTATCTGCCGCAAATGCATGAACACCACAGTGATGACTTTCGCTACCCAATCATTTTCTTTAATGGTTCTCACGGTCATCAGTTTTTTCATATGACAACAGGGTTAGTTAAGCACTTAAGCAGTGTAAATCGCATGCCAGACAGCATTGTAGTAAGTTTAAACCAAGGCGGAGACTTTCCGGCTTTTGATACACAAGCCATGTGGCCTGTCGACGTGGTACGCAAAGGCAAAGGTGATCCAGAGCAATACCTAGATTTCCTTTCGCAAGAGCTCATTCCCTATTTGCAAACACACTATCGCGGTGCCAAACATACTAGCCTCGTCAGTGTTTCTGCCAATGCCGTATTTGGACTATATGCGCTTACTCGCCGAGATGATGTGTTTAATGACTATATCTTTCATGCTACGGCTGACATGATTGGCATGCGATTAGACTTACCCAATGCCAAAACATTAATCGATGAAGTTGCAGAAGCGGTCGCTACACGCGGCAAAGAAAAAGGCATTGTGGTATTCGGTGAAGCCGATGACGACCTGATCTCTGATAAACGCTACGATGATAATTTAAATAAACTTAAACACACCGTTGTTTTTAAAGCGCAGCAAAACCACGCGCTCTATATCCATGCATACAAAAACGAGCGCCACTATGACGCATTAATAAAAACACTCCTCAGTAGTTTTGAAACCCTATACCCAGAAGCCTTGTGGGCCCCAAAATATAGGTCGCTTGTCACTCAACCAGGCAATGCGCTTGAGAACATAGAGCAGTACTATCAAGATCTAAGTAAAAGCTACTCTTTTCCAGTGCTGCCAACCCCTGAACGTTGGAACAGCGTAAACAGCTTACGCAGTATTGGCCGATATCTGTTACGCGAAGAGCGAACAGACGAAGCCGAACAAGTGATTTCGCGCTTACTTGAGTACATGCCTCAGCATATGGGCGCACACTTAATTTTGTCTGATATTTACTTAGCACAAAACAAACCAACACAGCGCAAAAAAATTCTCGAAAAAGGACTGCAGATCGCAACAAAAAGACAACACCCCTCTATTGCGCAGTTCAAAGAAGCATTGAAGCTTTAAAAGAAAAAATGCGCTGTTAAAGCGCATTTTTGTTTTCATTCACCAAATTTAATGCCTCGACATAACGGTATAACCATAACCACATTTGTACTTGTAAGTTTGCCTGCGGGTCTTCACTACTCGGAATACTATTCGTTGTGTAAGCAATGCTAGCACCAAACTCAGGGAAGCTTAAAACATAGGCATTGGCAGCATTGGCTGTAGTTCCACCATGATGCACCCCTTTGATTATCTGCTGCGGCTTACCGGGTATATACTGGCTCACATCCATGTCATGAATACGCCAGCCTAGCCCATAATTTTGCGGGTTAGCTTTACCATCAGGCAAAGTCACTGGTGTTGTTAATAGCGCTCTTGTGGCATCTGATAAATAGTCATCTTGTGTCATATACCAAGCCATATTCACCAAGTCGCTGGCGGTAGATTGATAGCCTCCACCGCCAAATAAAAAGCTGCGGTCACGCTTTGCAGTGTCTCTTTGACGAGCTTTATTGTCAGGCTCATTAAATTTTACTGGCGCATAATAAACGGCTTCTTCTCCACTATTTGCTAAACTTGAATCAAACAAGGTATGTTGCATCTTTAATGGCGCAAACACTTCTTGGCGCATGAGTTGTAAGTAAGGGGTATTTGCCGCTTTAGCCAGTACATCTGACAATAAAATGTAGCCACTTGAGCTATATTGAAAGTCACTTCCGGCTTTAAAAGCCAGAGGCTCATCCGCAAACACATCAAACGCCTGCTGTGGCAACCAATGATCACGGACAGACTCAAACTCTCGCTCTACTCTTGCTTTGTTATAGTGCACAATACCAGCTGTGTGTGACGCCAGTTGGTAACTCGTCAGCGCCTGCCAGTCGTTTTGATACGAGCCATATTGCTCGATAGGCGCATGCAGCGCTAGCTTATTTTGTTCAACTAAACGCGCCATGGCTAAGCTGGTCATTGATTTTGCAATACTGCCGACAGAGTATGGCGTTTGAATAGTCGCTGCTCTGCCTGATTCAATATCAGCCAGACCCACAGCTTGATTAAATACTGTTTGCCCTTCAATGCTGACAGCTATCACCAAAGAAGGCAGGTTAAATGATTGCTGCCACGTATTTAGCGCTTCGTTAAGCTCTGCGTTGACCGTTTTAAACTGGCTTGTGTGCACACTGGCGTGCTCGCCTTCACTCTTAGCTAAAGTGAAAAAAGATGTACTACTTAATACGATTGCAGCTGCGGTAAGTTGTGTTGTTTTGGTCATATTGGTCACTCCTATGTGGCTATGGCATCAGTTTAGGGGGTGACTCAACCTTTGTGTGCAAAACATGTCGAGCGGCTGTATAGCTGGGCGAGCGGCAAGCGCCAAAAACATAACCACTCAACCAGAAATCACACCTTTTAAATGTATGGTGACCCTAACCTCTTTTTTACTAACAAAGCGAATTAGATTGGCGTACTATTTTTATTCTCTTATTCAGTTTGATTAAACCAATGAAAATAATTAAAAGGTCCGGGTTTTCATTTTTCTTATTACAAGCAATTGGCTGGGCCCCAGTGTTGCTTGTTATGACTGTCATGTTTGGTGATACACCCTTGATTAGTAAATATTCGGTGACCTTTGGGCTCAGTGTGACCACTTTAGGCATACTTATGAGCTGTCTATTGAGACTGGCTTATCAATGGATAATGTTAAAAACAAAATCTGTATTTCTCTGGGTGGGTTGCCTTTTTTTGCTCAGTTTTGCCGGTGCATTCTCTGCAACTCAATTACATATGCTGACATGGCAAGGTATAGATAGACTCATTGGAGGCGTTTCAGTGCTTTACACCAGCCAGCCCAGTGTCAGTATTACCCTTGTACTGTTTGTTATTTTACTTATGTGGAGCTGTTTATATTGGGCCATTAGTCGCCAATCAACCATGTATATGCTCGAACAACAAAACCAGGTAATGGCATTGAAAAACAAAGAAGCACAGTTTAACGCTTTACTCGATCAACTTAGCCCACATTTTATGTTTAACGCCATCAATAACATTCGTGCCATGGTACTGATAGACAATAATAAAGCTCGCGATATGTTAATGGCATTTGCTGATTTAATGCGTTATCAGCTCACGGATCAAAACGCAGGTATCGTCACACTTGAGCAAGAGCTAGAGTTTGTTGAAGACTTTGTAGCACTGCACCAACTGCAATTAGGTCGTCGCCTAACTTTTAAAAAAGACATCGACCCGCGCTACCTAACTCAATCAATACCAAAAATGGCATTGCAATTGTTGGTTGAAAACGCCATAAAACATGCGTTTGGTAAACAAGCAGTCTCGGGTGAACTCCATCTTTCTGTCGCTGCGCTCAATAGCAAGCAATGGCATATTTCTTTGACGCATCCAGGCAAGATATTGAGTCAAGATGAGCAAAGTACGGGTTTGGGAATCGAAAACTTAAAAGCCAGACTCGCCATGTTCAGCGCACAACAAATTACATTTACTCTGCAAACAGCTGATGACAAAGTGCAAGCAACGTTGTGCTTTGGCACACAAGAATAATGAGGACAAGCCATGCCGAAAATTAATACCGTAATCGTTGAAGATTCAGATCTTGCTCGATTTGAACTTAAGGCATTACTGGGCGAGTTTGATGACATCAATGTACTTGGAGAAGCCACCGACATTGAGGAAGCTAAAGCACTCATTGAACACCTCAACCCTGACTTGGTATTTATGGATATCGACCTGCCTGGCGGCACTGCGTTCGATATTTTATCGGCCCTCAGCGTCGTGCCCAAACTGATTTTTACCACGGCATTTGACCAGTTCGCACTCCAAGCTTTTGAACACAATACGGTTGATTACTTACTGAAACCAATCAAGCACACCCGTTTACAAAAAGCGCTCGCAAAACTCAACATTACTCAGCACAGTGAAGGTCATAAAGAAGCCTCCCACTTAACCAAACCGCTAGATATGGCCCAGTCATTTTTTGTTAAAGACGCTGAAAAATGCCACCTTATTCAGGTAAAAGACGTCAGCTATATCGAAGCCTTGGGCAATTATAGCCGTATTCATTATGATGGTAAGGTAGTGACGCATAGCGCGTCTCTATCGAGTATCGAGAATAAGCTTGATGGTAATTACTTCTTTAAGATCAGCCGTAGTTGTATTGTACAACTGAGCTGTATTACTCATATTGAGCCGTGGGTATCAGGCGGTTATCAAATCACTCTTAACGACGGCGCTGTGCTCGAAGTCTCTCGACGACAAGCCGCTAAGTTCAAGCAGCAGCTTTTACTTTAAGCATAAACTTATGGCGCAAAAATAAGGTATAAGTAAATAACTACTCTTTTTCTTAAAGTCGCTTTAGGTTTTTAAAATGGATTCAGTCACGCAAATTTTACTCGGCAGTGCCGTGGGCTACGCCACTTTAGGCAATAAACTCGGCCGAAAGTCGCTACTTGTTGGTGCTGCATTTGGCACTCTACCCGACTTAGATGTGTTGATAAACTTCGGCGGTGATGTTGAAAACTTTGTTTATCACCGCAGTTTTAGTCACTCCTTAATTATTCAATTGCTGTTGAGTCCACTCATAGCGTGGCTCATTGCGAAAATGCACTGGACAAAATCTGTGTCGCTGACACGCTGGTCTGTTGCGATATTTTTAATCATGGGCACCCATGCGCTGCTCGATACCTTTACCGTATATGGCACGCAATTACTCTGGCCTCTGAGCAATTATCCGTTTGGTATTTCCAGTGTGTTTATCATCGACCCCATGTATAGCCTACCCTTGCTACTTGCGTTTATTGCTCTGTGTTTTACTCGCTTGCAACCCTATGCAACCAAAATTAACACCGCCGCATTGGTTTTAAGTTCGCTATACCTCACTTGGAGCCTTGCAGCCAAATGGCATATCGATAATAAAATTCAGCATGCGCTTACTAACAAGATGATCGCCTTTAAACAGTTCGAAAGCACCCCCTCACCTTTTAATACTTTGCTATGGCGCGCCGTAGCAACCACTGAGCAAGGCCATTACGAAATATATGCATCAATCTTTGATTCTGTTGATGAGGTGGATATCCGCTTTTACAAAACCGAAAATCATGTGCTCAACCTTTTAGATGATGACCAACGTATTGCCTTACTGCAAAATTTTACCAAAGGCCTATACGGGGTTTACCAACAAGAGCAAAGCTACGTTTTTAGTGATTTAAGAATGGGTTTAGAAGGTTTTTATGTGTTTTCTTTCGAGATAGCCAAACCGTTTGAGAACAACATCGAACTCAGCGATTTCAGACAGCTACAAAATCGTCCTCCACTTAATCGAGCAAGCCTAGTGTTCGATAGGAACACCAATCCAAATATCGATTTATCACAAATTAAAACTGAGTAAAAAAATATAAAACAATAAAAAATTATCGAAAAACGATAACTTTTTATTGTTTTTAAGATTTGACACGTTTATGCTTTACCTGTAACAGTGACTTATTAAGGATAAAACATGAACGCATTCAAAAAGTATATGGCCCGAGAGCGGAAGCAATTAAAAAGCTCAATCTTCCTAGTAGCAATTTGGAGTTTTCTCGGCCTGCTCTCAATTGTTTTTTTGATCACTGGTCTAGAGCCACAAGATAACCTATATGTTGAAGTCAGAAATGCACTTCAGCTAGGTGCAGATGGGTTAGTAGCACTTGGACTGCTACTAGTGTTTTCTAGATTACTCAAAAGTTATGAGCAGGGTCAGCAAGTATTTAATGCTATCAGCTTACAAACCAACTTACTCATCGCCAGAGTTATCTTACTCTATGCACTTATCGCTAAGCCTTTACTGAGCATCATACTTGAAATGATTTATTTCGATGTAGCAATCAGCTTAATGGATTACGTTGCTAATGTTGAGATCGTACTCGCCACCGCCGGATACATACTGCATGTATTTTGTGCCAACATTAAGGTCGCCAAAGATCTCGAAGAAGAACAAGAGTTAACGATTTAATTATGGCTATCATCATCAATTTAGACGTTATGCTCGCAAAACGGAAAATGAAATCCAGTGAGTTAGCTGAGCAAATAGGCATTACGCCACAAAACCTCAGTGTGCTGAAAAGTGGTAAAGCCAAAGCGATTCGCTTTAGTACCCTAGACGCAATTTGTGATGCACTGGACTGTCAGCCTGGTGATTTGATTGAATTTCAAAAGGACAATAACGATGAAAATTAATACTGAATTTAACTATCAAGATAATATCATTGCCATTGAAGCAAACATGTTTGGCAAAGAGGTTATTTATCTGAATGGCGAAAAGGTATCAGAGCAAAGAAACATCTCATCAAAAGGCACTCACTGCATTGAGGCTAACAAAGAGCAATTGCAAATCAAACTCACGGTTGTGTCTCAACTAAAAGGTAACCTCGTTATAGAGCTCAGTAATTCACAGGGTCTAATTGAGTCTAAAACCATCGACCTCTATTACGAATATGGTCAACAAAACCGAGAAGCTGGCGTTAAATTCACACTAGAAGAATATAACTGGAAAGATGAAATTGAGTTTCCTTCGCAATTGATGTTTTATACGCTCTTTATTGCCCCGGTTATCCTTTGCCAAATTCTTGAAAAGTCACCCATAGAGGCAACTTGGCCAGATCAGGTGACATTTTACGGTTGTATCGGTCTGGCAGTTGTCGCCTGCACAGAGATTGTCTATCGGATCTTAAAACAATTTAAAATATTAAGCTCACAACAGAAAAACATCTGATTTAAACTAAAAATGACAAGAAAACGATATGGATGATACTGACTCAGTGCCATCCATTATTGAGTGTATTAGACACACCTTGTTACTTTAGACTAACGATGATTGATACAACTTTAGTGTTTTCTCAACGGCACCTTGCAAGGTTAAGTTTGCAGAAATATCTTGCTGTAAAAGCTCTACTTGTTGTTGATAATACGCTGGGTTGTCTAGATATTTGGAAATTTGCTGGATCAAGCCTTGGGGCGTAGGTGCTGGAAAAGTGGTGGGCTCAAAGTTATTTGCCATCAAAGCCGAAAAGTTTTTCGTGGTGATTGGCTCACCAAGATTATGAACATTGACAGGCAATACAGCCGTATTATTACATAATGCGTCCATCGCGGAACGAGCGCAGGCTAGTGCAAGACCAGCTTGCTGGTATTCTAAACCAAGCTCAGATGTATACCCTCTAAAGTCAATTACCTGCTTGCCTAATGAAGAGTTAGTTTGCTCTATTAGTTCTTTTAATTCTGACGAAAACTTTCCTTCACCGAAAACCAGTAACTTTACGTCATTATTTAGTTGATATAACTCTGGCAAGACATCGTTGATCAACATAGTCAAAACCGCAAAGTGTCGTTTATCGATACGACTTCCATACATTAAGGTAAAAGGTTCTTTATTTTTGCTAAGAGGGTAAGGACGTACACCATTTAAAATAAGCGACGAATTTTGATGTAGCTTTGGATATTTCTTAGTTTGCTCATAGGTATTGCTGCGCACACAAATTAATTGCTGAACCCAACGACGTATCATAAATGAACGAATATCATATTTGAGCTGACCATGTATCGTTGCAACATTCGGCGTGCCTGTTAGCTTTGACGCCATAACTGCGAGTGAAATACCTAATCTTTGATGACCGTGAACGATGTCAATTTGCTGCTCTTTGATTATCTTTTTAATAAAAAATAAGTTTTTCAGATAATTAATATCATTCACTTTTAGCGCATGATGTTTCACCTGAGGTACCAAATGCTCAGTTTGCCCCCCCGCGTTTGATATCAGAACAACATGATGTCCAGACTCTGCTAGCTGATTTGCGAGATCACATACATGAACCTCTGCACCACCCATATGGAAGTTTTTAGTAATCAGCAATATGTTTAGTTTTTTCATGGTAGACAGAGCTTCCTCACGTTGATGACATCTGGGCTATAAGCCATGTTACTTTTGCAAAATAATGAAATTAGGTCTCAAAGCTAAACACAATACACTCATCGATATTGTGTTTTTATTTTAGAGCCAAACAATCAAATAAAATGAGTATATCTCACCTTATTAAATCAAGAAAACCAATGTGCTCTTTCTGATCAGTTTAAACTCAAAGCTTTAAATTAATGAGGCATAAAGCATTTCAAGCTACATTCACAAAAACCGATTGAACCAATCAAAACAATCCATTTTATTTAAAAAACCAAACCCACTATCTTAGTTACCAAGCAAAGGGGCACAGCAACAGGATGCCCCAAATTATGTAAATACAAACTAAGAGAGTAAACATTATGACTACTTCATTGATCAACACACAAATCAAACCATTCAATGCAACGGCTTACCACAATGGCGACTTCGTTGAAGTAAGTGAAAAAGACCTGCTAGGTAAATGGTCAATCGTATTCTTCTACCCAGCTGACTTCACATTTGTATGTCCGACTGAGCTAGGTGACCTTGCTGACCATTACGCAAAACTTCAAGATATGGGCGTTGAAGTTTACTCAGTATCAACTGACACACACTTCACACACAAAGCATGGCACGATGCGTCAGACACAATTAAGAAAATCCAATTCCCAATGATTGGTGACCCAACAGGCCGCATTACACGCAACTTCGGTGTAATGATTGAAGAAGAAGGTTTAGCACTTCGCGGTACTTTTGTAATCAACCCTGAAGGCGAAATCAAAGTAGTTGAAACACACGACCTAGGCATCGGCCGCGCTGCAAACGAATTAGTTCGTAAAGTACAAGCAGCTCAGTACATTGCAAACCACGACGGTGAAGTATGTCCTGCTTCTTGGCAGCCAGGTGAAGAGACATTAGCACCTTCACTAGACTTGGTTGGCAAAATCTAACTATCCGTCATCTTTCACGCTGCGCAAGTATTGGCTGCGTGCAGGATGAAATCTCTAGGATATTAATTTAGTTAATTAAAGGCTGTTACAGCAGCAGCCTTTTATTCAACCCTTTACTCTAAGCATGTTAAAAGCCGACGAGTAAGAAATAGGACAATCACCATGCTAGACCAAAATATTAAAACGCAATTACAAAGCCACTTTGCTGCCATTACCGATCCTATCGAGCTAGTGCTTGCCCTAGATGACAGCAACAAATCAAACGAATTAAAAAGCTTAGCAAACGATTTAAGTTCATTAAGTACGCACATCACAGTGTCTGAACAAAGTAATGCGACCCGTGCACCGAACATGTCTGTGCGCTCACTTAAGCGTAACACACATATCGATTTTGCTGGCATTCCGATGGGTCATGAGTTTACCTCATTGGTATTGGCACTGTTACAAACAGGTGGACACCCAAGCAAAGCCTCTGAAGAAGAGCTGAGCATCATTGATGGCATTACTGAGCCATTAAACTTTGAAATCTATATATCTCTGAGCTGCCAAACTTGTCCGCAAGTGGTACAAGCACTCAATACTATGGCGGCCAGAAACAGCAATATCAAAGCAACCATGATCGACGGTGCACTGTTCCAAGATGAAGTGAACGCACGCAACATTATGGCTGTACCGAGTGTATTCTTAAACGGTGAGCAATTCTCACAAGGCGCGGTATCGCTGAGCGATATTCTCAATAAACTAGACACAGGCGCAGCGGCCAAACAAGCCGAGAAACTCAACGAAAAAGACCCATTTGACGTACTGGTTGTAGGTGGTGGCCCTGCGGGTGCATCGGCAGCCATTTATGCCGCACGAAAAGGTTTAAATACCGGTGTTGTTGCCGAGCGCTTTGGTGGTCAAGTTGCCGATACCCTCGCCATTGAGAACTTTATTTCAGTCAAAGCCACTGAAGGGCCAAAGCTGGTTGCACAACTTGAAGAACACGTTAAAGAATACGATGTCGATATTATGAAAGGCCAACGCGCTGCGGGTATTTCTCGCGGTGACTTCATCGAAGTGCCACTTGAATCAGGTGCGACGTTAAAAGCGAAGTCAGTGATCATGGCAACCGGTGCACGCTGGAGAAACATGAATGTACCTGGCGAGCAAGAATACAAAGGCAAAGGCGTCGCTTACTGCCCACACTGTGACGGCCCATTATTTAAAGGCAAGCCAGTTGCGGTAATCGGCGGCGGTAACTCAGGTATAGAAGCGGCAATTGACCTTGCAAACATTACCTCGCACGTCACTGTATTAGAGTTTGCCGACACATTACGTGCCGACGAGGTGCTTATTCGTAAAGCCGACAGCTTGCCGAATATCACCATCATTAAGAATGCACAAACCACCGAAGTGCTAGGCGATGGTCAACGTGTAACTGGGTTAAGCTACACCGACCGAGTATCGGGTGAGCAGCACCAAATAGATTTAGCCGGTATTTTTGTACAGATAGGTTTAATTCCGAACAGTGAATTCTTAAAAGAGAGCGACGTACAACTGAGTCGCTTTGGTGAAATTGAAGTCGATAAACACGGCGCCACTAGCATGAGCGGTGTGTATGCTGCGGGCGATGTGACTGACACGGCATTCAAACAAATAATTATCGCCATGGGCTCAGGGGCAACCGCCAGCTTAGGGGCTTTTGATTACCTCATTCGCCACAGCGATGAAACACAAACCGAAGCAAGCGCAGCCTAAGAAACTAAATAGCAGCACAAAAGCAACGATTTACTCCTAATACTTGCTATTACACCCAGCAAGTCAAAGCGGCTTTTAACCTCGGTTTCAAGCCGCTTTCTTTATTTTTAACCCAAACCTGTCTACTTATTCCGCAGTTGCACTTTACTTGGCTATACAAGTGTCAGGTCAGAGATTATGCTGTGCGGCCAAATTAAAGATGTTGAGGTGATGTATTATGAGCACGGCTTTTTCTCGTCGTTTTATGGAACTGGTTGAGCAATTTGCTGGCGGAAACAAACGCCAATTTGCCATTTTAACAGGCAAGTCACCTTCGCATATTTATCGTATTTGTCGTGGTTTAAGCCGCCCTTCAATGACCTACCTTGAACACCTGTATGGCCTATTTAGTATCGACTTAAACTGGCTATTAACTGGCGAGCAACCCGTCGACAAACCATTTTCATCAAGCCAAGATGAACTATTAATGGTGCCACAACTCGACGTTGAGGCCAGTGCTGGTTTTGGTAGCATGGGCGGCAGCGAAGATGTCACTGAGCAATTTGCGTTAAATAAACGCTGGCTAAGCTCACAACTTGGTGTGCACAGTGACCGTTTGGCATTCGTGTCTATTCGCGGTGACAGTATGCTCCCAACCCTTGAACATGGTGACATGGTGCTGGTTGATTTAAGCCAACAACAAGTCAGTCGTGAAGGCGTGTATGTCATTCAAACCCAAGACGGTTTAATGGCAAAGCGCTTGAAGCAAAAATCAGATCATATTGCAGTCGTATCAGATAACGATGCCTACCCGAGCTGGCAAATTGATAGCCAAAACGCCGAGCAACACGGCGTGGCGGGTCGTATTGTCTGGTGTGGCCGCAGCTTATAACAGTTACTTATCAATTCTCGCAGGTGACGTAAGTCACTTGCAAAACGTTTCAAGTTACCAGGTTGTAAACAAAATCAAATCAGACCACTTTCTGTATTCTTTTACCGACCTTCCCCTCACACCTATATAAATCTTAATTAAACTGAAAAACACTTTCTGACTTGAAAAATAATCATTAACATTTCATTTTCATTTGACTCACCAGTACCCATAATCACCACTCGATTAAAAAAACAACAAGGACACCCGTTGTGAAAAAACTCAACCTATTAACAACAAGTTTAGCGATTGCGCTTTCAAGTGTATTTGCAGCCCAAGCACAAAGCGATACCTTGCCATTTATTCCTGAACAGGATACTGCTGAAATCACCCCACAAATTGTTGGTGGTGGTCCTGCGAACACGGCGAACTGGCAGTTCTATACTCAAATTTTGAACTCAAATGGTACGACTGCTTTTTGTGGTGGTAGTTATATTGGTGACGGCTATGTTCTGACTGCCGCGCACTGTGTCAGCAGTAAAGCAGCCCGCTTTATTGATGTAAAAGTGGCCGGTTTTAGACTCGGTGGCACAGATGGCGACCGCATTGGCGTTATTGAAAAATACGTGCACCCACAGTATAACCGCAGCACATTGAACTATGACATCGCGTTATTAAAGCTTGAGCGCACGCCAACACGAGGGCAAGCCGTTCGTCTAGCAACGGGCTCTATAAGCCAATACGCCCGCAGCGGTGACTTATTGTCTGTAGCCGGATTAGGTCGTTTATCAGAAGGCGGTAGCCGTCCTTCATTCATCCAAGAAGTCGACGTGCCACTAGTTTCTGACGCTGTATGTAACCAATCAGGTGGTAACTATGCCAATGTGGGTAGCGTCGCGTTTTGTGCAGGCTACCCACAAGGTCAAAAGGATTCATGTAGTGGCGACAGCGGCGGCCCTATCGTGATCAACCGCGGTGGCGAGATTGTACAACTAGGTACAGTCAGTTGGGGTATAGGCTGTGCACGTCCAAGTAAATACGGTGTATATGCCGATGTGGCAGCATTGAGTGGTTGGATCGACGAAATTAAATCTGCTGGCGGCGGCTCAAACCTAGTTTATAAGCAAAGCCAAACCTTAGCTGACTTCATATTATATGAAGTTGTTTCGCACCGCTTTAACATCAGTAATACAGGCAGTGAAGCATCAGCACTTAATGCGGTTACAGTGCGCGGCAGCGGTGTAACAAGTGGCCTGGTTGTGACTTCTGATACATGTAGCAACCGCACACTGAGCCAAAATGGTAACTGTAGTGTCAATGTTGAATTCACAGCCACTCAGTCTGGTACCGCAGGCGTAACTTTTGAATTTACAGAAGCTGGCAGCAACACTAATCACGCAGGATCTATTTCTGCAAAAGCAGCCGACATTCCAGTATGTGCAGGCTCTTGGGATGCCAATACCGTTTATCGTAAGCCTGACCGTGTAACTTACAACGGCAAAGTGTACGAAGCAAAGTGGTGGACGCTAGATGAAAAGCCAGGCTCTTCACAAGTTTGGAAGCTAATCGGTAATGATCCGAGCTGTAAGTAATCGTAAGCCGAGGGGAGTGCGCTCCCCTTTTGATATAAAACAAGTTAAACCTACTGACGAATAAGGAAAGATCATGTCTAGAATCACCAAACTCATTGCCGCTGCTAGCTTAAGTTTTATCGCCACAGCGTCACTTGCAGTTGTTGCTGCAACGCCTTGCTCAAGTAATTGCAGTGCATGGGCTAAGCAACAACAACTATCATTTTGTGCCCGTGTAGGTGGCGGCTCAGCTTGTGCATCAAGCCAAGGTCTCTACAACTACCTGCTACAGCAATGTAAGCAAGGTCAGTGTCAGGATGTTTAATTAGAACATTTTGAGCAGTCAATTAAGGCGTAAGTGAATACATTCACGCCTTAGTTTTTTATAGTTAGACGGCTAATGTCTGATTGTGGCGTTAAACTCTGGGTAAATAGCAGTGCTTGTGTTGTCTCATCAAAGGCAAACGGAGCCGCTTTACTGAAACTTGATTTAGGCAATCGCAATAACTTTTCAGTGGTTTTACTATTTAAATCGTAAGCATGAATAAAGTTATAGTCGTCGCCCAAGTGCTTATAGAAGACCTTTTCTGGCGTCGCTAGCCAAGCATATCGGGTATTAAATTGCGCTTTTGCAATTAACAACGCCTGCTTCTCACCTCGCTTTATCCATAAACCTTTACCATTAACAAACAGCAGTTCATGCTCAGAAATATACTGCCCGGATCGGGCTGGTTTAGTTAACAGAGCTGAAAGTGCCATGGTTTCAACATTTAGGCGAAATAGTTGCCACCCTACATCTGTTGATTGACGGATCACGATATCTTGCCCGTTACCATGCCAAAACGGTCGGCCTATTTTGCCAAAAGATAAATCAAGACGCCGTAATTGCTTAGAGCCATAATCGAACACATAGAGCTTATCGTGGCCATCGGCTTCATCTGAACTCACGACGAGTAGTTTATCACCTTGCAAAGACCAACTTGGGTAGCGTAAGTTACGATGTAGCTGGGTGATTTGTTCTCGACCCGTGCCATCTAAGTTCGCCAGCCATAGCTCATAATACCCTGATTCATTTGACAGAAATGCTAATTTTTCATGCTCGCGCGATAAAGACGGGTACTGATTTGAATAGTGAGATTCAATCAGTGGCGATGGCATAGACATTACTTCACTGTCTAATGCAAAACTGGCGATAAAATAATTCTCTCGACGTTTCTGGTAATACAGGTTCCCAGAGTCATCAAAATGGGGGTAGCTAAAGCCTCTCGGAGCCAACTTGGTTTGTGCTTTAGTCTCTAAGTCAACGACATAGCCACGACGTTTATCCGCAGCTTGTGCACCATATACCAAGTATTGACCATTCGGATGAAAGCTCATACCAACGATATCTGCATGACTTGAGTCCAATATTTGGAACTCCTTCTTGCCTAGATAATAAAGACTCAAGCGCTCTTCTGACGTGCTTTTACGCTGTGTGATCGCTAAATACTGCCCATCAGGCGAAAAAGCCACATCTCGATCTCTCAAGTCACACTCTGTATCACAACTCAGCCGCTCAGGTGTTGCGTCGTCTTGGCTTAAATCGAGCAAGTAAATACCATCTTGCGACGCCAAAGGTGCTTTGCCATTAAACGCCAAGGTTTTACCATCTGGACTGATCGCAATATAGTTATAGCCTGAGTCAGTCGGACAACTGGTCAAAACCAACTGCTCTAAATCAGCTAAAGAGAGTCGAACAATTTCACACGCTTGGCTATTCTTCTGAGCAAAATATAAATATTGCTGATCGGGGCTCCAGACTGCTTTCCAAGGTCTTTTATCTGAAAAGGTCAGCTGCTTAATAGGTACGTTGGGGTGGGTTAAATCTTTTAAATAAAGCTGACTGTCTTGCCCCTGCTGCCAAATAAACGCTAGCTGTTTACCGTCTGGTGAGGGACTGGGGCGCAACTCACTGCCTGGCATTTTCGTGATTTCATCTATTTGAGAGGCTGACTTTGCAGGCGCTTCAATGGGAGACTTCAAGAAGGACCAAGCCACTAAAACCATCATTATGCACACTAAGCCAAAAGCAACTTGATATTTGTAAGACTTTTTCTCAATCAGTGACACTGGTTTAATTGTTTCTGAGGATAAGCTAAGAGGCTCAGGTGTTAGTGTCAGCTTGTAGCCCTTTTTACGGATCGTTTCAACAACATCAAGGGGCGCACTTGGATGAGCAAACAATTGTCTAAGCTGCCAAATTGTATTGGTGAGGGCTTTTTCACCAATGATTTCATTACCTTGCCATACCCCTTCAATCAGCTCATTGCGACTCACAACTTCAGGGTATCGTTGTACTAGAACTTGTAATAGCTCCATCACTTTCGGTTGAGCCGCTACCTTTTCGCCATTCAGCACCACCAAGTGTTCATCAATAAACACCTGATACGGACCCAACTGAAACGACTTTTCATACTGCATGTTCTTCGCTCTACTTAACCACTCTACTTGCAACCGCTACTTTTTATTCATATTTATTCAGTGCGGGCGAATAGTTTTATCTTACCTTATTTATAAAAAACAGGGAGTAGCTAGAGTTATTTAATTGCAACAAATAATTTTACTTAACAATTCACAAGATTCTGAAAAGTAACAAAAAGATATAAAAAAGAGATAAATCGGATGTTCCCGAGGTTGAATTAGGAGGGCAATTTATCAAGTCTCATGTGTCCTTGATTATCAAGGTATAAGAAACACAACACAAAAACAGACATCACTTTAACAAGTTAACTCATCAAAACGGGAACAACCATGAACAAGAAGCAACTTTGCGTTGCCGTGCAAGCCGCCCTATTTGGTGCCGTATTCAGCACCCATGCACAGCAAAATGATTTAGATGCCGTAAAAGTAAAACAAACCCAAACGACAATAGAACAAGAAGAAGAGAAAGTTGAGAAAATTGTCGTCACCGGTTCACGTATTAAACGAGATAGTTTTAGTGTCGCCACACCACTAGTGACTATGAATAAAGATGCAATTTCAGATACTGGCTTAGGCTCACTGTCTGAAATTCTCGTCGATAATATTCCTTCAATTAATGCCTCTATCAGTAACACCACCAGCCAATCGAGTGTAGCGTCGACGGGTATCTCTTCTATCAGCCTGCGAGGCTTGGGCTCAGATAGAACACTTACCCTAATCGATGGACGCCGCGTTGTATCAAACAGTTATAGTGGTAACGTGGTCAGCCTAAGTACTATTCCAAGCGGTATGGTACAACGCATTGAGGTGATCAGTGGCGGTGCATCAGCCACTTATGGTGCCGATGCGGTTGCCGGCGTAGTAAATATCATCACACAAACTGACAAAGAAGGCGCAACATTTAAGGCGCGTACTGGTGAGTCATTTGATGGCGGCGGCAAAGAGTTCACGCTAGATTTTGATTTTGGTAGCAGCTTTGATGATGGTCGTGGATATGCTTTTGTCAGTGCAAACTGGGATCGACAATTTGGTATGAGCTTCTTCGATCGCGAACGCGCTCAAATTGAAGATGCATACCGCTACAGTGAAAGCGAAATGTGTAACCAGATGCAGACCGCAACAGGTTACCAGTGTATGCGTGACATCACTCAGGCTGATTGGGTAAGTAAGAGTGACGGCATTCCAGGTGGCGTATTCTTAGAAAACTCGAAAAACGACAAACAATTTTGGTATGACGGTCAAACATTGCGCGACGACTGGAAAGACAACGAAGAAATTTACGGTCTCAATACACGTCAATATGTGATGTTAAAAGTACCAAATGACAGTTTTTCTATCGCAGGTAAGGTTGATTATGAACTAACTGATGATGTTAGCTTTTATGGTCAGGTGCAACTCAGTATCGATGAATCATTCAACGACAAGTCACCAGAAGATGAGTATGAAGGTGCAAGCCAGACCATCTATGATCCAGAAACCGGAGAACGCTTAGGTCGTATTAAACCTGGTTATATTCCGCTAGATAACCCATTCGTTCCACAAGCCATTCTTGATAGTGAACCTTACAAAGATCGTATTTATTGGGACAGACGCTTCAATGAAGTCGGTAATATTGCCACCGATAACACACGTACAACTATACGCTCATGGGCTGGCTTGCAAGGCACTGCATTCGACGGAGAGTGGGATTGGGATGTGTCAGTCGGTCTAGGTAAATTCCACCAAGAGCAATTGCGCTATAACGAACTCGATGTGCGTAAACTAAGCCATGCCCTAAATGCTGAAAAGCTTGCTGATGGAACCATTCAATGTAAAGACGAGGCAGCACGTGCAGCTGGTTGTGTGCCAATCAATCTATTTGGTGAGGGCTCTATCACTCCAGAAATGGCTGACTGGATCCGCGTTAATCCTGAAATCAATACCTATATTGATCAAACTAACATTGTTGGTTACATGACAGGTGAGCTGTTCGAGCTACCAGCCGGTGCCGTGTCGGCGGTATTTGGTGGTGAATATCGTAAAGATAAGCAAGATCTACAAACCAGCATTGGTATGCGCGAAGGCGGTATTACCTTTAATGTTGTGCCACAATTCCAAGGTTCTATCGATGTCTATGAAAGCTTTGCTGAATTTGATGTGCCACTACTTAAAGACGCACCACTAGCGAAAAGCCTTTCTCTCGAAACCTCACTACGTTTAGCAAAATACAGCATAGATGCCGTAGGCACAGTGCCAAGCTATAAGTTAGGAGTTTTATGGCAACCAATTGAAGATCTGACTATCCGTACTAACTTTGCCCGTGCGCAACGTGCTCCAACTATCACTGAGCTAATGTCTCCTGCTCGCGGTGACTACGATAGCTTTACTGACATTTGTGAGGGCCTAACGGCAACTTCGACCAATGCGGGGCATGACAAGTGTCGTCAAGATCCTGTGTTCGCGGCTTTACTTGCTGAAGACCCGGACTTTGAATTCGATCCAAGTTCAGGTAGTAAATACTCACCGAATGCGGGCAATGCTAACTTAAGAGAAGAAACCGCTGATACCTTCACTTTCGGTTTTACTATGGCACCAAGTGCCATCGAAGATCTGCAAATTGCCGTTGATTATTATGATATTGCCATTGAAGGTGCTATCTCGGTGATCTCTAATGAGCGCATCTTACAAGAATGTTACGATTCAAGTGCTGCATTTGGTAGCAGTAACCCATTCTGTAACGAAATCAGCCGTGATGATGAAGGTAACATTACCGAAATCGTACAGCGTGAAGATAACCTAGATGAAGTCAGTAGCCGTGGTATCGATGTCGCAATCGAGTATAAATACGACTTTGAAAGCTTAGGTCGTCTATCTTTTAAAGCGGACTATAACCATATCCTTGAAAGCTCAACCACTTACCTTGGTTTAGATGGCCTAGAGACCGATGACTATGCAGGATATGGTAGCTCAAAAGACAAATTATCAGCCTCAGTAGTTTGGCGTTTAGATGAGTGGCGCGTTCGTTATGCGATGAAATATTTAGGGTCATTTACTGATAGCCTAAGCCGTGAGCGAGAATACACCGCTGCACTAGAGCGAAATGCTGAGCGCTGTGCATCAACTGAAGAAGACAATGGTTGTATCGCTAGCCCTGAAGCGCTGGCATATCATAAATATGGTAGCTATATGCGCCACGATGTATCTGTATCATATAATACCGACTTAGCAGCTGACGTAGAATTACGCGTGTTTGGTGGTATTAACAACCTATTGGATGACAAGGGTGACTTTATGCCGGGCGGTCGTGGTAACTTCTACAGCCGCTATGGCACAGGCATGGGTCGCTTTGGCTACTTAGGCGCAGAAATTAAGTTTTAATTTTTAGCATTAGAACAGTAGCCTTGAGCACCTCAAAGTGCGTGTGCTCAAGGCGACTTCTTTTCTAAGAAGAAAACTGAACACTCGCTAATTTGAACAGGATAAAAATAATGATAAAAAGCCGCTTTCGTATCACACTGTGTGCCTCACTGATATTTGCCTCACAAATCAGCGCTACAGAATCGACCAGCAAAGAAGTCATTTCTGACGGTCCATACATTGATGTGCACACTAGTGCTTTGACAGTCAATTGGATTTGCAATGACCAAGTTAAACGCAAGCAAGTGAACCTTGAAGGAGTCTCCCTGCCCTATGGATTTACTGATTGCGGTTTAACGGCAAACACTTCGCAGCTAACTTTTGATGAGCAGTTAATTGAGTTCCAAGGTGTTAAACGCGTAGCGGCCCTCAGTGATTTACACGGACAGTATGATCTGATGCTCACTTTACTTAAAAATAATGGCATCATTAACGCGCAAAACCAGTGGGCGTTCGGTGATGGCCATTTTGTAATAACCGGTGATATTTTTGACCGTGGCGACAAAGTAACTGAGATCCTTTGGTTTATCCACGACCTAGAAAAGCAAGCCGAGCGAGCTGGCGGTAAAATTCATCTCCTGCTAGGTAACCATGAAGTCATGGTACTAAATGGCGATTTACGTTACCTAAACCCCAAATACGTTAAAGCCGAAAAGCTGCTAGAGACACCTTTCGACCAGTTATTTAATCAAGATACCATTTTAGGTCGTTGGTTACGAAGCAAACCTGTGCTGGTAAAAATAAACGACCATTTGTACGCCCATGGTGGTTTTCATCCTCAGCTCGCTGAAGATAAAGTTACTTTAGACACCATAAACAAAACTTTTAAGTCACACCTTGTTGAAAAAGAACTGCAGGAGAAACGTGAAGGCTTTGCCCGTTACCTACATAAAACCCATGGTCCCATTTGGTATCGCGGCTACTTTAAAGACAACGGCGCTACCGCTGAAGAGCTGGATTTATTATTAAAACATTTCGATGTGAATCACATCGTTGTTGGCCACACTTCTCAGAAAAAAATTGAAACCCGCTTTAAAGGTAAAGTAATTGCAATCGACAGCAGTATAAAACGCGGAAAGTATGGCGAAGTGTTATTTATTGAAAATGGCAAACATGAGCGTGGTACGTTAAAAGGTCAAAGAAAATTTTTGAAGAAAGCTCCTTAGTTACAAACTTGATCGCAAGCTTTCAAACTAACTCCTATACACTACTGAGAAATCAAAAGGGCTGCATGTTAGCAGCCCGAAAACTCACTAGTTACTTCTCATATTATAGAAGGTAAAAGCCCACTTTTGGTCCGGCTCATCTTCACAATGATAAATACCAATATTTTTATTTGAAGCACCACTATAGCCAGAAATATCTAAACACATCCCTTTTTTCTTGTTAACGATCTCTCCATTTGATTTAAGTTTCCACTTTTGATCATCAAGGTTTTGACAAGTAAAGTATGTAACATTATCTCTTGCATTTCCGTTATATCCAGCAACATCAAGACATAAACTCGGATGTAACTGAACCCCTGACTCAAATACATCCAAAGGAATTTGATCCAATGATAGAGTGGGCCTAATTTCAACCCAAGGATCATTCGGGTACATATCTTCTATGTAACTACTTAATCTATAGAGAGAATTAATTTGATAACCATAAAAATCGCCCCAAATTGAACCAAATGGGTTATTCTGTGTATCAAAATTGATTGGCCTACCATTTTTATAAATAATGAACATTTGGTCGGCGCCAAAATCACATTTATAAGCTTGAACATTCTGCCTTTTTGAGGCTACGTTTGTTGAGCGTTCACCATCAATACAAATATGCTTATCGGTATCATTAGAAAAGAGTTTTTTATGACTTAAAAACATAATGCCTGCATTATATCTCATTTTATTATAAGCATATGCTTGATAACGATTCTCTAACTCTTCAATAGGATCATTAATCTGTTGTTCTTCAGTAAAAGCATTTGCTGAAGTTAAACTAAGGACAGACAAAGACATAAGGGTTAATGGCAGGAGTTTACAGATTAGCTTTTTACTCATTGATATTTTCCTTATAATTAAAAAAGCAGCTTAAGATTACCTTTTATAGGAAAATTTCACAACTTAAGCCTTAGGCTTTAATGAAAGGGCAAACCAAAAAACATAGAACTCTCGCATCTAATAAGTAAGTACTCCCCCGTAACACACTTCACCTGTAATTGATTGATTATTAAAGTTTTGTTATTTTTATTTAAAAAATAAGGAGATAACATGCTAAAAAAAGCTGTATTATTAGTGGCGCTATTAAGCACTCATCATGCTAACGCGACAAGTGCGACAAGTAATGTGTATTTTGAGGATGCTCGTCGCTTTGCGCAATTATTCAAATCTACCCCTTCTCTCTCTGCTGAACAATTACAAAAATCGTATATAGATAAAGGCAGTACAGGTGTAGAAATATTCACTCCAATGCGCATTAAAAATGGCGCAAATATGGCAAAAAAAATAGCGGAGAAACCTGAGGTTTATAAACGCGCCATCGATTATTGCCTCCCAGAACTTGAGAAGCACATTCCCACTATTCAGCAAGCAAGCCAGCTTGTTCAACAGTTTTTAGACTATCAAGATAATGCGCATACTTACTTCGTGATTGGCGCTGATAATTCCGGTGGTACAGCGAATAGCAAAGGCTTAGCACTCGGTCTTGAGAAAAACTGCCAGTTCATTACAAATAATGACGAGTTTGCTGATTACTTTTCTTATATGGTTGCCCATGAACTAGTTCATGTTTATCAGAGTCGCCATGGTGCGCCTGCTCCTAAAAAAAGAACACTACTTTATCAATCATTACGTGAAGGGGTACCTGAGCTCATTGCCCAACTAACCGTTAACAAGTTAGACAAGCTCGCAAAAGCCCGCTCTAAATTTGGGTTAAAGAATGAAGAAACATTAAAACCAGTGTTTTTTGCAGACATGGATAAACATGCTTTTGGCATTTGGATGTATAACAGCAAAGTGGACAGCCAACCTGCAGACATGGGTTACTGGATAGGTATGCGTATAGCCACAGCATATTACCAACAAGCGAGTGATAAGCAAAAGGCACTACAAGAATTGATAGAACTTTCAGACCCTGTCACAATAGCAAAGCAAAGTGGATATTTTAAGATGCTGTAGCAGTAATATTACCCTTTAGGCTGTCAAATGCAGCCTAGCTCCTTTTTTGTTCTCTACAATTTATCCCTTTCTTATCAGCGCTTTGCTTCTTAAAGAACTAGTGACATTTATATTATTAAAACTGATAAATTTTTTGAATGTTAGCTTCCCCACCTTCAGTTACCGCTGTTGTAACGGGGTGCTTTGCAAACTCTTTCAGCCTAAATGTACTACTTGATGACTTACTGGCTTTTATGACAATATTTTTGAGGTCATAAAACTCAACCAGAGTGACTGAAATAAAATATCGCTTCAAACGCTTCAAGAGATCCACCAAAGCAACTTCTGAATATGGACAATAATTAAACAAAAGTTCTCCCGACTCACTAAGTACGTTCGAAGCTTGTCTGAGGAAGTCACCTTGTAACAAAAAATCATCTTCTGCATTATCAAAGCAGAAATCTAATAAGATCACATCATATTGCTGAGTCACTGTGTTGATATAACTAAGTGCATCAGCTATATCGATGTCACTTGGTGGTAGATGAAAAAATCTTTGTACGCACTCTGTTACTTTCGGGCTCAACTCAACACTTTTCATTGCTGAAAAATTTATCAATTGTTTATCGCGTAAGTATTGAAATGCTCTTTCAATGGCGCCTGTGCCCAGCCCTAAATTTAATATAGAGTAATGAGGTTTCGCTTGTAAGAAACACATAAGAAAAGCTTGAGACACAGGCGAAAGAAGCAATTCAGGGCGAGAAACTGACATAACTCCTTGAATCACGGTATCACCGAAGGTTAACCAGCGGAAATCCTCAGCCTCATATACACACAGTTTTGTGCCGCCATTATCAATAACAGTAATACAGTGCTTGGTGTCAGTTCGCTTTTCTAACTCTAAAATTAACAAAGCTAAGGGCGACCAAATAAGTTATGCAACAAAGCCTAATTTCCTTTTTCTTTCTTACCTTCGGTCACTGCATCGAGTTGCTTTTGTCTATCGTCCATAAGCTTTTGAATGTTTTTGGTATTCTTCATCAGCTCTTTGACATCTTGCGGGTTCATCGCATTAGCTTTCAGTGATTCACTCTCAGCGGTTTGCTGTTCTTTATATAAAATTGACGTGTCTTCAGCGGCCATGATGGTGACTTTGCTGGGATCAAGTTGATGAGTTTGGCTGTTGCCTTTTGGGTTTGGTTGGTCTGAGTAAATCCAGTTGCCATTTTCATCTTGCCATTTATAAATGGTTGGCTGTTTTGTAGTTTGGTTCTCATCAGCGGTTGCTTGTTTGGCGTAATCTACTGCTTTATTTAAGTGACGTTTAGACTCGTCTAATAAGCTCTGCGTATCATTTTCAACTTTATTGAAGATTGCATCAATAGACAGATATGGTTGACCGTCAGGACGCTTAATTACAAACAATGATGCCACACCAATCAGCATCACCATAATCATCATATATGCTTTATAACCCACGAGAACACTCCGTCGTATCGACTCTTTATTATTTTAGTTTGGTTATAGATATTATACCAATTAGTGTAATTTAGTGAGCAATTTTGAGGCTGAGAAAACTTGGCGATTGCCAGGCAAAAAATTCGTGATTTAGTTGTTCTAAATGAGAAGTTTTTAACGCAGCTAGCGTTAGTTTTAGCACCTCAAATTGTTTAAGTATTACAACTGATTGGTATCAACAGAAAATGTGTAATAAAAAAGCACAGGCTTTGAGACCTGTGCTTTTTATTTACATCAAGGCAAAATGATTAATGGCTGTATTTTTAGACTAGTTTCTAACAATTCGCCATTTAAATAACCTGAATTCAGGTTAAATAAGAACTTTTCAATATGAGCTTTTAGATACCGTCACCGTCAATGTGTAGACCACACTCACGATTAAGGCCGAAGAAGCGCGTTTCTTCTTCTGTCATACCTGGCTCTAACTTACGGGTAGTATGCACATCGCCCATCGACACATACCCTTCATCCCAAAGCGGATGATACGGTAGGTCATGCTTGGACAAATACATATACACGTCGCGGTTGCTCCACTCGATGATCGGGTACACTTTTACAGTGCCTCGGCTGATCTCAAGTACTTGTTTGTCGGCACGGCTTGATGCCTGATCACGACGCAGGCCACTGAACCACGTTTTTGCACCAATTTCTTCGATAGCACGGGTCATGGGCTCCACCTTATTTAAGGTGTTGTATTGCTTAATGCCTTCTTGACCTTGCTCCCAAAGTTTACCGTACTTAGCTTCTTGCCAAGCTGGGCTCATTGGTGAACGATATACTTTTAGGTTTAAGTCTAAACGCTCTGTTAAGTAATCTACAAACTGGTAGGTTTCTGGAAACAGGTAGCCAGTATCAGTTAATACCACTGGAATATCTGACTTTTCTGTTGAAACCAAATGCAACATAACTGCCGCTTGAATACCAAAGCTTGAAGATAAAAATGCCGTATCGGGCAAGTTTTCAAGCGCCCATGCCACACGCTGTTGCGGTGTCATTGGCTCTAACAAAGCATTCGCTTCGGCAAGTAGCGCTTTTTGCGCATCGCCTTCTAACTCTAATAATTGTTTAAAATTACTCATGCTTGTTCCTAGGTTGGCAGGCCTGCCTGCCAACTCAATGATTTCTTAAGCGTGGAAGTCTGTCTTAGAGACTTTCACTTCGGCAACGATTTCCTTACGGATAGCAAAATCACCAAAACATTCGCCTTCGTTACGCTCTTTAGCCCACTGGCCAATTAATTCATCTAATGCTGGTAGGTAAACGTCTTCACCTACGTTTTCTAGGTAAAGCTTAGGTACGCGGGTACCTTCACGGTTACCACCTAGGTAAACATTGTATTTACCTGGACCTTTACCTACGAAACCAATTTCTGCCAACATCGCACGACCACAGCCATTCGGGCAACCAACAACACGCATAATGATGTCGTCATTCGGGATTTCGTGCTTTGCTAACATCGCTTCAGTCTTTTCGATAAGTTCTGGCAAGTAACGCTCTGCTTCAGCCATCGCAAGCGGACATGTCGGTAATGCGACACATGCCATTGAATTCTTTTGCTGCTCAGAGTGTGAATCGTCAATTAAACCGTGCTCACGGGCAATCTGCTCAATGATATCTTTTTGATCAGCTGGCACTCCTGCAACAATTAAGTTTTGGTTTGCGGTCATGCGGAAGTCACCTTGGTGAATTTCAGCAATCTTACGACAACCGGTTTTAAGTGGATTACCCGGGAAATCTAAAATACGACCACTTTGGATAAATAGCGTTAGGTGGTGCTTACCATCAATACCTTCTACCCAACCAATACGGTCGCCACGATATTTAAACTCATACGGGCGGCTGTCTTCAAATTTAACGCCTGCGCGGTTTTCAACTTCTGCTTTAAACGCATCACTACCAAATGTATCTAACGTGTACTTAGTTTTTGCATTTTTACGGTTAACACGGTTACCCCAGTCACGTTGAACAGAAACAACGTGCTCAGCAATTTTTAAAGTGTGCTCAAGCGGGATAAAACCAAAGTCGTCAGCCTTACGCGGGTATGTGTTTACATCACCGTGAGTCATCGCAAGACCACCACCAACGAGTACGTTGAAACCAACTAGTTTGCCGTCTTCTGCAATCGCAACAAAGTTAAGGTCATTCGCGTGAACGTCTACTTCGTTGTTTGGTGGAATAGTAACTGTGGTTTTGAACTTACGTGGTAAGTAAGTTGAACCTAAAATTGGCTCTTCTGTTGTTTCCGTCTTCTCACCGTTTAACCAAATTTCAGCATACGCTTTGGTATGTGGTAGTAAGTGCTCAGAAATCTTCGCAGCCCACTCGTATGCTTCTTGGTGTAACTCAGACTCAACTGGGTTAGTCGTACATAGTACGTTACGGTTAACGTCACCGGCAGTTGCGATAGAGTCAATGCCAACGCTGTTTAGCATTTGGTGCATTTCTTTAATGCCCGGCTTTAACACACCGTGGAACTGGAATGTTTGACGCGTTGTTAAACGAATACTGCCATAAATGGTTTTATCGCCCGCAAACTCATCAATCGCTAACCACTGCTTAGGCGTGATAATACCGCCTGGCATACGTGCGCGAAGCATCACATTGTGCATTGGCTCAAGTTTTTGCTTAGTACGCTCTGGACGAATATCACGGTCATCTTGCTGGTACATACCATGGAAACGGATCAGCTGGAAGTTATCCGCTGTAAAGCCACCTGTAAGTTGGTCTTTTAAATCCGTTGTGATGGTGCCGCGTAAAAAGTTACTTTGTGTTTTTAGTCTTTCGTTATCAGCAAACTTGGCATTTGGGTCTAGCTTGCTGTTAGGTTTGTAATCTGTGCTCATGGCTTATCCTAAAATTCTACTGTGACGGTCAGTGTGGTGTACTAGCACTTGCTACTAGTACACGTCTTTTTGATAACGGTTGTTGCTGCGAAGCTCTTTTAGGTAGCTTTCAGCTTGCTCGTCATCTTTGCCACCATGGGCTTTAATAATGTCGATAAGAGCTTGGTGAACGTCTTTCGCCATGCGGTTTGCATCACCACAAATATAGAAATGTGCACCTTTTTCTAACCATGCAAATACTTCTTCGCCTTTCTCGCGAATACGGTCTTGTACATATACTTTTTCTGCTTGGTCGCGACTAAATGCTAGGTCTACTTTGTTTAGTAGGCCAGACTTCACATAACCTTGGATCTCTACTTGGTATAAGAAATCTTGGGTGAAATGTGGGTTACCAAAGAACAACCAGTTCTCACCTTCTGCTTCACGTGCATCACGCTCTTGTAAGAATGCACGGAATGGAGCGATACCTGTACCTGGGCCTACCATGATAACTGGCGTGTTATCATCACTTGGTAAACGGAAGTTGTCGTTATGCTCGCTAAATACTTTAACTTGTACGCCTTCTTCTGCACGGTGTGCAAGGTAACCAGAACAACCGCCAAAGTGTTTTTCACCAAAGGCATCAAACTCTACTAAACCAACCGTTAAGTGCACTTCTTCTTCAACCTCAGCTTGGCTTGAAGCGATTGAATATAAACGTGCTTGTAACTTACGTAGGCTGTTCGCTAGGTCTTGCGCACTAATATCGCTTGGGTTTTGCTTGATAATATCAAAGATTTGACGGGCTTCGATGTACTCACGCATCGCTGCTTTGTCTTCAACTAGCTTTAATAGCTCTGCGTTGTTAGTTGCTTGTGCGTACTTTTCAACGAAACCAGGGTAAGACTGAGTTAGCTCTAGCTTTTCAATAAGTGCTGTACGAATTGATAGCGTTTCTTCACCTAAAGTGATTTCAGTTGCGCCATCAATGTTTAATAGTGTGAGTGTTTCATCCACTAGTGCCTCGTCATTTAAGAAGTAAACACCTAAAGAATCACCCGGAAGGTAAGTAATGTCAGAGCCTTCTAGTGAGATTTCAATGTGACGAACATCTTTTGTAGAGTCGCGACCTGTGATCTTTTGCACCACACTTAGCTCTGCCGCAAATGGGTTTTGCTTAGTGTATTGGCTTTGCGCTGGTGCTGCACCGAAGCCAGCCATAGGAATAACTTGTGCTGAACCTTGTGACTGTGCTTTTAGTTCAGGTTCGAATGCATCAACTGCACCACCGATCCAAGCTGTTGCTTGGTCTTCATAATCAACGTCTAAGTCAGCGCGAGCAACAACCGTTTCTGCGCCTAGTGCTTTAAAGCGCTCTTCAAAATCAATCGCCGTTTGGCAGAAGAATTCGTAGCTTGAATCACCTAAGCCGATAATCGCTACTTTAACGCCATCTAGTTTAGGTGCTTTTTTCGATGCTAAGAACGCGTGTAGGTTTTCAGCGTCTTCTGGCGGCTCACCCTCACCATAAGTAGAAACAGCGACAGCAATAAACTTTTCTTTCTTAAGTTGAGCAGGTTTGTAGTCAGCCATGTTCACCAGCTTAACCGCTAGGCCTTTCGCCTCTGCAGCTGCTTTTAGCTGGTTAGCAACGCCTTTAGCATTACCAGTTTGCGAACCATATAGAATGGTGAGTGCTGCCGCTTCGCCTGCAGCTGGCGCTTGACCACCCACTACACCGCTTAATGCAGCTGTATTTGCATTTGCAGCTAGGTAACCACTTACCCAAGCTTGCTGAATTGGGTTTAGCTCGGCCACTAAACCTTGTAATTTTTGCACTTGCTCTTGTGTCAGCGGGCTTGCCGCGGCACTAAGTTGACTTAACAACATGGAATCTATCCCCTAACCCTAAACCGTCTGCTTAGTTTGCTTGCTGAAATACTTCTACTCGAAGTAAGGTTTTCTAAGGCTGAAGCATACTGATTTGCATTGCCAAGGATAAAGAATTAGATCTGCTTTGTTATTCCATTTGGTTATCAAAGAGCAAAAACACCATTAAAAACAGTTTTAAGAAAATTCTGCTCGAAAACAAAAAAACGCGATCTTGGAAACCCAAAATCGCGTTTTTTGTTAAATCAAATGCTAATTTAGCCTTCAGTAGGATAAATGGTGATTTCGATCCCCGCGCCAATCGCCGAAATTCTCAGTAATGTATCAGCACTAATTGGCTGAGAAAAACACTTAGGTGCAGCGCCTGAATTAAAACCAATATCAAAAGTACGCTTAGAACAAGATAACCATTGCTTAAGTGCACTCTTAGAGCAAGATTCTATTAACTCACATAAATAATTAATCGCTTTATCAGGACTTACCACATCAGCGTCAGCTTCAATACGCGCTAAATGACGATAGTCGTCTTTATCATAGTGCAGCACCATAGCCTTCTTCTTTAAATCGTCTACCAAGGCACTAATATCCTGTTTTGATTCAAGCTCTAGGTCTACATTTAAGAATTGGATTTCTGACATTATGACTGTTCTCTTTTTAAGCTATATTTTTTAAGGTGTAACAAAGCGATACTTAATATAGACAAGTGTAACGAACTCACCGAATGGTTGCTACCGCTAACGCATTTTAAAACTGAACAAATATTGTTCAACATCGAAAAACCAGATTTAATACGACTTTTAGGCTGAGACAATTTGTCGCAGTGACAGAGAAACCTTTTTAGGTACACTGGGCTCTTTTCTCATTTGCTTGGATAAAAATAATGACAAAAACAGCATTTAAACCCATTCGAAAAATACATAAATGGCTTGGCTACCTGCTCGCTATTCAAATATTCGCTTGGTTATTAGGCGGGTTTGTCATGAGCGCAATTCCGCTTGAAAAAGTACATGGCAAACACTTAGCTCACCGTCAGCTCGATAATCCATTTAAGCGAGCTGATTACTCAGCTGATTTGAATATAGTTACAAAAAGCCAAGATGCACTCTCAAACATTGCGTTCAAACACCTATTAGAGATACCCATCATTAAAGTACAAGGTGATAAAACGACTTGGTTTAACGGCAGAACAGGTGAAGCGCTTGCTGCACCAACTGAAACTTTAATTAGACAACAAGCCGACGCTCACTATTTAGGCAATGGCGAAATCAGTGCTGTTCAATTGTTAGCTAAAGGCCCAAGAGAAATTGGCTATAGAGAAAACGTCTGGGCAATCACTTACAACGACTGGTGTAGTACGACACTCTATTTAGAGGCACAAAGCGGGCAAATCATTACAGTAAGAAGCACCATTTGGCGTATTTTTGATTTTTTCTGGATGCTACACATTATGGACTATGACGAGCGAGAAGACTTTAATAACCCAATACTTATTAGCTTTTCTGTCGTCAGTGTGTTGTTTTGTCTCTCTGGCATGTTCTTATTGTTTCAAGCACCACCTTGGCGCAAACGCAGACAAAAATCAGTTTAGCTGAACATATGCCCTATATTTTTAGGGTATGAACTTTTGTAAAAACCATTGCAATCAACAAGATAATTTCAAAGCCTTTATTGCGGTGATATAGTGCATTTTTCTGAAGTCCACTTAGGTGAGAGAAATGCGCACATTACTTGCGTTAATGGCTTTGCTATTGCTTAGCCCGCCAACTATTGGCAAAGAATTTTCAAGCTTTTCACAAGCAAAAAAATATCTCAATAAAACCCTACCTAAAGATGCCTCCACGCTTTATTGCGGCTGTAAGATCAAACGCCAAGGCAAGAAGCTCATCCCTGATGCTGACAGCTGTGGCTATGAGCCGAGAAAACCCTATACCCATGCAGGCAAACCAAATAGCCGCGCCACGCGTATTGAATGGGAACATATTGTGTCGGCTTGGGAGTTTGGCCACCAGCTACAGTGCTGGCAAGACGGTGGTAGGAAAAACTGCAGGAAGGTCAGTGCTAAATTTCGCAAAATGGAAGCTGATATTAACAATTTAGCGCCTGCTATTGGTGAAATAAACGGTGATAGAAGTAACTATCGTTTTGGTATGTTGCCTAATGCCGTATTAAAGCATGGTGCTTGCCCTGTTAAAGTCGATTTTAAAGCGCGCACAGTAGAGCCGCCTGATTTTGCCAAAAAGCGTATTGCAGATGCTTACTTTTATATGCAGAGCACTTATGGCTTGAAGTTATCTAAAAAACAGCAACAATTATTTACAACTTGGCAAAAAAAGGACGGGTACAATTAGCATTAAATTCGCTTTATCAAATTGTACCAATTGTGTTTACAAGCA
Source organism: Pseudoalteromonas sp. BZB3 (assembly GCF_040104455.1). Lineage (NCBI taxonomy): Bacteria > Pseudomonadati > Pseudomonadota > Gammaproteobacteria > Alteromonadales > Pseudoalteromonadaceae > Pseudoalteromonas > Pseudoalteromonas sp. BZB3. Next base: position 18,032 of record NZ_JBECOS010000004.1, on the reverse strand, counting down.
CTTGTTGGTATTTTGATCACACACGATGTGATAGGAATATATTATGAAACTAAATACATTAAGCTTCAGCATTGCGCTTGCTTTATCTGCAACAGTATTGGTTGGTTGTGGCGGTGGTAGCTCAAATAACGATAATCAACAAACAGCAACACCTACAACGCCTTCAACAAATACAGGAAGCACTGGTGGAACTGTAACAGAGCCAACTTGGACGCTAAATAAGTACGATCCTTCGAGCAGTTTTGTTAATCAATGTAAAACGCCTCGCGTTGGCACGGATCCATACGAAAACGCACCTTACCCTGATAAAGCAGGGACTGAAATGCATGAAAAAATGTTCTTACGCTCGTATACCAACGAAACTTATCTTTGGTATGACGAAGTAGAAGACAACGACCCTAAATCATTTGATTCAGTTGGTGAGTATTTCGCACAGTTAAAAACGACCGCGATTACCGACTCAGGTAAGGCAAAAGACCAATTCCATTATTCTGAAAGTTACGATGACTTTAAAAAAGAAGCACAATCAGGCGTAGTATCTGGTTATGGCGTAAGATGGGCGTTCATTAGTACCACCCCGCCTCGTGTACTTAGAGCTGCTTTCACACAAGACGGCTCTCCAGCTGACAAAGCAGGCCTGCTTCGAGGTGACACAGTTATAGCTATTAATGGCACAGATATAAATACCTCTGATTCGGCAGGTGTAGATAAACTAAATGCAGGTTTACTGCCTAAAGCCGGAGAAGAACACACCTTTACAATTCAGCGTGAAGGTGAAGAAAACCCTATCGAGATTGTAATGACGGCAGGTGATGTACAATCAACCCCTGTTCAAAATGCACAAGTGATACAACACGCTGACAAAAAAGTGGGTTATGTACAATTCAACCAATTTATTTCTGTCGGTCAAGATCCGCTCGTTGCAGCATTCCAGCAGTTTTCAGATGAAAACATCAATGAGCTTGTACTCGACATGCGCTACAACGGTGGCGGTTTAGTTGTGATGTCTGCTCAGCTTGGTTACATGGTAGCCGGTGAAGAGCAAACAAGAGCGAGTGAAAATAACGGAGCTGCTAAGAGCGCGCAAAATAATGCCAAGGTGTTCAGCCGTACGCTGCGCAACGACAAAATTGAAGCTGCTAGCACTGAAGAAGATTATTATACGTTTGAAAATCGCAAAATCGATTGGAACGCGAGCGTATATACCAACCAAATCTTACCAAGCGTCAGCTTAGATACCGTGTATATACTTTCTAGTGCAGGCACTTGTTCTGCGAGTGAATCATTGATCAATGGCTTGCGCGGTATTGATGTAAATGTGGTTCTGATTGGTGGACAAACATGCGGTAAGCCATACGGCTTTACCCCAACTCCAAACTGTGGCGAAGTTTACTATACAGTGCAATTTAAAGGCGCAAACGCCAAAGAGTTCGGTGATTACGCTGACGGCTTTATCCCAGTTGAAAACGAAAACTCTGAAGCAGGCCTATCTGCAAGAGTACCTGGCTGTAATGTCGCCGATGACTTCTCAAAACAGCTTGGTGACAAGCAAGAAGGTATGCTAGCTGCGGCGCTAACACATATTGAAACTGGCGCTTGTCCTGTAGTGGCAAAAGAAACCGCTAACCGTGCGCCAAGCATGCAGAAAATAGTGTTAGATGACAGCCTTAATATCGCTCAGCCATTCCACCCAATGCGCAATAGCATGGTTGATATTAAGGTGAAAGAGCAGTAATGCACTGCAGACTCGTTACCCTACTTTTGGGCGTAACATTGTTGGTTGGGTGTGCACACACCCAACCAACAAAGCCTATTCCAGCAGTTATAAAACACACCACCCCGACCATGAAAGCTGAATTACAGCAAGCCATCGTTTCACTAAAAGGCGGAGTCGCACCGCTGTTGTCGGATACTATTTTCATGAACAATAACGAATTATTACTAGAGCATGGCCGCTCAACTGATGATGCAGGAAACCCTATTCTAGGTGCACATTCACTGACTGTTCAGCGATTTGTGCTACAACTAAGAGAAACAGGCTGTGTGCTTTTCTATCCCAAGACTGCACAGTTTGTATTACTCAAAAGCGTTTCTTGCCAACCCATGGTAGAATAATCCGCTTTTAGAGGCGTATGGACCTCGCCAACTCATCAATTTTGGGGCTGTTATGAAAATACAATGGATTAAACTATTGGCTTTTGGGGCACTAACTGGGCTACTTACCGCTTGTCATCACACGCCCACACCATTAGGTAAGCCTGAAAAAATATATGACTTTGATCACAAAATTCATTATGAACAAACTAAATTCAGCGATGACCACTACTTCTTAAAGATCCGATCAGATGATTACGCACATTTTACACGACAAAGCGTATTTTTATTAAGACATTCAGAAAAGCTTTGCCAAGGCATGAATGCACAATTGACCTTGCAAAAAGGTGTGCAAGACTTTGAAAGATTACCCACTCACCCTCGCGCTTATCAGCCAGATCTGCAAGCCGAAGTAAAATGCGTGCCTAGATAATAAACTTTACTGCGCTTAGCGATTAAAAGCATGCGCCTTCATCACGGTTGCAATCATTCGAAACGTATCAACCCATGCTTGGCGCAATTCAGGTGTCCAAGCATCCCCTAACCCCATTTTTAAAGTATATAAAAGCGCATTGCCTACTGGAGTAAAGTCTTTGGCCTGTACCCCATACCCCACATGCCGTTCAGCCAATTGATGAAGTAAGGGCACCAGCGCATTTATATCATCAAGCCCCCTCACTGCCACGCGCAAGGTCATCATTAACTTTTGCCCTTGGCTTTTAATATCACTTTTAAATAGCTGCTTGAGTGACGGATCGTATTGAAAGAGGGTTTGATAGAAAAGCTCTGCGGCTTCTTCTGCATGGGGCTCTATTTGTACAAAGCTACGTTGTACTAGCTTTTTTTGCCTTTCGGTGATCGACATAACTAACCTCATGTTGGTAGATGCCGAGCCATTCGACACCATTACGACAGTTCTAAAGCTAGTCGCAATAGTGTCAAAAAGCGAATAAAGACTAGTCTTTATAACCCCAAGGTGCTTTTGGCGGTGTGATCGGTTGCGTTAAATCAAAGTCAACTCTAAACTCGCGACCTTCACGCACTAAACGGTAAGTAAACTTGTCGTCATAAATGTACATTTGCCAAGTGTTGCCCATTGATTGAGGAATACCTTGGCTAACAAACAACTCTTTTGAATACTGATCAGCTGGGAATGACTGCACATTTGCAAAGCCTGCGTCGACCGTATGGCCGCCATACATGGTTGACGGGTCATCGTCGCCATTTTCTAAACGGTGGTCGTGCTTCAAACTTAAACCACTGCCTGTTTTGGTGATGATCCAAGTACGAGACGCATCTTTTCCTACATGAAAAGGCACTTGCAGCTCTTTATCGTTACAACGACGAACATGCATCACGAGTTTAGCTTCATTAAACTTGCTCGGGCCTTGGTTATCCAGCGTTACTTTACCTTGATACGCTTTACCACAATGCGCCGCAATTTTATCGAAGAATGCATCATGGGTTGGAATTGATACCAATGGCGCTGGACGCGCGATGGCTGAGCCACTAACAAGTAGCGCAAGAACGGCTAGGCTTTTTTTCATTATGCTTATCCTAAAAAAGAAAAACCAGAGAGTAATTAGCTCTCTGGTTGTATGCAAAAAAACGCGATTAACTTAGTTTTATTGCCAAGGGCGTTCAGCGGTTAAATTAGCTTCAAACGCATCAATTTGCGCATTCAATTGTTCAGTCTCACCAATAAAATCTAAGCCGCTTAATAAACGCGCTTTGATATCTGAACGTACATCAAAGTCGATGGCATCGAAATACTGACTGCGGATCTGCTGATTTTCTAAATCGATTTCAACCTGAATATCTTGATGCTGCTCGGCAATCCCAAACAAGCTATCCAATGTGTCTGCCGAAAGCGCGATACACAACATCTGGTTATTACCACAATTGTTAAAGAAAATATCTGCAAAACTTTGCGCCAAGATCACAGTAAACCCATACTGTTTTAATGCCCAAGGCGCATGCTCACGAGATGAGCCACAACCAAAGTTATCACGTGTCAGAAGTACCGAAGCGCCTTGATAACATTCTGCGTTTAACACAAATTCAGGATTTGCGCTGCCATCATCTAAATAGCGCCAGTCATAAAACAGCGCTTTATCAAAGCCGTCACGACTGGTTGAAGTTAAAAACTGCTTTGGAATGATTTGATCGGTATCGACGTTATTTTTGTCTAAAGGTGCCAATAAACCTTGATGATAAACCGCCATTACACCGCTCCTCTAATATCTGTAAAGTGACCGGCTATCGCCGCTGCTGCCGCCATCGCAGGACTCACTAAGTGAGTTCGACCACCGCGGCCCTGACGACCTTCAAAGTTACGGTTAGAGGTCGAAGCACAGCGCTTTTCAGCGCCCAACTTGTCATCGTTCATTGCAAGACACATAGAGCAGCCTGGCTCACGCCATTCAAACCCTGCCGCTTTGAAAATATCCGCTAAGCCTTCTTGTTCTGCTTGCTGTTTGACTAGACCAGAACCCGGCACTATCAAGGCTTCAACGCCAGTCGCAACCTGCTTGCCATTGACAATTTCAGCGGCCGCACGTAAATCTTCAATGCGGCTGTTAGTACAAGAACCGATAAATACGGTATCGACTTTTGCATCAGATAACTTCTGGCCCGCTTCAAGACCCATGTACTTCAACGCTGCACGCATGGCATCTGCTTTGATTAAATCGGCTTCTTCGTCAGGGTTTGGTACTCGCTCATCAATACCAATAACTTGCTCTGGGCTTGTGCCCCAAGTCACTTGTGGTTGAATATCTTGCGCATCGAGTTCAACGACTAAATCAAACTGTGCATCCTCATCTGATTTCAGTGTCTGCCAATATGCAACGGCAGCTTTGAAATCATTCCCTTTTGGTGCGAACGGACGCCCTTCAAGATACGCAAACGTCGTTTCGTCTGGTGCGATTAAACCCGCTTTGGCACCCATTTCGATGCTCATATTACACAGCGTCATGCGCGCTTCCATTGATAGCGCTTCGATGCCTTCGCCACAAAACTCTGCCACATAGCCCGTGCCACCAGCGGTGCCTAGCTTGCCAATCACAGCTAGAATTAAATCTTTTGAGGTCACGGTTGGACGCAGCACACCATTAATTTGGATCTTCAATGATTTGGCTTTTTTCTGCTGTAGTGTTTGCGTTGCTAATACGTGCTCTACTTCAGACGTGCCAATACCATGCGCTAAGGCACCGAATGCACCGTGTGTTGAGGTATGGCTATCACCACATACAATTGTAGTCCCCGGTAAGGTGATCCCCTGTTCAGGACCCATGACATGCACAATCCCTTGGTTAACCGAGTTTAAGTCATACAACTCAATACCAAAGTGGTTACAGTTTTGTGCTAGCGCCATTAACTGGTTTTTCGACACTTCACTTGCAGCATCTAGCGAACGACTCTTGGTCGAAACATTATGATCCATGGTCGCAAAAGTTTTCTCAGGGCAACGTACTTTGCGGTTATTCTCGCGCAGCCCCGCAAATGCTTGTGGTGATGTCACTTCATGTACTAAGTGACGATCAATATAAAGTAAATCGGTTTGTTCATTGATTTGTGCAACCACATGAGATTGCCAAATTTTATCGTATAAGGTCTGAGCCACTTGCTACATCCTCTTATCTTGGCCGCATGACGGTGCAGCCATCAGCCAAAATTAAATACGTGAAACGATTGCTTGTGCTACATCTTGCGTGGTGTAACCGCCTTGAGGGTAGATATCTGGTGTACCCACACCTGCAGCGACGGCTTCAGCTACCGCTTTTTCGATGGTGCGTGCTGCTTCATCTTGCCCAAGTGAATAACGTAGCATGAGTGCTGCACTCAGAATTTGTGCAATCGGATTTGCAATACCTTTACCCGCAATATCTGGCGCTGAGCCACCTGCAGGCTCATATAAACCAAAGCCTGATTGATTTAAGCTAGCCGATGGCAGTAAGCCCATAGAACCTGTGATCATCGCGCATTCGTCTGACAAGATATCGCCAAACAAGTTGTCGCAAAGTAGCACATCAAACTGGCTTGGTTGCTTCACAAGCTGCATTGCTGCATTGTCTACATAAATATAATCAAGCGTTACTTCTGGGTAGTCTTTGCTGACTTCGGTGACAACTTCGCGCCATAGTACGCTTGATGCCAATACATTAGCTTTATCAACTGAAGTAACATGGTTACTGCGAAGTCTCGCTGCTTCGAAAGCAAAACGCGCGATACGCTCAATTTCAGCTCGAGAATAACGTTGCGTGTCGAATGCAGCTTCACTCGCCCCCTCGCCTTCACGGCCTTTTTCACCAAAATAAATACCGCCTGTTAGCTCACGCACACATAAAATATCAAAGCCTTGCGCACTGATATCTGCTCGTAGAGGAGACGCGGCGCTCAGTGCAGGTAATAGCTGTGCAGGACGCAAGTTACAGAACAAACCAAAGTGCTTACGAAGTGGCAGTAAAGATGCACGCTCTGGCTGTTCGTTCGGTGGTAAATGCTCCCACTTAGGGCCACCTACTGAGCCAAATAAAATGGCATCCGCTTTTTCACATGCCGCTAAAGTAGAGTCAGGAAGCGCCGCACCAAATTCATCAATGGCAGCACCACCTATGGCATGGTGCTCACGTTGTAGCGTAAAATTAAACTTCGCGCTAACCGCATCTAATACTTGCTCGGCGGCAGACATGACTTCAGGGCCGATGCCATCTCCAGCTAAAACGGCGACTTGGTAACTTTGTTGGCTCATCCTGCTTTCCTTTGTTGTTTTAAGTCAGACACTTTTTGTGCTCTGTCAATTAAGTTATATACGCGGATCATAGCGCGTACTGAAGCTTCTACGATGTCGGCAGCAAGACCGGCGCCGTGATATTGGCGGCCATCGTATTTCGCAATAATATTTACCTGACCAAGCGAGCTTGCACCTTGGCCTGTGGCATCTAAGTTGTATTCAATCACTTCAACCGCCATGCCCGTAATGCGTTTAATGGCTTTGAATGAGGCTTCGACCGGACCATTTCCTGTGGCAGCTTCTTGCTTTGATTGCCCACCTACTGTCATGCCAATAGTCGAACTGGCGACTGATTGAGAGTTTGACGCTGAATTTACAAACTCAAGTTGGTAAGTTTCGTCTTTATCACTGATCTGATTAAAGTAGATCATGGCTTCTAGGTCATAGTCATAGACCGTGCCTTTTTGGTCCGCCAGCGCTAAGAAACTGTCATATAAGCTATCCATGTCATAGTCAGACTTTTGATAGCCTAATTCTTCTAAGCGATGCTCAATGACATGGCGACCTGAACGTGAGGTCATATTTAATTGGTTGTTTGGTACACCCACGGTTTCTGGGGCCATGATCTCGTAGGTGTTTTGTGCTTTTAACACGCCATCTTGGTGAATGCCTGAGCTGTGAGCAAAGGCATTTTCGCCGACAATGGCCTTATTCGGCTGCACAGGCATATTACAAATGGTTTCAACTTGGCGTGAAGCGCGGTAAATTTCTTCGCTGCGAATATCGGTGTAAACACCTAAATGGTCGTGACGCATCTTCATGATCATCGCCACTTCTTCTAATGAACAGTTACCCGCTCGCTCACCGATACCATTAATCGTGCATTCGATTTGTCGGGCACCGGCTTGTACTGCAGCAATCGAGTTTGCTACCGCCAAACCTAAGTCGTTATGACAATGCACACTTAAACGCGCTTGATCGATATTTGGCACGTTATTCATTAAATGGTGGATCATCGCCGCATACTCATCAGGCGTTACATAGCCCACGGTATCTGGTAAGTTGATGGTTGAAGCGCCTGCTTTAATCGCTTGCTCGACAATGCGACATAAATCCCAATGCGGAGTACGGCCTGCATCTTCACACGAAAACTCCACATCATCGGTGTAATTTCGGGCTACTTTGATTGATTTCACCGCCATCACAGTCGCATCATCTAGGCTCATGCGTAACTTGTGTTCAAGGTGTAAAGGGCTGGTTGCAATAAAGGTATGAATACGGCTTTGCTCTGCAGGACGTAATGCTTCACCGCAAGCTTCAATGTCTTTTGTCACAGCGCGGGCTAAACCACAAATCGCAGGGCCTTTAATTTCAGTGGCGATGCGCTGTACTGCCCGAAAATCTGCAGGGCTTGAAACCGGGAAACCGACTTCCATGACATCCACATTAAGGCGGCTAATGGCATGTGCAAGCTGTACTTTATCATCTTCAGTTAAGCTCGCTTTTAGCGCCTGCTCACCGTCTCTTAATGTTGTATCAAAAATCCAAACCTTATCATTCATACCTTAGCTCCTCACCCCTTTGTACCGCCCTTTGAACATCATCGCTATAAGCAAATAGTTTTAGTCAGTCTTTAGATAACAATGCAAAAACAAAAAACCCCGCAATGTGCGGGGTTTTCGTTATGCTGCATTTCACACGCACACCGCCCCGCACCGATACTTGATCAGTAAGAGGTTTAATAGCAGTGACAATTGTGTGAACTTTTTCATTTTTTTATCTGCATGTTTTGTATTTATGCTGTAACTGATGCGATTTTTAACATGCCACAACACCAGAGATCAAGCATAAACAATTCAACAAAACAGCAAAAACAGAATCAAGAAAGAAACAAAAAAGCAGATTCGGATAGCTAAAAGAATAAAAAAACCCTTAAACATAAAGGTTAAGGGTCTTTTTAAATTTGAACAGTAAACAATCGAGTAGATTAATTTTTATATGATTTTTTTATGAAGGCTTTGAATTTACTTGATGTGTGCCGTAATGGTTCGCGCCTTTGGCGATATAACGCAATTGCCAAATCAGACGCTCGGTTAATTCTTCTCGCTGTTGTACATCTTGATCAAGCGCATCTGCCCCAGCATTAAATACCAAGGTAACCATGGCTTCAGCTTGCATGTAAGCATGATTCGCATCGCAGGGAGTTTCAGCTTCTAAGTAATGCGCAAGCTCTAAAATAAAATGCTGGATCTCTCGAGCGACTGCTGCACGAAATGCTTTTGATGTGCCCGAGCGCTCTCGTAACAACAATCTAAATTGGTTACTCGACGTGTCGATGAACTCCATAAAAGTCAGCACAGAGGTATTGATCACACTGCCACCACTTGCTATTCGACGGCGTGCTTGGCGCATCAATTGGCGTAATGTTAAACCTGCTTCATCAACCATGGTTAAGCCGAGCTCATTCATGTCTTTAAAGTGTCGGTAAAACGAAGTCGGTGCAATACCAGCTTCTCTTGCCACTTCTCTTAAACTCAAATTAGAAAAACTATGCTCCGCACTGAGCTGGTTAAATGCAGCTACTATCAAGGCTTGTCGGGTTTTTTGTTTTTGTTGTGCACGAACACCTGACATATTTTCTCCCTAGAGTTTATCGATAACTTGTGCAGTCTAATACTTGACGTGATGAGAATGAAATACTATTTTAGCGTACAAGTGTACGCTGAGATTTTTTAAGATGAAAAAACCCCCTCTCATTTGGACAAATGTCTTGTTTTTTGTTCTGTCATTTTTGGCAGCCATCACCCTAGTGCCTTGGTATGGATTCACCTATGGCTTTGAAACCAGCACTTGGATAGCTTTTGTTGCCTGTATGTTTTATGCCGGTCTATCAATCACCGCGGGTTACCACCGCTTATGGGCGCACAAAACATATGAAGCTCACCCAGCAGTGCAATGGATATTTGCACTTGGCGGCGCATTCGCACTACAAAATAGCGCATTACATTGGAGTAGCGATCACCGAGTTCACCACGGTCAAGTCGATGATCCAATCAAAGACCCTTATGCCGCAACCAATGGCTTTTGGTATAGCCACATTGGTTGGATGTTGCGTGACTACCAAGGCAAAAACTATGGCGATTACAGCAATGCCAGAGACTTACAACGTAACCCTATCGTGATGTTCCAACACCGTCATTACATGAAACTTGTGTTACTAACAAATGTAGGTATTCCTTTACTGCTAGGTGCACTGTTTGGTGACATTATCGGTATGTTGTTATTGGCGGGTGTACTGAGACTGGTATTAAGTCAGCACTTTACTTTCTTTATCAACTCACTGGCGCATATTTGGGGCTCTCGCCCATATACTGAGAAAAATACCGCCCGTGATAATGGCTTTTTAGCGTTGCTCACTTACGGTGAGGGCTATCACAATTTCCATCATATTTTTGCCAGTGACTATCGCAATGGCATTCGTTGGTACCACTACGACCCAACAAAATGGATGATCCGAGCATTTGCGGCAGTTGGCCTTGCCAGCAAACTTAAACGCACGCCAGTCGAGCGTATCGAAAAAGCCAAAGCAGAAACCCTGTTACTAAAGACTAAAGTTAAGCTGGCAAAATTGCCTTTAGCGCAAGAACAGCTTACATTGTTACATCAAGAATATGATTTGCTTCTAAAAAAGTTACAAACATTTTGTGCTGCACAAAAGCAGTTTTTAGAAGCTAAAGCTGATTCCATGCGTGAGCAATGTGATACTTCGGCAATTGCCAAGCAATACAAAGAACTTGAAGCCGCTTGGCAGACGCAAAAGCAGGCATGGTTAGCACTAAATGCAAGGCTACTATCGAACGCCTAAAATGATTTGTTCGGTGATAGCCAACTCGCAAGTTGAGGAGGGGCTGTGGCCAAACAAAAAGCAGAATCGAATACAGAAAAGCCGGCGTCATTTATGTATGACGCTATTATCATAGGTTCAGGCCCTGGTGGTGAAGGTGCCGCAATGAACCTGTCTAAAAGCCACAAACGTGTTGCCGTTATCGAACGGCATAAAGCAGTTGGTGGTGGCTGCGTTCATTGGGGTACCATACCTTCAAAAGCACTCAGACACTCAGTTAGTCGCTTAATTGAATATAAACAAAATCCTCTTTTCAGCCTCACTGACAAACCACAGCGCTTGGCATTTGGTGATATTCTTAGCCATGCGAGTAATGTAATCTCCAAGCAATCGAACCTGCGTAGTAGCTTCTATGACAGAAACCGAATCGAGTTATTTCAAGGTGACGCCAGCTTTATTGACCGCTACTCAATTAAAGTGACACATGCTGACGGCTCTTATGAAGTGATCACTGCACCCATTATTGTTATTGCTACAGGCTCACGCCCATACCGTCCACCTGGTGTCGATTTCTCTCACCCTAGAATATATGACAGTGACACTATTTTAAGTCTAGAGCATGACCCTCAGCGCGTTTTAATCTATGGTGCCGGTGTTATTGGATGTGAGTATGCCTCTATCTTTAAAGGGCTTGGTGCTAAAGTTGATTTGATCAATACCCGCGATAGATTACTGGCGTTTATGGACGCGGAGATTTCTGATGCGCTAAGTTACCACTTCTGGAATAGTGGCATTGTTATTCGTCACAATGAAGAATTTGCTAAAGTTGAACCTCATGAGCATGGTGTCGTACTGCATCTGCAATCAGGAAAACGCGTACGTGCCGACTGCATTTTATTTGCCAATGGCAGAACCGGTAATACGGATAAGCTTAATCTTGCCGCTGTAGGCCTAAAAGCCGATGGCCGTGGACAATTAAAAGTTAACGATAGCTACCAAACCGAAATCGATAACATTTATGCCGTTGGTGACGTGATTGGTTATCCAAGTTTAGCCAGTGCCGCATTTGACCAGGGCCGTATCGCAGCTAAAGCCATTGTTTCAAGCGATTGCAGCGAAAAGCTGATCAATGACATTCCTGCTGGTATTTATACCATTCCTGAAATGAGTTCTGTGGGCAAAACAGAGCAAGAGCTAACAGCAGCTAAAATCCCTTACGAGGTCGGGAGAGCCCAGTTTAAGCACCTTGCGCGTGCGCAGATCACAGGCACACAAGTGGGTAGCTTGAAGCTGTTATTCCACTCAGAAACTAAAGAGATTTTAGGAGTTCACTGCTTCGGTGAGCGTGCCTCAGAAATCGTTCACATCGGCCAAGCAATTATGGAACAAAAAGGCCCAGGTAATAACATCGAGTACTTTGTTAATACCACCTTTAACTACCCAACCATGGCTGAAGCCTATCGTGTAGCTGCATTGAATGGTTTAAACCGATTAAGTGACTAAGTAACTCACTACATAAAAATGCAAAAACCCGATAAACTTAGTTTATCGGGTTTTTTATTCACTCAGTTTTGGCTTATGCCATCAATTGACTTAAAGGCTCCATGCCCCACAAGAAAATTAATACCGCAGCGAACAGAGCAAAGATGATATAAGCTATCCAACCAGCCTTCATTTTTGGCTGTTGCAAGCTCGATTCTACTGTTCCTGTTAAAAGCGTTTTGATGAGGTTTTTACCTTTAAAACGATAGGCAATGATAGCCAAGATATGTAATGCAATTGCGGCAATTATAAAATCGATATTACTGTGGTGTATTGACCCTGCTAACTCAACAAGATCATAACTGACATACTGTACCAAAGGGCCATCCACAAGAATATCATCTGTGGTAAATAACCCTGTGACGAGTTGTAGAAGGATCAACACAAAAAACAGCACAACCATCAGGCTGCCTGCGGCATTGTGACCAACTCTGTCTTCTTTGCCTTTTAATGCATTAACAACCTTTGTAGGATGATTAATCAACTTGCTTAGCCTAGCTGTTTCACTACCAATTACACCCCAAATTAATCGGGCTAACATCAGTGCTAACAACACATAACCAGTAACAAAGTGTAACTCTAACCAGCCTTCTTCACCACTGATATACAGCACACCTAACGCAATAACCAACAACCAGTGAAAGCCTCGAATAAAGCCATCCCAAACCTTAACTTTGCCCATATTAATCTCAAACTATTTTATGCCATGCGCACCATTATGACGTACTGCGGGAGCGTGTCTAGATAGTTGAGATTTAACGCAGAGTTACTTCCAGCACCGACTTTGAGCTAAGCGGTGAACTAGCTACAAACAGTGCACTTTGTTTAATCAATGTCTCCAAACTCATCATCACCTAAGCATTCGCGTAAGCGCTTTTGTTCAAAATAATCTTCTAACCTTTTTCGAGCACGGCGCTTTTGAATGCTAGAAGACTCTGTATTTAAATCATCTAGCTCCGCACCAAACTCATCATCAATAGGCGCATCTTCAGAAAAGGAATTACGCATGGTGACAACCTCATGACTATAAGCACAATACTGAATTAATAATTAGCTCGATTTTTTAGGTTTGCAAACTTTACGATGCGACTTAGCATGGAGACCTCAATGTTAAAAATCGTAATAATTGGTTAAATAAACCACTTTTATTTTTATTTTAGCTATAAGCACACTTACAAAAAGAAGACAAAAAACGTAACAATATGAATTTAAATAACTTTAATTTTTGGCATTCATCTTGATAAGTAATCATCGAGTCTATCAACAGGAATGATAATTATGAAAAAGTTTATGCTAGCAACAACGCTAATTTTAAGTACTTCAACAATCGCACATGAAGATCATGGTATTCAAATTAGCAGCGACCAGTGCCAAGTCGATTTCCAGAATGATGTTCGCATCACGCCAAATCAACTACAGATCACTGCAGAGAATAATAAACAACTAACGATTGACAGCTATGGTGAGCTTTATGTTGATGGACAAGCAATCACACTAACCTATGATCAAAAAACAGCCCTAGCGAATTATGCAGATTCACTCAGAGTACAACTACCACAAGTAGCAAATATCGCTCTTGACGGCGTAAAGCTTGCTGGTGTTGCATTGGATGAAGTAGCGCAAGCGTTCAACCTACAAGGACTAGAGTCTCTTAACGGTCTGATGGATGAACTACACGTTGAGATCAGTGATACCTTCTATCAACAAGGTGCATTTGTCATGGGCGAAAAGACCTTTCATGAGTTCGGAGAAAATTTTGATAACCACTTTGAAACTCACATAGAAGAAGCCGTCGAGTCAGCCATGATGGAATCAATCGGCAGTATCTTAATGATGGTCGGCTCTGAAATGGTCAGCTCAGGCGGCGACATGGAAAGCTTTGAAGCGCGCATGGAAAACATGGGCAAACAAATTGAAGAAAAAGTACAATTACAAGCAAAGCAAATTGAAGAACAAGCAAATGGCTTATGCGATAAATTTGAAGGTATTGCACATGCAGAAACTAATTTAGTTGCGCAGATCCCAGCAATGAATGGCTATCAGCTTTTCAACTTTAAATCTAAATAAGCATTATTCGATTACAGTATTAATTATCTCCCTTTATGAGCTGACTAATGTCAGCTCTCTTTTATAACCTCATCTTAAGTGCGCCTCGACAGACTTTAACGACTGCGGGTGTCTCTCCTATCATTTCGCCATCAGCTTCAACTAACAGATCAGGATCAGAGATTTCATACTCCATCAACTCACTGACCTCAAGATGAGATGACTTTTCATGCTGATGTACTAGCATCAGTGAAAAGCTCCAAAGTCTACTCAGTAAAGACTCAGCCCTAAAATGCAACATTAATAGCTTACCATTATCAATCCTAGCACTCGGCGCCACTTTTAGGCCTGCAGCAAAAAACTGGCCATTTGCAAATACACGCATCAAAGAAGGGTCATGCGATGAAGTGTGTTTAAAGCTAAACAAATGCTTAATGCCTGCAAAAATATAGCTCAGCTTATGACGGGTTTGAAACGTATTAATATCTTTTACAACTGCAGCATTAAACCCTATACCAGCAACATTAATGAAAAACCGCTGATTGACTTTACCCAAATCTAATAACCTATAAGATTCAGAAAAGACCAAGGCTCGCCATTGCTGTGTAGAATACCCGAACTGCCTTACAAAATCGTTACCCGTGCCAGCTGGCAGCACAGCAAGCGAAACAGGTGAATTCGCCAATGCATTCGCGGCCAAATGCAATGTCCCATCACCACCAACTGCAACAACCGTTTCTACTTCTGCTAGCTTTTTCTTGATAGCGGTGACATCTGTCTCAAAACACCCTGATGTAAAAAACCATTGATTTTTGAGCCCTCTTTTTACACATTCTTCTTCTAACCATTTAACCTGCGCTTCTATAAAAGGCGAATCACTTGGCTTTACAACAACGAGCATAAAATTAATTAACCTAGCTTATTAAATAATTATTCACAAAGAACCGAGAAAGCCCTTAAACCATGAAAAATAGATAAGAATAACTATTCAAGAACAATAATATAAAACACAATTCATTAGAAAAACTTATCCGAAAACAGCAATTTTTATTGTTTTTAAATTAACCAAATCGAATGCAAAATACACTCAATCAAGCATTACTCACTTACATAACTTAGGAGCTCATCATGATCCAGACAGCTGCGGCGTGCAGCAACACGCAACCTCGCTTAAAGAAATCAACGATTAAAAAGCCAAGCTTTAGCTGGCAGTCTCTTTTTGCAGTCTGCGCGCAAAAACTGTCAACGGCTCATATGGCTCAATATAAGTAACCGTTTAAAGCGCTTATCTTTTTGATTTCACTATACACAATTTAACCGATGTGGCCATTTAAGCTAAAAAAAAGAATTTTTTCTTTAATTTTAGGTTAATTTTTAGGCAAACAAATCAAAAGCTATTTACAGCGGCATAATCGCTGAGTATTATCTTTGTCCATGGAGAGATGGCTGAGTGGTTGAAAGCACCGGTCTTGAAAACCGGCATACGTTAATAGCGTATCTAGGGTTCAAATCCCTATCTCTCCGCCACATTTAAAGTTTGCGCCGGAGAGGTGGCCGAGTGGCTGAAGGCGCTCCCCTGCTAAGGGAGTATAGGGTTTGTAGCCCTATCGAGGGTTCGAATCCCTCCTTCTCCGCCATTAACTTGTATTAAAACCGCTTAACAGCGGTTTTTTTATGCCTGAATTTTAGTCACATTAAATCCATAAACGATTGATATTCCTTCTTTGTTCAACAAGCTATTTTAACGTGAGTAAAGCAACTAAACAGAAAGTGCTTTATTAATGTATTAAGTCACTGTTCTACATAACAGGTTCATTTTCACTATGCTTGAATAAATTTTCAATAAGATGCAAACTGACTGAAAAAAGAGCGAAACACGTTATGCAAAAAGCCATTGTCTTCACAGCTGTTTTATTCGTTTTATCAGCCTGTGGTCAAACTGATGAAATGAACAATACCGAACAGGCAAAACCACAGAGCGCTGAAAAAGTGAGCTCTACAACGGAAGATAAGCCTGCGTCTGCACCTAAAGTGACCGAGCTTTCAAACGTAGATAAAACTGAGCTAGGTTTAGAAAAGGTATCTCAAGAAGCTTTAAACTCTCTTAGAGCTGATATAAGCGCAATAGAGAAAAACAATGAGTGTGATTCCAATGCACAATGTAAGGTAATAGCTGCTGGCAATCGAGCTTGCGGTGGTCCTAGCCACTATATGCTTTACTCAACTAAAACTACAACTGATGAGACAGCCAAAACTGTTGCAGATAAACTGACAAAGTATGAGAGTCTATATAATGCGCAATCAGGTATGCAAAGCATCTGCGCCATGTTAACTAAGCCGACGACACAATGTATCAATAACAAGTGTGTTACACTAAACGACAGTACTTATATCGCGCAATAAAAGGAACATACATGAAAACAGTTTTGGCCCTAGTTATATCAATTCTGCTCATGTTATCAGGCTGTCAGTCCCCAGCAGGTACTCAGTTCGAAGAGAGCAACACCCTGAAAGCTTATGTAGCTGATCTAAGCTGTGATGCGAGCTTTCAATGCAAAGTAATAGGTGTAGGTGAGAGAGCAGCGTGTGGTGGCCCAAGTAATTATGTTGTGTTTTCGACTAAGAATGTTGATGAAAATGAAGTAGAACGCTTGGCTGATGCTGAAACTACACAAGAGCGAATACTGAACGAAAGACAACCCCCTGATGAAACTTGCAAACAAGTTCTTCCTATTCAATCTCTCTGTATTAAGAGCAAGTGTGAGAGCTTTACAATAAGTAACTAAAATAGCAAAGCCCCTATTGCTGACAATGTCATTATCAATAGGGCGCACCCTCCAGCTTTATAGATCAGCGTTTGATCCATATCTTTATGAACCCAGTAGCGATAAATAAAACGCGCAAAATAACTCGCTGATGTGCCGAATAAAGCAAACATAACAAGTAAATAAATTAAATATATCGACACACATCAAGCCTTTTCTAAATACCTCTTAAGCATAGCCATTAGTTAAGCTTGTTTCAAATTAGGTGCAAAGTTAATGACTGCGAGCAAAGCGAGTACATTTGCTTTACGCAAGGTGAAGTGAGCTAGTTTAACTGGAGTTAAGGCCGTCTAGATTAAGCTCGGTGAAGGTTGTTCATTTCACCTTGCGCAGAAGTTTCCGCTTTATCACTTCGTGATGCGAAAATTCTTCACACAGCAAAAAACCCGCTGCATTTGTGCAACGCGTTTCTTTAAGTGCTCGGGGGCGCCAAGCTGGGGCAAACTTTGCTTGCGATGTTCTACTTTCACATGGACGAAATGAGACCGAAGCGAAGCTTCGCAGTTCATTGAGATGAGTGCATGGAGGCATGATGGGATCCAGCTTCATGGATGAATGTAGTGCAAAGTGTTAACGACAATGAACAAAGCGAATACGTTTACTTTGCGCAAGGTGAGATAAGCTATTTTAGCTAAAGCTGAGGGGGTATGTTTCAGAGTGATAAAAGAGGCTGCTGTGAAGACAGCTCACTTCACCTTGCGCTAATTCGTCTTTTTACCACCGAGCATTGCCTCATCACCATGCAGGACGATTTAGCACCCTAAACGCAAAAAACCCGCTGCATTGCTGCAACGGGTTTCTTTAATTGTCCGGGGCAACCTTTGCTGGCGATGTTCTACTTTCACATGGACGAAATGAGACCGAAGCGTAGCTTCGCAGTTCGTTGAGATGAGCGCATGGATGCGCGATGGGACCCAGCTTTAGGGATGAATAGGCAAACGAGGTT